>CAZMCV010000048.1:0-25350 GCA_964564645.1 uncultured Acetobacteraceae bacterium
CCGAGGCGACGCTGCGCCGCGCCGTCGCCCGGGTGGGCGGGGCGGCGCCGAAGCCGCTGATGGCGCTCGGCTGGATGCTCCAGCTCGCGAACCGGCATGCGGAGGCGCTGGAATGCTTCCGCGCCGCCGCCGCCCTGCCCGGCGGGGAGGGGCCCGGGCGCATCGGCGCCGCCGCCGCGCTGCAGGGGCTGGGCGAGCCCGCGGCCGCGCTTGCCGCGCTCGACGCCGCCGGCACGCCGGCGGAGGGCGACCCGGAGCTGATCGCGCAGCGCGTCCTGCTGCTGACCGAGGCCGGCGACTGGCCGGCCGCGCGCGCCGAGGCCGAGGCCGGGCGGGCGCGCCACCCGAAGCATTTCGGCCTGTGGTCCCGGCGCCTCCGCCTGGCGCTGCGGGCCGACCCGATCGAGGCGCAGGCGCGGCTGCTGGAGGAGGCGCCGCAGGGCCCGCCGGCGGAACAGGCGCTGGCGGCCGAGCTGGCCGGCTGGGTCGCGGCCAATGCCTGGGACCTGGAGGAGGCCGCCGCGCGCTTCGCCGAGGCCGCGCGCCTGCAGCCCGATGCGGTCGAGCCCTGGCAGCAGATCGCCCGCATCGGCCTGCTGCGCCTGCGGCTGCGCGAGGCGCGGCGGGACCTGGCGACCTATGCCGACCGCGCGCGCGGCTATGCGCGGCTGCAGGGGCGGCACGTGCAGGCCTCGCAGCACCTGCTCGGCCACCTGCTCGACGAGTTCGACCTCGACGCCGCGCTGCGCGACCGGCTGGCGGCGACGCTCGGGCGCCGGCCGGCGGTGGCGCGGATCGCCCCGCTGCGCGCGGCGGTGGCGGAGAACCCGGATTCGACCGCCGCGGCGGTTTCGCTGCTGGTGGCGCTGCGCCAGGCCGGCACCCTGGCCCGCGCCGCCGCCTCGCCCCTGCCGGGCGAGGAGCGGATCCCCGCCCGGGTCACGCAATTCTGGAACACGCCCGACCCGCCGCCCGACATCGCGGCGATGATGGAGGGCTGGCGGGCGGCGAACCCGAACGCGCTGGTGCAGCGCTTCGACGACATGTCGGCCCTGGCCTGGCTGCTGCGCCACCACCATCCGGCGGTGGCCGCGGCCTTCCGCCGGGCCCGCCAGCCGGCGATGCGCGCCGACCTGTTCCGCCTGGCCATGCTGCACCGGGAGGGCGGGTTCTGGGCGGATGCGGATGACCGGGCGCTCGGTCCGGTCGACGGGCTCGCCCCGCCGGGGGTGCGCCTGCTCGGCTACCAGGAGGAATACGGCACGCTCGGCAACAACCTGATCGGCTGCGTGCCGCGGCACGGGGTGATCGCCGCGGCGCTGCGCCAGGCGGTGCAGGCGGTGCTGCGCGGCGACAGCGAGGTGGTCTGGCTGGCCACCGGGCCCGGGCTCGTCACCCGCGCCTTCGCGCAGGCGCTCGCGGCGGCGGCGGCGCCGGTCGAGCAGGCGCTGCGCGGGGTGCGGATCCTCGAGCGCTGGGAGGTCGCGGGGTGCGTCGCGATGCATTGCGCGGCCTCCTACCGGGGGAAGGGGCACTGGAACCTCCGGGCGGGCGGCGCGGCGCGCGGCGCGGCGGCGGCGGATGCGACCCAGGCGGACGCGGCGGCGGCGGAGCCGAGGGCGGCGGCGCATGCCGGCTGACCCCGCCCCGCCGGCGGCGGGCCCGACCGGGGCGGCGGCGCTCCGCGCGCGCTACCTGCTCTGGCTGGGGCGGGAGCGCCGGGCGGCCGCCAACACGCTGGTCGCGTATGGCCGGGACCTCGAGGATTTCCTCGCCTTCCTGACCCGGCACCTGGGGGGCGAGCCGGACCTGGCGGCGCTGGCCGCGCTGACCCCGGCCGATCTGCGCGGCTTCCTCGCCGCGCGGGCGGGGGCGGGGGCGGGGGTCGCGACCCGCGCCCGCCAGCTGGCCGCGCTGCGCGGCTTCCTGCGCTGGCTGGCGCGCGAGGAGGCGCTGCCGGTCCCCGCGCTCGCGGCCGTGCGCGGGCCGCGCCGGGTCCCGCCGGTGCCGCGCGCGCTCAGCCCCGCCCAGGCGCGCGAGGTCGCGTCCGAGGTCGGCTCGGTGCACGACCCGGCGCGGGCGGAGGTCCCGGCGCTGCAGGCCGCGCGCGACGTCGCGCTGTTCACCCTGCTCTACGGCACCGGGCTGCGCATCGGCGAGGCGCTCGCCCTCGATGTGCGCGACGCGCCGCGGGAGGGGGAGACGGCGGCGCTGCGCGTCACCGGCAAGGGCGGCAAGACGCGGCTGGTGCCGGTGCTGCCGGTGGTGCGCCAGGCGATCGCGGCCTATCTGCGGCTGCGCCCGGGCGCGCCGGCGGAGGCGCCGCTGTTCCTCGGCGCGCGCGGCGCGCGGCTCGACCCGGCGGTCGCCCGCGCCTCGCTGCGGCACTACCGGCGGCTGGCGGGCCTGCCGGAGCATGCGACGCCGCACGCGCTGCGGCACAGCTTCGCGACGCACCTGCTGGGGGGTGGCGCGGATCTGCGGGTGATCCAGGAATTGCTCGGCCATGCCAGCCTGTCGACGACGCAGCGCTACACGGCGGTCGACGCGGCGGCGCTGCTGGCGACCTGGCGGCGGGCGCATCCGCGGGCGGGGTAGCGCCAAACCCACTCCCTTCGCCCCCTGGGCAGTCCCCCAAGCCACGGAGAACACGTGCCAGAAGGCGATGATGGGGGGCTCCGGGGGGAATAAGCGTCTTCTTCCCCCCGCGACGAGCGCGCCACCCGTATGCATCACGGTCCCGTCCGCGCATCACCCAAGGCCGACGCCGGGTGGCAGTAAGCCGCACCCCGCATGCCGCGACGGCCGAGGCGGTGAAGGCGGGACTGCGCGCGCGGGCGCGGTCGGCGGGGCGTCAGGTCACGTCCGACAGGCTGACCAGCCAGGCGGGCTCGCGCCCCCCTGGCGCCTCGGCGGTGCCGAGCAGCTCGGCCTGCTCGACCGGGCGGCCGAAGGCATAGCCCTGCGCCTCGGTGCACCCGGCCCGGGTGACCAGGCGGAACTGCCCCTCGCTTTCCACCCCCTCGGCGGTGCAGGCCATGCCGAGCCGCCGCGCGAGGCCGGCGACATACTCGACGACGGCCGCGTCCGCGTCGCACCCCTCGACCTGCCGGACGAAGGTCCCGTCGATCTTCACGCGGCCGAACGGGAAGTCGCGCAGCGAGGCCAGGGAGGAGGAGCCGGTGCCGAAATCATCGAGCGCGAAGGTGACGCCGAGGCCGCGCAGCCGCTTCATCCGGGCCTGGACGAGCTCCGTCCGGTCGAGCAGGACGCCCTCGGTGATCTCCAGCTCGAGCCGCTCCGGCGCCAGGCCGGCCCGGTCGAGCGACCCGACCACCCGATCGACCAGCGCATCGTCGCGCAGCTCGAGCGGGGCGAGGTTGACGGCGACGCGGAGGCGCCGGTCGGGCCAGGCGGCCGCGTCGCGGCAGGCCTGGTCGAGCACCATGGCGCCGAGCGGCACGATCAGGCCGGTCTCCTCGGCGGCCGCCATGAAGGCGGCGGGCGAGACCAGCCCATGGCCCGGTCGCTCCCAGCGCAGCAGCGCCTCGTAGCCGCGCAGGCTTCGCGTCGCGACATCGACCGCCGGCTGGTAGTGCGGCCGGAGCTCGCCGCGCTGCAGCCCGAGCCGGAGCGCGTCGCCGAGCTCCAGGCGGAAGCGCTGCTCCTCCATCATGGCCGGGCGGAACACGGCGTGCCGCCCGCGCCCGGCGCGCTTCGCGGCGTAGAGCGCGAGATCGGCCTCCTGCAGCAGCCGGTCGGGATCGGCGTCCCGCCCGTCCGCGAGGGTGATGCCGACCGAGGCGCCGATCTCCGCCTGCTCGCCGCCGAGGGCATAGGGCGCGCTGAGGGTCTGGATGATGCGGGCCGCCAGGGACCTGGCGGCGGCCTCGCGGTCGGGGGGGCCGAACCGTGCGGCGCTCGCCAGCACCACGGCGAACTCGTCGCCGCCGAACCGCGCCGCCATGTCCTCGGGCCGCAGCCCGGACCGCAGCCGGCCGGCCACGGCCTTCAGCAGCGCATCGCCGGCAGCGTGGCCGAGCCGGTCGTTCACCTGCTTGAAGCGGTCGAGGTCGAGGCACAGCACCGCCACGCGGCCATCGGTCTCGGCCAGCGCCGCGCGCAGCCGGGTCGCGAAGAGCGAGCGGTTGTGCAGTCCGGTGAGCGCATCGTGGCTGGCCAGGAACGCGATGCGGTCGGCAGCGCGCTGGCGCTCCGCCTCGGCCTGGCGCTGCAGCGTGACGTCGCGGAAGAACACGGCGACGCCGCCCCCCGGCGCCGGATGCGCCGCGACCGAGAGCCAGGTCTCGGCGCCGAGCCGCTCCTGCACGGGCTCGGGCGTCGCCCCGTCCATCGCGGCCGCGACGGCGCTGTGCACGGCGCCCTCCTCCGGGGATGGGAACGCCTCGTGGAGCGGGGTCCCGACGCGCGCCGCCGGCAGGAACCGCGCGGCGCTCGGGTTCACATAGGCGACGCGCCAGTCGGACCCGACCAGCAGCACCCCGTCGGTGGTGGCCTCCAGCACCGCGGACAGCCGCGCGCCGGCCTCCTCGGCCGCGCGGCGGGCCGCGAGCAACTCGCGCTCATACAGCCGGCGCTCCCGCACATCGAACAGGAGGCCGCGGATGAGCGGCGTGTCGTCCCCCCGCTGGAAGGTCGCCAGCACCGGCAGGATTGCGCCATCGGCCCGGCGCAGGTCGAGGGCGATCTCGCGCACCTCCCCGTGCATCGCCAGGACGGGCAGGCACTTCATGGAGACCACGATCCAGCTCGGCGCGGTCAGGATGTCGCGGAGCGCGAGGCCGCGCGGCGGTCCCTCGGCGTCGCGCCCGATCCAGCCGAGCAGTGTGCGGTTCGCGCCGAGGATGGTGCCGTCGCGCAGCAGGGTGACGTAGCCGCAGGGCGCGGTGTCGTAGAAGCCCCGGTAGTCCGCCAGCGCGTCGGTTGCCCACGGCGGCGCGCAGTCATGCTCCGCCACGTTTCCGTTCATCCCAGCCAGGCGCGGATGGCCCGGGCCGTCTCCTCCGGCGCGCTGACATGCGGGCAATGCCCGCGCGCGCCGAGATGCACGAGGCGGCTGGCCGGGATGCGGTCGGCCAGCCAGTCGCCGACCGCCACGGCGGCGACGGCATCGTCCTGCGACTGGAGGATCAGGGTCGGCACGCCGAGCAGCGGCATCTCGGCGCGGCAATCGGCGGTGAAGGTGACGCGCGCGAAGATCCGCGCCGCTTCCGGGTCCATGCGGCAGAAGCTCGCCTCCAGCTCGGCGGCGAGCTGCGGATGCTCCGGATTGCCCATGATCAGCGGCGCCATCTGCGCCGCCCAGGCGTGGTGGTTGCCGTCGAGCAGGTCCAGCAGGCCCTCGATGTCCGCGCGCGCGAAGCCGCCGGGATAGTCGCCGTCGTTCAGGTAGCAGGGCGAGGGACCGACCATCACCAGGGCCTCGAACAGCCCGGGGTCGCGCAGGCTGGCGAGGGCGCCGATCATCGCGCTGACCGAGTGGCCGACGAAGACCACCGGCCCGCGCCCGAGATCCTGCAGCAGGGCGCAGAGATCCTCCGCATGGCCCTGCAGGCTGGCATGGCGCACCGGATCATGCAGCGCCGGATCGGCGCCGCCGCAGCCCGCCAGGTCGAACAGCACGACGCGATGGTCGGCCGCGAAGGCGGGGGCGACGAAGCGCCACATGTTCTGGTCGCAGCCATAGCCATGCGCGAAGACGATGGTGCGGCCCTGCGCCGGGCCGAAGGCGCGAAGGTTGTGGCGGGAGGCTGGGGACATGCGAGGGGGACCCGGTCGGAGCACGGGGAGAGTGGACGGGCGGCGTTGCCGATCGGTGAATGCGGCGGCGCCGTTCCAGCCTCTGGCGGCGCGAGGTGTGGGGGGAAGAAGACGCTTCTTCCCCCCACGCCCCCCATCATCGTTTTCTGCCTCTTTGCTGCGGGGCGTGGCGCACCGCGGTGCCGCGCTTGCGGAGCGATCCAGCCTCCATCACCCTGCCGGATGCAACCGAGGAGCATCGGCAAGAGGCCATGTCCTGGCGGGATATCCCGGGCAATCCGCACGCCTTCGAGCGGCTGCGCGCGTTGCTCGACGGCGGCGAGGCCATCGGCTTCGTCGGCGCCGGCGCCTCCGCCGGCCTCTACCCGCTCTGGCAGGGGCTGATCACGCAACTCGCCGACGCGGCGAAGGCCCGCGGCGCCGACACCGCGACCCGCGAGGCCTGGCTGCGCGCCGCGAAGGACCGGCCCGACCAGGCGGTGCGCGGCATCAAGCAGGCGCTCGGCGACGGCCCCTACGCCGCCGCGCTCCGCGCGATCTTCCGCCTGCGCGCCGGCGCCGACGGCAACCAATTCACCCCGGTCCAGGCCGCGCTGATGCGGCTGCCCTTCCAGGGCTTCGTCACCACCAATTTCGATCCTGGCCTGCTCGCCGCGCGCCTCGCGCTCCGCCCCGGCATCACCGCCACCGGCTACGCCACGCACCGTGACCACGATGCGGTCGAGCGCTGGAACACGCGCGACGTCTTCCGGGAACACGCCTGCCCCGTGCTGTTCGCGCACGGCATCTACGAACGCTCCGACACGGTCGTCCTCGGCGCGGGCGAGTACCGCGAGGCCTACCGCACCGGCCCCTACAGCCGCCTGGTCCGCAACCTCTGGGCGCAGGCGCACCTCGTCTTCATCGGCTTCAGCTTCTCCGACGCCTGGTTCAACTTCCTGGCGAACGAGTTGCTGACCGTCACCGGCCGCCGCACCGATCTGCCACGCCACATCGCCATCCTGCCGCTGGACCAGCCCTACGCGCCCTTCCTGCGCGAGACCTTCATCGACCAGTACGACACGGACCCGCTGTTCTACCCGGTGACGCAGCGCGCGGACGGATCCTCGGACCACGGCGCGCTGCTGGAGATCCTGCACGAACTGGGCGGCGGCCCACCCCCGGGCCCGGCCGTCGGCGGCACGCCGCCCACGGGCACCGGCTCGGCATCGGGCGGCGGCCCGCCCCCCGCCGGCACCCCGCCCGCCGGCCTGCCCCAGTCCTGGATGCACGAGACGACGGAGGATGACCGCTTCCGCGGCCGCGATTCCATCCTGGCGAAGCTCGACCGCTGGTCGGACGATGCGGAGGTGCGGGCCATCGCCCTCACCGGCATGGGCGGCATCGGCAAGACCTCGCTGCTCGCGCATTGGGTGAAACGCCGGGGCGGCGAGACACGGCGGACCTACGCCGGCCTGTTCTTCTGGAGCTTTTACAATAACCGAAGCGTCGCCGCCCTGGCCGAGGCGCTGCGCGGCTTCGCGGCGAAGCACCTCGGCCTGCCGATGCCGGCTAAGGACACGCCCCCCGGCGAGGCCGTGCTGGAAGCCCTCCGCGCCCGCCCGATGCTGCTGCTGCTGGATGGGCTGGAGGTGCTGCAGGAAACCCCCGGCGGCACCGAATACGGCGCGCTGCTGGACGCCGATCTGTACGACCTGCTCGATGGCGCCTGCCGCGAGGACCACCAGGGCCTCGTCGTTCTGACCAGCCGCTTTCCCTTCGCCGACCTGACCCCGCATCTCGGCTTCGGCTTCCGTGCCCTCGACCTCGACCGCCTGTCCGCGACGGAGGGCGCGGCGCTACTGCAGGCCTGCGGCGTGGCCGGGACGGAGCCGGAGCGCGCGGCGGCGAGCGAGCGGCTTGAAGGCCACCCCCTCGGCCTGCGCATCCTCGCTTTGGCGCTGCGCGCCCAGGCGAAGGGCGATCCGGCGCGGGAGATGGCGGCGCTGTTCGACGCCGCGCGGCTGGAAGCGAAGGACGGGCTGGAAGGCAAGCTCAGGCGGCTGCTGGGCTTCTACGAGCATCACCTGCCGCGCGGCCACGCGACCCTGCTCGGCCTGGTCGCCCTGTTCCGGTCTCCGGTGGAGGAGGCGACCATCCGGACCCTCGCCGGCGCGGCGGCGGTCGCGGGCGACCTGGCGGCGCTGGGGGAGGCGGCGCGGCGGCGCGCGCTGGAGGCGCTGGCGCGGGACGGGCTGCTGCAGCGCGAGCATGACGCGGCGGGCGCGACCCTGCTCTCCTGCCACCCGGTGCTGCGCGACCATTTCCGCGCCGGCCTGCTGGCCCGCGCCTCCGGCCTCGCGGCGGAGGCGGCGGGGCTGCTGACCGGGCGCCCCGCCGAGGGTCGTCCGACCGATCTCCGGCAGATCGAGCCGGTTCTGGCGGCGATCGAATTGCTGCTGGAGGCGGGCGATGTCGCGGGGGCGGATCGGCTCTACCGGGAGCGCCTCGAGAATGGCAACTTGTTCCAGTCGCTACCCGCGCCCGGCGAGGGCGTCCGATGCGCCCTGGGCTTCGTCGGCGGCGACCGCCGGGCGCGCAGCGAAGCGGCGCTGACGCCACAGCGGATCAGCTTCTATGTCAGCTCGGTCGGCCTCCACGCCATCAACGCCGGCGACCTCGCGCTTGGCGAAGGCTTTCTTCTCGACTCGGCGGCATTCTACCTGGCCGCCGGCGATGATCGAAATCGCAGCAATTCCCTCCTGAATCTTTCGCAGCTTCGCGTCGAGCTTGGCCGGCTGGGCGCGGCCGAAGAGGCCGCGCGTGAGGCCCTGGCGTGCGCGCGCCGGGCCGAAGACCGGCCAGCGGCCGCGTCGCGCGACATCCTCACCTATCTCGCCCGCGCCCTCGGCCTTCTCGGCCGGGTCGGGGCGGCGCTGCACGGCTTCGCCGCCGCCGACGCGATCGAGCGCCGAACCCACCCTGAGGGCGCTTCGCTTTACAGCACGCGCGGCGTCTGGTGGGCCGAATTGCTGGTCCGTCTGGGCCGGACCTCCGAGGCACGGTCCGTGACCGAGGCCAATCGGGCGATCTGCCGCCGGAATGGCTGGCACGACGACGTCGCGCGCTGCGACATCCTGCTCGGCCCCCTCGCGGCCCGGGCCGGGGAATTGCCGACGGCCCGGCGCCACCTGGATTCGGCCGAAACCGTCCTCCGCCGCGGCCGCGCCATCCCCGACCTCTGCGACGCGCTGCTCGCCCGGGCCGAATTCGGCCTGCGGGGCGGCGACCCGGCCGAGGCGATCGCCGCGGCAGAGGAGGTGCTGCGCCTCGCCGCCCCGCGCGGAATGCGCCTCGTCCAGGCCGACGCGCTGGTGCTGCGCGGCCGGCTGCGCCTTGCCCGGGAGGGCGGCGCCGCCGCCTTGCGCGCCGGGGACGATGCGGAGGCCGCGCTCCGCCTCGCCCGCGACTGCGGCTACGCCTGGGCGGAGCGCGACGCCCTCGCCCTCGCCGCCGATTCCGCCTGCGACACCGAGGCCGCCCGGCACTGGCAGCGCGAGGCCGACGCCCTCTCCCACCGCCTCGCCGACACCGCCCCGCCCGACCCCGACCCCTATCCCTGGGCGTTTGAGCCGGAGGAGCCGGCCGCGATAGAGCCTCCGAAGCAGCGCCGTACGCGGCGAAGCTGGAACCCGTTCCGCAAGGCGGCGGAGTAGCGCGCCCCACACCGCCCCCGTTCCCGGTGGGCGTCCCACCATCGCATCCCACCCCGGGCCAGCGCGGCGTCCTGGTCCGCGGCGTTCCCCGCCCGCGATGGCCCCCAACGAGGGCCCAAAACTGACCGGGCGCGCGCAATAGGAATTTATTCTTGACCACTGCCCGCGCTAGGGCTAGCCTTGGCTGTTTGGCGCCGAGGCCACCGTCATGCGGACGATCTACCAGCCCCACCCCACCCCGTCCCGGCGCCCCCGCCCTGTCTCGGCGCGCCCGCCGGCCGCCGAGGATTTGTCCGAAAGCCGCCGCCCTGCGCACACCGGCGCCGAACCCCTCGCGCGCCCCGCCGCCGCCACCCCGGCCTTTGTCCGAAAACCGCACGCACCGTCGCGCCGCGCCGCCCCGTCCCGCCCCGTTGCCGCCCGCCCCACCGCGTGGCACCGTCCGCCCCGCATGCTCTCGATCCCCGCCAGCCGCCCCAACGCCTACACCGGCAGCCCCCTCGACCGCGCCGCCGACCGGCGCGAGGACGCGGCCTGGATCGCCGCCGCGCTCGCCGATCCCGACACCCTCTTCACCCCTGTCTGGCGCGCCCGCAGCCTGATGAAGGGCGTCGCCGCCGGCGCGCCGGAGGCGGTGCTGCTCACCGGCGCCGCGGCCGAGGCGGTGCGCATGGCGGGCGGCCCCTGGGCCTTCCTCGGCCTCTGGGATGGCCGCCCGGTCTTCGCCGTCGATTGCTCGCAATCCGACGACCCCCTGCCCCTGCTGCCCGCCGGCCCGGGCTGGGACGGCATCGGCTTCACCGACCTCCGCGCCGTCGCCGGCCTGCTGCCGCCGGGAGAGGCCTCGGTCCTCGCCCATGCCCGCGGCCTGATGCACTGGCGCACCCGCCACCGCTTCTGCGGCGTCTGCGGCAACCTGTGCGAGCCGCGCTCGGCCGGCCACGCCATGCGCTGCACCGCCTGCAACGCCGAGCATTTCCCGCGCACCGACCCGGCCGTGATCATGCTGGTCGTGCGCGGCGACCACTGCCTGCTCGGCCATTCCCGCCGCTTCCCCAGCACGGTCATGTACTCGACCCTCGCCGGCTTCGTGGAGCCCGGCGAGAGCCTGGAGGAGGCGGTGCGCCGCGAGGTGCTGGAGGAATCCGGCATCCGGGTGGGGGAGGTCTGGTACCACTCCTCCCAGCCCTGGCCCTTCCCTGCCTCCATCATGCTCGGCTTCCATGCCGAGGGCCTGACGGACGCCATCACCATCGACCCCGAGGAGCTGCGCGACGCCCGCTGGTTCTCGCGCGAGGAGCTGCGCAACCCGGAGGCGCATGGCTTCGCCCTGCCGCGCGCCGATTCGATCGCCCGGAGGCTGATCGAGGACTGGATCGCCGCGCCATGACCGCCGGCCCGTCCCGCCCCCGGGCGGCGCTCGCCCTCGCGCTCCTCCTCGCGGCGGGCTGCGCCGGCGGCGGGCGGCTGCCGCTGGATGGGGAGCGCTCGATCCCGCCGGACGAGAACACCCCGGCCCACCAGGCCTGCCGGGCCGAGGCCCGGCGCGACCCCACCGTGCGGGAGCTGGACCGGGAAACGAACCCCAACAACGAATACAACACGCTGCGCATCTCGCAGGAACGCAACGTCGCCGAGGTCGCGGCCTACCGCGCCTGCCTGCGCCGGGAGGGCCTGGCCCTGCCGGGCGGGGTCGAGCCGGTCCGGCTGCGATGACACGGCGCCGGGCGCGGCCGCCCGCCGCGCCGCCTGCCCGCCGCGCCGCCTCCCCCGGTCAGGCGGCCGGCTCGCCCATGACGGGCAGCGGGTCCGGGCCGCCCAGCGCGCCGGCGCGGCAGCGGATCACCAGCGGGCGCATGCCCGCGGCATTGGCCAGGCGCAGCGCCGCCATCAGCTCCCGCCGGGCGGGACCCACCGCGCCGAGATCGGCCAGCGCCTCGCCGTGCACCACCCGCGCCAGCGCCTCGTTGCCCAGCTCCTCATGCGCGACGGCGACGCACACCGCCTCCTCGGCCAGCCGCGCGGCGCGCTCGGGGTCGCCGGCCAGGCGATGCGCCTCGCCGAGCCAGGCAAGCTCATTGGCGTGGTTCACCAGCACGCCGCTGCGCCGGGTGCGCTCCGTCGCCTCCTCCAGCAGCTCGAAGGCCTCCGCAGGGCGGCCGAGCCGGGCGACGACATGGCCGAGGCAGGACATGATGTTCGTCGACCAGGCGAAGAGCTCCCATTTCCGGCAGAGATCGAGGCTGACGCGCAGCGTCGGCTCCGCCTCCGCATGCCGCCCGGCCAGCGCCAGCGCGAAGCCCTCGCTCAGATGCGCCTTGGTGCGGCAGAGCGGCAGATCCGCCTCCTCCGCCAGCCGCAGCATCTCGCGCGCCGTCCCGATCGAGGCCTCGGCCTCGCCGAGCTGGGCGAGCGACCAGGTGAGCCAGGTGCGGAAGAAGATGATGGACGGGCCGGGCGTGCCGGTCCGCGCCCAGCGGTCGCGCGCCTCGAGCTCGCGGATCAGGCCGCGCAGCGTCTCCACGGCCCAGGCGTACTCGCCGCGCGAATAGGCCGCCTGCGCCGCGAAATAGCGCGCCGCCGTCGCCAGGTCGCGGTCCTCCCCCGCCAGCGCCTGCACCCGCGCCGCGGTGATCATCGCCGCGGTCGGCCGCCCGGTCAGCTGCTGGTCGCGCGCGAGATAGGCCGTCGCCCAGCCCAGCCGCCGCGGATCGTCGAGCTCGCGCGCCAGCGCCTCGTTCTGGGTCGAGTTCTCCAGGCTGCGCTCGATGCCCGCGGTCGGGAAGATCGCGGTGCGCAGGTCGAAGCGCAAATCGATCTCGTCGGCCAGCACGGCGCGGGAGCGCGGCAGCCGCTTGCAGGCCTGGATCGCCTGGTCGAAGAAGCGCGAGGCCTCGCCATAGGCCGAGCGGCTGGCGGCGCGCCGGCCGGCGGTGCGCGCGGCGTCGACCAGCTCGGCCCAGGCCTCGCCGCGGGCCGCGTGGTAGACCAGCTCCTCGGCCAGCTCGTCGAGCCGCTCGGCATCGACCCGGCGCACCGTCCGCACCACCCGCCGGTGCAGGTCGCGGCGCTGCGCGCTGGTCAGGCCGGCATAGGCGACCTCCTGGATCAGCGCGTGCCAGAAGGCGATCTCCTCGTCGCCGGCGCGGACCGGGCGCAGCATCCCCGCCTCGGCCAGCGCGTCCAGCCGCCCGGCCAGGCGCTCGGGCGGCATGTCGTCGACGATCGCGCGCAGCCTGGCCTGCGGGAAGCGGGTGCCGAGGACGGAGGCGGCGACCAGCAGGCGCTTCGCCTCCGCGTCGAGGCGGTCGATGCGCGCCGCGACCACGGCCTGGATCGAGGAGGGGATGGCCGGCGCGCCCTCCACGCCGGTCGTCGCCTCCCCGGCGGCCAGCGCGTCGCGCGCCAGCTCCTCGAGGAAGAAGGGATTGCCGGCCGAGCGCCGCACCAGCGCCTGCCGCCGCCCGAGCGGCGCGCTGATGCCCGGGAAGGCCTCGGCCAGCAGCCGCTCCATGCTCGCCGCCGGCAGGGGCTGCAGCACCGTCCGCTCCAGCACCAGGCGCGACCAGTCGGGGGCGAAGCCGGGGCGCAGCGTCGCCACCAGCAGCAGCCGCGCCTCGGCCGAGGGAAGCAGGTCGAGCAGCCGGATGCTCTCCTCATCCGCCCATTGCAGATCCTCGACCATCAGCACGGTGGGCTGGCGGCGGGCGAGAGTGTCGAACAGCGCCGCGACGCCGTCGCGCATCGCGTCGCGCCGGTGCAGCGGATCGAGCCGCCGCCAGCACTCCTCATCGTCCTCGAGCGGCAGGCCGAGCAGCGCCAGCAGCGCGGGCGCGCGCTCCGCCAGCCCGAGCGCCGCGAGGCAGGCGCGCGGCCCCCCGGCGGGTTCGGCCGGGTCCTCCGGCAGGCCGGATTCCAGCGCCGCCCGCACCAGCGCCGTGATCAGCTGGTAGGGCATGTCGCGGCCGTAGGAGAGCGCCTCGGCGCGCACGATGCGCCAGGCGCGGGCGGCGAGCGCGTGCTCGAACTCCCAGGCCAGGCGCGACTTGCCGGCGCCGGCCTCGCCGACGATCCCGAGGGCCGCGGATCCGGTCGCCCGCACCGCCTCCGCGCGGTCGAGCAGCTGGCCGAGCTCGGCCTCGCGCCCGACGAAGGGGCTGAGGCCACGGGCCAGGGATTCGGCGAAGCGCGAGGTGTTCGGGCGCAGCGCCGCCAGCTCGAACACCTCCTGGCGGGTCTCGAAGCCGCGCACGGAGAAGAGGCCGAGGGGCACGAACTCCACCGCCGCCCGCGCCAGCGCCCGGGTGCCGGCGTCGCACCGCGTCGTCCCCGGCCGCGCCATGGCCTCGAGCCGCGCGGCGAGGTGGATCGTCGCGCCGAAGGCCGGGTAGGCGCCGGCGGATTCCGCCCCCTGCGCGCTGGTCAGCATGCGTCCCGAGGCAAGCCCGATGCGCAGCCGCGTATCGGCCGGCAGGGCGGTGGCGACGGCCTCATGCATGCGGAAGGCGGCGCAGCAGGCGCGGATCGCCTGGTCCTCATGACTGACCGGCACGCCGAACAGCGCCATGATCCCATCGCCGAGGACGCGGTTGACCGTGCCGCCGAAGGCCCGCACGGCCTCCGCCATGGCGGCGACGGCCGGGGCGAGGATGGTGCCCGCCTCGTCCGGCGAGCGCGCGGCCACCAGCCGCGTCGAATCCACGATGTCGGCGAACAGCACCGTGACGTGCTTCACCTCGCCGTCGAGGACCGGGCTCATCGCCGGGACGGCGGGCGGCGCGGCGGGCGTCTCGGCCGCCAGCGGCGTGCCGCAGGAATCGCAGAAGCGCGCGCCCGGCCGATTGCCGTTGCGGCAATGCGGGCACGAAGTCGGCGGGGCGCGCCCGGACCTCATCTCAGGATCGGTGGATCGATCGGACTTGCGACGCAGCGGCGGTTGCGGCCATTCGGGGATTTCCCTTCGGGATCGTGACCGGTGCGCATTCTTGCACAAACGCGCAGGCGCCGTGAGCCCGCCGGTGCGGCGGGTCCGCGTCCCTTCCCGCCGCGGAAGGACCGGCTTCGGGCGCCGGGCCGGCGGGCATTCTTCCACAAACCCTCAGGGCCGGGGACGAGGCCGCGCAGGGATGCCCGTCGCGATCCGCGGGGCATTCCCGCCCGGATCGCGGCCGACGGGCATCGCGCCCCGCGCGCTCAGGGGGTCTTCGGGCCGGGGCCGGCGTAGCTCGCCTTGCCGGCGGCGGCCTTCGCGCTGGCGACCGACTTCGACATGACCTCCTCGAAGGGCACCATCGAGAGCAGCTCGAGGCTCTGGATCCCCGGCTGCGCGCGCAGCGCGAGCTGGAAGGCCTGGGCCGCGGCGCGGTCCGGCATCGCCAGCACGGCGAACAGGTCGGAGCCGCCGAAGACGGCGAATTTGTCGAGCACCACATGGGGCTTGCCGACGGCCTGGAAGGCCGGGGTGTCGAAGAAGTGGAAGGAGGCGAAGGAGCCGCCGAAGGAGGCGATCAGCTTGCGCACCGGATCCATGCGCTGATCGAAGCTCGGCGCCGTGTCGAGGATGTGCTTCCAGCCGGACGCGGTATAGGAAATGCGAAGGAGATAATGCTCCATGGCAGGTCGCTCCCGATTTGTATGTGGCCCGCATCGGTGTCGCATGTCCCCGATGGCGGTTCAACCCGGGTTGATCTGCCGGCCCGCGCGGCGACGGCCCGCCGCATGACCGCGGCCGGGCGCGCCCTGGGGGAACGCCGCGTCATCCTCACCGCCGACGATCTCGGCCTCGCCCCGGAGGTCAACGCGGCCATCGAGCGCGCGCACCGCGAGGGCGTGCTGACGGCGGCGAGCCTGATGGTGGGCGAGCACGCGGCGGCCGGGGGCGTCGCGGTGGCGCGGCGCAACCCGGGCCTCGCGGTCGGGCTGCACCTGACCCTGACCGATGGCTGGCCGGTGCTGCCGCCGGAGCGCATCCCGGCGCTGGTGCGCGCCGAGACCGGGCGGTTCCGCGACGACATGGCGGGGCTCGGCCTGGCCCTGGCGACCAGCGCCGCGGCGCGGGCGCAGCTGCGCGCCGAGGTCGCGGCGCAATTCGCCGCCTTCCGCGCGACCGGCCTCGCCTGCGACCACCTCAATGCGCACAAGCATTTCCACCTGCATCCCGTGATCGCCGCGGTGGCGTTCCGCGCGGCGCGGGAAGCCGGGCTGCGCGCCGTGCGCATCCCGTGGGAGCCGCCCGGCCTGATCCGCGCGATCGATCCCGCGGCGGCGACGCAGCCGCGGGCGCTCGCCCCCTTCGCCGCGCTGCTGCGAAGGCTGGCGGCGCGCCAGGGTCTGGCGGCGCCCGACCGGGTGGCGGGGGTGGCCTGGTCCGGGGCGTTCACGGCGGAGCGTCTGGCCGCCCTGCTCGGCAGGCTGCCGGGCGGCACGACGGAGATCTACCTCCACCCCGCGACCGCGCCCGGCTTCGCCGGCGCCGCCCCCGGCTACCGCTATGCGGAGGAGCTGGCGGCGCTGACCGATCCCCGCGTGCGCGCGGCGGCGGCGGGACTGGCGCGCGGGGGTTATGGCGCCATGCTCGGCAGGCTTTCGCGGCCTGGCCCGCCCACCGGGTGGGCCAGGCCGCTGAAATGAAGGCCCGCCCAGGAATTTTCTTCCGCGCAAGCCTCCGGAGGCTTGCCGAGGCGGGCCGGATCGCGGCCCGGCCCCCGGGCGGTTAGGCAAGGCGCAAGGGATCCCGCCCTAGGCTCGGCCCATGGCAGCGGATTCCCCGAACCCCTTGCGCCTCGCCCTCGCCGCGCCGCCGGAGGCGGCGGCGCGCCTGCCGGAGCTCGCCGGGCGCCTGCGCGCGGCCGCCGCGCCCGCCCCGCTCGAGACGCGCATCGCCGCGCCGCGCGGCCCGGCGGAGCTGGCCTCCCTCCTCACCTGGGTCGCCGAGGCGGGGCGCGGCGGGGCGCTCTGGGTCGAGGGCGCGCAGCTGCTGCGCGCGCTGCCACCGCCCACGGAGCCCGCGCCCGGTCCCCGCATCCTGGTCCGCCTGACCGGCGCGGAGGCCTATGCGGCCGAGACGATCCGCGCGGTCGACTGGATGCGGGTCGAGCGCCTGCTGCTCCCGGGCGGGCCGGACATGGAGCGCGCGCTGCGCGAGGTGCGGCCGGGCATCGAGGATCTCGTCGCGATCGCGCCGCTCCCCCCCGGGCTGGCGCCGCCGCCGGCGCCCTGCGTCGCGCGGGTGCCGTTCCGCCTCGGCTGGTGGGGCCCGGTCGCGGCGGAGCGCAACCCGCTCCTCGCGCTCGAGGTGCTGCACCGGCTGCGGCGGGAGGAGCCGCGCTGGCACCTGCGCATCGCGGGCGACCAGGGCGAGCGGCCGGCGGTCGAGGCGCTGCTGCACCTGGCGCGGCGGCTCGGGCTCGACCAGGCGATCGGCTTCGATGGCGGGCTGGACGGGCCGGCCGCGCGCGCCGCCTGGCACGGGCGGAACCTGGCGCTGCTCGGCACCGGCCTGCAGGATGGCGCGGCGGAGATCGTGGCCGAGGCGGCGCTGGCCGGCTGCGACCTCGCCGTGCTCGACCATCCCGGGGCGGAGGAGATCCTGCCCGCCCCCACCCGCTTCGCCCTGGCGGAGGAGGCGGCGGAGCGGCTGCGCTTCGCGGCGCCCGACCGCTGGCGCGACTGGTTCCTCGCCCGCTTCCCCGCCGGGGCGGAGGCCGGGGCGATCCTGGCGCTGCTGCGCGACCCGCCCGCCCGGCCACGGGCCGCGGCCATCCCGCGCGACCCCGTCGCCGCCTATTGGGACCACCGCTACCTGCGGGGCGGGAATTCCGGCGCCGGCTCCTTCGGGCGGCTGGCGCGCTTCAAGGCGGAGATCGTGAACGGCATCGTCGCCGAACATGGCGTCGCCTCCGTGCTCGAGCTCGGCTGCGGCGACGGGCACCAGCTCACCCTGGCCGACTACCCGGCCTATGTCGGGGTGGATGTCGCCGCCGCGGCCATCGCCGCCTGCCGGCGGCGCTTCGCCGGCGATCCCACCAAGCGCTTCCTGCTGGCCGGCATGGGCGATCCCGGCCCGGCCGACCTCGTCCTCTCGCTCGACGTCATCTTCCACCTGGTCGAGGACGCGGCCTACGAGGACTACATGCGCGCGCTGTTCGGCCATGCCCGGCGCCTGGTGGCGATCTATGCCAGCGACGCGGATGCCCGGACCGCCGCCCCGCATGTGCGCCACCGCCGCTTCTCGGCCTGGATCGCGCGCAACGCCCCGGGCTGGGAGCGCATCCGGCACATCCCCAACCGCTACCCCTTCGACCCGCGGCAGCCGGACGAGACCAGCTTCGCCGATTTCCACCTCTATGCCCGGCGGGCGGGCGCGGAGCGGGCCGAGGCGGCCTGAAGCCCAGGCCGCAGCCCCTCACCCGCCCGCGTCGCGCAGGCTGATCGCGAACAGCCACTGCGTCAGGTTCGCCCGCACCACCGGATCGACCACCGCATCGATCGCCGCGGCGCCGGCCGCGAGATCGGCCGCGCGGTCGCCGGTCGGGGCCGGCAGGTCCACGGGCGGCAGGAAGGTCGTCACGAAGCGCGGGCCGGGCCGGCGCCGCACGAAGCCCGGCACCACCGCGCAGCCGGTCATCCGCGCCAGCCGCGCCGCGAGGGGGATGTTGCCGTCCCGCCGCGGGCCGCGGCCGAGCGAGGGGCCGCGCACCACGCCGCCGACATAGTCGTCCATCCAGAACAGCAGCGTCTCCTCCCGCCCCGCCAGCACGCGCAGGATCGGGCGCATCGCGTCGCGGTCGGCACGGATCATCCGCCCCCCGCCGCGCAGGCGGATGCCGGTGATCACGCGGTCGCGGAACGCGGTCGGCTGGCGGATGGCGACGCCCACGGGCCGCGCGCCGAGCCGCGCCAGGGTCAGCCCGAGGATCTCCGGGTTGCCCGTGTGCAGGCCGGCGACCAGCACGGGACGCTGCCGGCGCGTCTCCAGCAGGTGCCCGGCGCCCTCGACCTCGACCCGCCCCTCCTCCCAGAAGCGCAGGATGCGCGACATCTCGGCGAAGGTCGCGCCGATGTTCGACCAGACCTCGGCCCGCGCCGCCTCGGGGTCGAGCTCGGGCCGCAGGCGGCGCAGCACAAGCCGCGCGCGCTGGTCGGGATCGGGGTAGAGGGCGGGCGCGACGCTTCGGCCGAGCGTGGCGCCGATCCCGGCGACCAGCGGCGAGGGCAGAAGGCGCAGCGGATGGTAGAGGCCACGCTCGAGCGCGGCGGAGGCGAGGGCGCGCGGGGAGATCACGCGCCGCCACCGGGCGCGACGCCCCGCGCCCCGCCCGGGCGGCGCTGCCTCACGCCGACACCCGCTCGAGCCGCATCGGCAGCGTGTCCCCGGGCTTCAGGGTCAGCCGCGCCACCGGGAAGACCCGCGCCCCCTCCGCCAGCGCCGGGGCGAAGCGCGGCGCCAGCGTCGCCAGCACGATCACCGTCTCGGCCATGGCGAAGGCCGCCCCGGTGCAGACCCTGGGCCCGAGGCTGAAGGGGACGAAGGCATGGCGCGGCCGCGCCTCCGCGCTGCCGCCCGGCAGGAAGCGCTGCGGCTCGAAATGGTCGGGCCGCACCCAGAGGCGGCGGTGCCGGTGCAGCAGCCAGGGCACCACCATCACATAGGCCCCCTTCGGCACCCTCTGCCCCGCCACGGTCGTCGGCCGCTGCGCCTGCCGCGCCAGCAGCGGGATCGGGGGGTAGAGGCGGAGCGTCTCCTCGACCACCGCGCGCGCATAGGGCAGGCGCGGCAGGTCGGCATGGCTCGCCGCGCGCCCGCCGAGGACCTGGCGCGCCTCCGCCCGCAGCCGCGCGGCGGCCTGGGGGTCCTGGGACAGCAGGTACCAGGCCCAGGCGAGGGTCGCGGCGGTGGTCTCGTGGCCCGCCAGGAACAAGGTCGCCGCCTCGTTGCGGAAGGCCTCCGGGGTCATGGCCCGGCCATGCGCGGCGCGGTGCGCCGCCTCCATCGCCAGCAGCAGGCAGGGGGGGCCGGGGCGCGCCAGCACCTCGGCGACCAGCCGGTCGAGCACGGCATGGATCCGCCGCACCTCCGGCCGCAGCCGCCACCCGCCGAGCCGCGACGCGATCCCCGGCAGCCCGACCAGGTCGGCCAGCACCCCGCCGCGCGCCTTGCGCTGGTAGGCGGCGAAGGCGCCGACCACCTCCCCGGCCGCCTCGGCGCCGAGCGGCCCGCCGAAGACGGCGCGGCAGATCACCTCGGCGGCCAGCGCGCCCATCTCCGCCAGCATGTCGACCGGCGCCCCGGGCGGCAGCGCCGCCCAGCGCTCGGCGAGCTCGACCGTCGCCTCCGTCATGGGCGGCGCCAGCTCGGCCATGCGGGAGACATGGGTGACCGGGGCGACGACCCGCCGCCGCTCCTTCCACACCAGGCCGTCCGAGATGATCAGCCCGTCCCCGACCAGCGGCTCGAGCGCGTGGCGCATGCGCGGCGTCTTGCGCTCCAGCGCCTCCGGGTGGTCGAGGAAGGCCTCGCGCACCGAATCCGGGCTGTTGCAGACCAGGACCGCGCGGCCGAGCAGGCGGGTCGGGATCAGCTCGGTCGAGAAATGCGCCTCGTGCCAGACCTCGAGCAGGTTGCGCCGCAGCCGGCCGAGCATCTCGGGCAGCGGCGGGCGCCGGCGGAAGGGGATGGGGTGGGGCGGCACGAAGCCGCCGGACCCGGTGCCCGGGTCCGCTCCGGCGGCGGCGGCGGACGGTTCCTGCGATGGCACGCTCGGCTGGTCCTCCGGCCCGGCTTGCGCGCCAAGGCTCGGTGGCGTCAAGCCTTCGCGAGCCCGGCCGGGGCCATCGGCGTCGCCTCCTTTGCGGCAGGCAAGGCAAGGCCGGGGAGAAGGTATTCTCCCCGGATCCCACATCTGTTTCTGCTCCTTGTCGTGCGGCAGCGAGGTCCGTGCGATGGCGCTTCAGCCTTGGCGCGCGGGAAAGCCGAAAGGGAGCAGAAAGAGGTGGGTTGGGGTTCGGGGAAGGGAGTTCCCTCCCTTCCCCGATTTTCCTTGCCCCACCGGCAAGGATTGGCAGGTTGCCCGAGGCGTCCGCCCGATCGTCCCCCGAGCCCGGCCCGCCGCTGTCACGCTTCGTCACGCGTGCCGGGCTTGATCATGATTACCAAACCTCCATGTTGCGCTGCACAGGCCGGCGCCGGAGACCGCCCCGAGGCGGCATGTCCCGCACGCGATCCGCGCGGAGATGTCCCGCGCGCGATCGGCACGACGGGACCGGTTGAGCCGATCACCCGCCCGGCGCCGCCGGCCGGGTGGCTTCCCACCGGGCGCTGAGCCATGCGCCCGGCACGCCAAGCCGATCGGGGGTCCGCACCGTGCCGACATCGTCGCGCGCGCGCCGCTTTGTGCTGCGCTCCGCCTGCCTGCTCGCCCCGCTCCTCGTCGCGGCGCCGGGATCCGCCCGGGCGCAGGACGGCGCCATCCTGCTGCGGATGGATGAGCGGAGCCTGCGCGCCGCGGGCATCGAGCTCGCGCGGGTCGAGGCCGACGCGACCTCCCCCGAGCTGGCCCTGCCCGGGACCGTCGTCGTGCCGCCGCACCAGCTCCGCGTCGTCGCCGCGCCCGCCGGCGGGCTGGTGGAGGCGCTGTTCGTCGCGCCGGACCAGCCGGTGCGCGCCGGCCAGCCGATCGCCCGGCTGCGCAGCACGGAGCTGATCGAGGCGCAGCGCGCCTTCCTCGAGGCGCTGGCGCAGGACGGGCTGGCGGCCGAGAAGCTGCGCCGCGACGAGGGGCTGTTCCGCGAGAAGATCATCGCCGAGCGGCGCCTGCTGACGACGCGCGCCGAGGCCGCCGCCACCGCCGCCATCCTCTCCGAGCGCGAGCAGATGCTCGGCCTGTTCGGGATGGACGAGGCCGAGATCCGCACGCTGCGCGCGACGCGCCGCCTCTCGCCCGCGCTCGAGATCCGCGCGCCGCATGCCGGGGTGGTGCTGTCCTGGCAGGCCCAGCCCGGCGAGCGCGTGGCGCAATCGGCCCCCCTCTTCACCGTCGCGCAGCTCCGCCCGCTCTGGGTGAACGTGCAGGTGCCGGTCGGGCGCGCGGCGGCGGTGCAGCAATCCGGGCTGCGCGTGGCGATTCCCGCCCAGGGCATCGAGGGCTCGCTGATCCGGGTCGGGCGCAGCGTCGATCCGGGCACGCAATCCGTCACCGCCATCGCCGAGTTCCTCGAGGGGTCGGAGGCGCTGCGCCCGGGCCAGGCGGTGACCGTGGCGCTCGGCCTGCGCGTCGCCGCCGATGCGCAGTGGCGCGTGCCCGCGGGCTCGGTGGTGCGCCACCGCGACCGGCACTGGGTGTTCGTGCGCACGCCGGAGGGCTTCCGCGCCCAGCCGGTCTCGGTGCTGGCGGAGACGGCTCAGAGCGTGTCCGTCGCCGCGCGCGGGCTGCGCACGGGCGAGCAGGTGGCGAGCCGGGGGATCCTCACCCTGCTCTCGGAGCTGGTCGAGGCGGAAGGGAGCTGAGGCGCCATGCTGGTCAAGCTCGTCGCGCTGGCGCTCCGCCAGCGGGTCCTCGCCCTGATCGCCGCGCTCGGCCTGGCCGTCTGGGGCGCCAACGCCTACCGGACGCTGTCGATCGACGCCTTCCCCGACGTCGCCCCGACCCAGGTCCTGGTCTCCATGCGCGCCCCCGGCCTGACGCCGGAGGAGCTCGAGAGCCGGGTGACGGTGCCGGTCGAGATCGCCATGAAGGGCACGCCCGGCCTCGCCTCCATGCGCTCGACCACGCGCTACGGCGTCGCCCTGCTGACCTTCGAGTTCGTCGAGGGCACCGACATCTTCTGGGCCCGCGCGCAGGTCGGCGAGCGCCTGGGCCAGGTGATGGACGAGCTGCCGGACGGGGTGGATGGCGGGCTCGCCCCGATCATCACGCCGCTGGCCGAGATGCTGATGTTCACCCTCGACGCCCCGGGGATGTCGCCGACCGAGCAGCGCGGGCTGATCGACTGGGTGGTGCGCCCGGCGCTGCGCAGCGTCCCGGGCGTGGCCGACGTCAACGTCTTCGGCGGCTTCGTGCGCACCTACGAGGTGGTGCCGAGCCCGGCGGCGATGGCCGCGCGCGGCATCACCACCGCGATGCTCGAGCAGGCGCTCGAGCGCAACAACCGCAATGACGGCGCCGGGCGCGTCCGCGACGGGGAGGAGGCGCTGCTGGTGCGCGCCGAGGGCCGCATCCGCACGCTCGAGGATGTGCGCGCGATCGTCGTCGCCGCGCGGCCGGGCGGCGGGGTGGTGCGCGTCGCCGACATCGCCGATGTCCGCTTCGGCGCGCTGCCGCGCAACGGCGTGGTGACGCGCGACGGCGAGGGGGAGGCGGTGTTCGGCCTCGTCCTCGGCCTGCGCGGCGCCAATGCCCGCACCGTGGTCGACGGCGTGAAGGCGCGGCTGCCGCAGCTCGAGGCGCTGCTGCCCGAGGGCACGCGGATCACCCTGGTCTATGACCGCTCCGAGCTGATCGGCCAGGCGGTCTGGACCGTGCAGAAGGTGCTGCTGGAGGCGATCGCGCTGGTCGTCGTGCTGCTGGTGCTGTTCCTCGGCAATTGGCGCGCGGCGGCGGTGGTCTCGGCGATCCTGCCGCTGGCGGTGCTGGCGACCTTCGGCGTGATGCAGCTCTATGGCCTGTCGGCCAACATCATGTCGCTCGGCGGGCTCGCCATCGCCATCGGCCTGCTGGTCGACTGCGCCGTCGTCGTGGTCGAGAACGTCGCGCACCGGCTGGCCCATGCGGGCCGCGCCGACCTCAAGCAGCGCCTGCGCCTGACGCTCGAGGCGACGCAGGAGGTGGCGGTGCCGCTGATCTCGGGCGTGCTGATCATCGTCGCCGTCTTCATGCCGCTGCTGGCGCTGCAGGGGCTGGAGGGGCGGCTGTTCGGCCCGGTGGCGCTGACCATCGCCTTCGCCCTGGTCGCCGCGCTGGTCCTGTCGCTGACCGTGGTCCCCGCCCTGTCGGCGATCCTGCTGCGTGCGGCGAAGGAGCACCGCGAGCCCTGGCTCGTGCGCCGGCTGCACGCGGTCTACGACCCCTTCCTCGGCTGGTCGATGCGCAACCCGCTGAAGGTCGTCGGCACGGTCATGGCCGGCGGCGTCGCCGCCGTGCTCGCCTTCGGCCAGATCGGCAGCACCTTCATGCCGGTGATGGACGAGGGCACGCCGGTGCTGACGCTCCGCAAGCACCCGACCATCAATGTCGAGGAGGCGGCCGAGACCGACCGCCGCATCCAGGCCGCGATCATGGCCGCCGTGCCGGAGGTGCGCGGCATCCTCGGCCGCGCCGGCGCCGACGAGCTCGGCATCGACCCGGTCGGGCTGAACGAGAGCGACATGTTCTTCACGCTCAAGCCCAAGGCGGAATGGCGCCGCCCCGGCGACACGGCCTGGCTGATGGGCGAGCTGCGCGCCGTGCTCGACGCCTTCCCCGGCCTCTCCTACGCCTTCGCCCAGCCGATCGACATGCGCGTGCAGGAGATGATCATCGGCGCGCGCGGCGACGTGGTGGTGAAGGTCTTCGGCCCCTCGATCGAGGAGCTGAACCGCCTCGGGCGCGAGATCGCCGCCGCGGTGCGCGAGGTGCCGGGCGCGACGGATGTCTTCGCGCTGCGCAACGAGGGCATGAAGTACCTGACGGTGCGCGTCGACCGCCTGGCCGCCGGACGGCTCGGCCTGAACGCGGCCGAGGTGCAGGACGCGCTGCGCGTCTGGGTGGATGGCGTCCAGCTCGGCATCGTGCTGGAGGGCGAGCGGCGCATCCCGCTGGCGCTGCGCGGCGAGGAGGCGCTGCGCCGCACGCCCGACGACATCGCCCGCGTGCCGATCCCGCTGCCCGGCGGGGGCGGGACCGTCATGCTGTCCCAGCTCGCCTCGATCGAGGAGGAGGAGGGGCCGGTCCAGGTGGTGCGCGAGCAGGCCGAGCGCTTCCAGACCGTGCTCGCCAATGTCCGCGGGCGCGACCTGGTGGGCTTCGTCGCCGAGGCCCAGGCCGCGGTCGCGCAGAAGGTGCAGGTGCCGCCCGGCTACCGGCTCGACTGGGGCGGGCAGTTCGAGAACCAGCAGCGCGCCTCGGCCCGCCTCGCCATCGTGGTCCCGATCGCGCTCGGGGCGATCTTCCTGCTGCTCTACCTGACCTTCGGCGCGGTCCGGCAGGCGGTGCTGGTGTTCTGCAACGTGCCCTTCGCCGCGATCGGCGGCGTGCTCGCGCTCTGGCTGTCGGGTGAGTGGATCTCGGTGCCGGCCTCCGTCGGGTTCCTCACCCTGATCGGGATCGCGGTGCTGAACGGCGTCGTGCTGATCAGCTACATCAACCGCCTGATCGCCGAGGAGGGGCTGGGGCTGCGCGCCGCCGTCATGGAGGGCGCGCGGCGGCGGATGACGCCGGTGATCCTGACGGCCTCGATCGCCGCGCTGGCGCTGGTGCCCTTCCTGTTCGCGACCGGCCCGGGCTCCGAGATCCAGCGCCCGCTCGCGGTCGTCGTCATCGGCGGGCTGATGACGGCGACGGTGCTGACCCTGGTGCTGCTGCCGATCCTCTATGACCGCTTCGCCCTGCCGAGCGGCGCACGGCGCGCCGAGGATGCCGGGATGCCCGCCCCGGCCGCCCCGGCTTCGGCCCCGGCCACACCCGCCGCCGCCCCGGCGCGGTCCACCATGCCCGCCCCCGTCGCGGAGTAGCGCCATGACCCCGATCCGCCCCGACGCGGCCGCGTCCCTGCTCGCCGCCTGCCTCCTCCTCGCGCCCCTTCCCGCCCCGGCGCAGGGCGCGGGGCCGACCGGGGAGAGGGCCGCGGAGAGGGCCGCGGGGCGACGGGCGGTGGTCCGCGATGCTGCTGCATCCGGCGA
>CAZMCV010000049.1:0-25314 GCA_964564645.1 uncultured Acetobacteraceae bacterium
GGTGCGCCGGCTGGCCGCGGCTGACATGGTCGGAGAAGATCAGGTAGGGCTCGCCCGTCTCGATCCGTGCCGTCAGGATGCGGATCCAGAGCGCGCGCGCCGAGACCTTGCGCACGATCGCCCCGTCCTTCGGGCTGATCAGCGGCCATTCCTCATCGGCCTCGACCGCGCGCATGAAGGCGTCCGGCACCAGGATGCCGTGATGCAGGTTCAGCGCCTTGCGGTTCGGATCGCCGCCCGTGGGGCGCCGGATCTCGACGAACTCCTCGATCTCCGGATGGCTGACCGGCAGGTAGACCGCCGCCGAGCCGCGCCGCAGCGAGCCCTGGGAGATGGCGAGCGTCAGCGAATCCATCACCCGGATGAAGGGCACGACGCCGGAGGTCTTGCCGTTCTGCCCGACCTTCTCGCCGATCGAGCGGAGGTTGCCCCAGTAGCTGCCGATGCCGCCCCCCTTGGCGGCCAGCCAGACATTCTCGTTCCACAGGCCGACGATGCCCTCGAGGCTGTCGGAGGCCTCGTTCAGGAAGCAGGAGATCGGCAGGCCGCGCGTGGTGCCGCCATTGGACAGCACCGGCGTCGCCGGCATGAACCACAGCTTCGAGATGTAGTCGTAGATCCGCTGCGCATGCGCCGCATCGTCGCCGAAGGCCGAGGCCACGCGCGCGAACAGGTCCTGGAACGATTCGCCCGGCAGCAGGTAGCGGTCGGCCAGGGTGGCCTTGCCGAACTCCGTCAGCAGCGCGTCCCGCGAGCGATCCACCTGGACCTGGTGGTGACCTTCCAGCTGCACCGCATCGAACACGGCGGCATTCCCCTCGATTCCCCGGACCGGAGCGTGCATCGCGGACGATCCCTACACAAGATATTGGCGTCAGAGGACCATCCTAACACCAGATCGGGTAGGAGGTTGCGGAAATTCGTCAGCCCGCAAGACACTGCCAAAGGCTGATGTTCATGCCGTGTTCTTACGCCCGAGATGGCTTCGTGTGCAAACCGATCAAGGCCGTTGCGCATCGGCCACAGTGTCGCTGCCGATCGGCCACGCCACCCCACCGCGCCCCTCCCAGGGGATCGTGGCCCCGTCGCGCAGGATCGCCTCGGCCGCCGGGGTGAAGCCGCCGCCCGCGCCGGCATGCAGCACCAGCCCGGCCTCGAGCCGCGCCGGGCCGCGATGGCCGAGGCGCCCCTGCAGCAGGATGCGCTTCGCCGCCCGCCCCGCCCGCGGCCAGAGCGGGAAGAGCCGCATGCCCCCGCAGCCGGCCATCGCCAGCGCCGCCGCGCCGCGATCGAACAGCGCGGCCGGCAGCACCAGGGTCAGGCTGCCGCCGGGCGCGAGCGCGGCGGCCAGGAAGCCGGTCCAGGTCGCGAGGGTGGAAGCGGCCCCGGCCGCGGCCTCCTCATGCGTGGCGGCGCGGCGGCGGGATGCGGGCGGGGGCGTGCCGCCGGGCCACCAGGGCGGGTTGGCGAAGGCATGGGCGCAGCGCGGCAGGGCGCGCGCCAGGTCGCGGTCGCGGACATCCCCCGCGAGCACCGCGGCGCGGTCGGGGCCGAGGCCGTTCGCCTCGGCGTTCATGGCCGCCAGCGCCGCCAGCCCCGGGTCGCGCTCGACCGCCCGCACCGTGACGCCCGGCACCCGCGCGGCGAGGCAGAGGAAGCCGGCGCCGCTGCCACACCCCGCCTCCAGCACCGTCTCGCCCGGCCGGGCGGGCACGGCGGCGGCCAGCAGCACGGGATCGATGCCGGCGCGCAGCCCCCCCCGGCGCGGCTGGCGCAGCAGGACGCGGCCGCCGAGCAGCCGGTCCTCGGTGATCTCCTCCTCGTCCGGCGCGGGGGCGGTCACGCTTCCTCCGCGAGTCCCGCCTCGGCGAGGACGCGGCGCGCCCGGGCGGCATCGAAGGAGGCGACCGCCAGGCGGCGGGGGAAGGCGCCGATGCCTCCCTCGACGGCGCTGATATGCGCATCGAGCACCACGCTCTCGATTCCCGCATCCCGCAGCACCGCGGCGAGGAAGCCGATGCGCACCGGGTCCGTGCTGACCGCCACGACGTCCATCTGCCCGCCTTCTCCCCACCCCCGGCCACGGCGCGGCCGAATTCCTTGAATTCCTTGAGCTTGCCGCCATCTGCCCGTCTCGTTATGGTGCCGCCCCCCGAGCCGGGGTCAAGCAGAGCGGGGAGACGCCTCCCCCGCGCGTGGAGGCCGGAGCGTTGCTGTCCATGTCCACCGCCCCCGGTCCGCTCGCGCCGCATGGCCGCGCGGGCGACGCCCCCGACCGGGGCGGCGCCGGCGTGGAGGATGCTCTGACCGCGCTGACCGACCTGGTCCGCACCGATCTCGAAGCCTGCAACCGGCTGATCGTGGAGCGGATGCAGAGCCCGGTCGCGCTGATCCCGCAACTCGCCGCGCATATCGTGGCCGCCGGCGGCAAGCGGCTGCGGCCGCTGCTGACGCTCGCCGCGGCGCGGCTCTGCGGCTACCCGGCGGGCGGGCGGCGGCACGTGGCGCTGGCCGCCTGCGTCGAGTTCATCCACACCGCGACCCTGCTGCATGACGACGTGGTGGATGAGAGCGCGCTGCGCCGCGGCCAGGCCAGCGCCAATGCGCTGTTCGGCAACAAGCCGAGCGTGCTGGTCGGCGATTTCCTCTTCGCCCGCGCCTTCAGCCTGATGGTGGAGGACGGGTCGCTGAAGGTGCTGGGCATCCTCTCCGACGCCGCGGCGACGATCGCCGAGGGCGAGGTGCTGCAGCTCGTCACCCAGAACGACACCGCGACGACCGAGGCGCAGTACCTGCAGGTGATCGAGGGCAAGACGGCCGCGCTGTTCGCCGCCGCGACCCGCATCGGCGCCGTGGTGGCGGACCGCCCGGCGGCGGAGGAGGCGGCGCTCGATGCCTATGGCCGCAACCTCGGCACGGCGTTCCAGCTGATCGACGACGCGCTGGACTACGCGGCGGAGCAGGCGCAGCTCGGCAAGACCGTCGGCGATGATTTCCGCGAGGGCAAGATCACCCTGCCCGTGCTGCTGGCCTTCGCGCGGGGGACGGAGGCCGAGCGCGGCTTCTGGCGCCGCACGCTCGAGGAGCGGGACCAGCGCGAGGAGGACCTGGCCGAGGCGCAGGCGCTGATCGCGCGGCACGGGGCGCTGCGGGACACGGTGCAGCGGGCGCGCGACTACGGGGAGGCCGCGCTGGCCGCGCTGTGCGGCTTCCCGGACGGGGCGGAGCGCCGGGCCCTGGCGGGCATCGTGGCCTTCTGCGTGGATCGGGCGCGGTAGCCCTCCGTCTCCCGGACCACGAAGGACAAGTTCCAGAAGACGGTGATGGGGGTGCGGGGGAAGAGGTGTCCTCTTCCCCCGCGTCGTTCACACGACGGCCAGGCTCTCCCGCCGCAGCTCCACCGTCAGCTCGTTCAGCGCCGTCTCGACCCGGTCGAGCATCTCGGTGATCTCCGCCTCGGTGATGATCAGCGGCGGCGAGAATCCGATGCTGTCGTTCACCATCGCGCGCAGGATGACGCCGTGCTTCTCGCCGATCTTGGTGAGCCGCCCGCCGACCTTCTTCGCCGGGGCGAAGTTCGCCTTCGTCGCCTTGTCCTCGACCAGCTCGATCGCGCCAACGAGGCCGACGCCGCGGACCTCGCCCACCAGCGGGTGGTCGGCGAAGCGCCGGCGCAGCTCGGACTGCAGGTGCGGCCCGACCTTCCGGACGTGGGAGAGCATGTCGATCTCGTCGTAGATCTTCAGCGTCTCGATCGCGACCGCCGCCGGCACCGGGTGGCCCGAATAGGTGAAGCCATGGCCCCAGGTGCCGATGGTCGACGAGCCCTCGGCGATGCCCTGGAACACCCGCTCGTTCACCAGCACGGCCGAGATCGGCAGGTAGGCGGCCGACAGCGCCTTGGCGCAGACCAGGATGTCGGGCTGGATGTTGAAGGTCTGGCTGCCCCAGTAGTTGCCGGTGCGGAAGAAGCCGGCGATGACCTCGTCGGCGCACATCAGCACGTCGTACTTCTTCAGGACCGCCTGGATCTTCTCGAAATAGGTGGCGGGCGGGATGATCACGCCGCCGGCGCCCATGAAGGGCTCGGCGTAGAAGGCGGCGACCGTCTCCGGCCCCTCCTTGAGGATCACCTCCTCGAGCTCGGCGGCGAGGCGGGTGGCGAACTCCTCCTCCGTCTCGCCGGGCTGGGCGCCGTGGTAGTGGTGCGGCGTGCCGACATGGATGAAGCCCGGCAGCGGCAGGTCGAACAGCTTGTGGTTGGCCGGCAGCCCGGTCATCGAGGCCGCCGCCAAGGTGATCCCGTGGTAGCCCTTCAGGCGCGAGATGATCTTCTTCTTCTCGGGCTTGCCGATGGCATTGTGCATGTACCAGAGGATCTTGATGACGCTGTCATTCGCCTCGGATCCGCTGTTGGCGAAGAACACCTTCGACATCGGCACCGGCGCGCGCTCGATCAGCATCTCGGAGAGATCGACCAGCGGCTCGTGCGACTTCGCCGTGAAGGCGTGGTAGTAGGGGAGCTTGCGCATCTGGTTGGCCGCGGCCTGCACCAGGCGCTCATTGTCGAAGCCGAGGCTGGCGCACCAGAGGCCGGCCACGGCCTCGATGTATTCCTTGCCCTGGTCGTCGAAGATCCGCACGCCCTTGCCGCGGCTGATCACCAGCGGCCCGTCCTTCAGGTGCTGCTTGTGGTCGGTGTAGGGGTGCAGCGCGTAGGCGATGTCGCGCATGGCGGTCGAATTGCGGGGCGGGGGCGTCATGTGCGGGGTCTCTCCAGCCGATCCATGCCGGACACTCTAGGCCCATGCGCACGGTTTGCCCAAGCGGGTTCCCGCCGCCCGCATCATGCCGGCGCGGGCGGAAACGCCACCCGGACATGCAGCCCGACCGGCACCGCCCCGCCGAGCATCACCGTCAGCCCGTGCAGATCCGCCACAGCCTTCACCAGCGCCAGGCCGAGGCCGCTTCCCGAGGTCGATCGCGCCGCGTCCAGGCGGTGGAACCGGCGGAAGACCCGCTCCCGCTCCGCCTCCGGGATGCCGGGGCCGTCATCGCTCACCTCCAGCACCGCGCCGCCGCCGGGCGCCGGGGCGAGGGCCAGGGCGACCCGACCGCCCTCCCGGCCATGGCGCACCGCGTTCTCCAGCAGGTTGGCCACGAGCTGAGAGACCAGGGTGCGGTCGCCGTGGATTGCCAGGCCGGGGGCGATGTCGGCCCGGAAGGCCTGGCCGCGCTCCTCGGCCGCGGGCGCATAGGCCTCGGCCACGGCCTCGACCGCCGCCGAGAGGTCGAAGCGGGCGAAGGCGGCGCGCTGCGCGCCGCTCTCCACCTGGGCGATCCGCAGCAGGGCGGCGAAGACCTCGAGGATCGCGTCGCAATCGGCGATCGCCGCCTCGGCCGCCGCCGCCCATTCCTGCCGCGTCGCGGCGCCGCACGCCGCCTCCAGCCGCTGCCGCAGGTGCGAGAGGGGGGTGCGGAGGTCGTGGGCGATGTCGTCCGTCACCTGGCGCAGCGCCGCCATCAGCGCCTGCAGCCGATCGAGGGTCGCGTTGATCCGCGCCGCCAGCCGGTCGAACTCGTCGCCGCCATGGGCGCGCCGCACCGGCAGCCGCCGGGCCAGGTCGCCCGCCTCGACCGCGGCCAGCGCCTCGGCCATGGCCGCCGCCCGCCGCGCCACGCCGCGCCCCATCAGCAGCCCGCCGGCGAGGCCGATCAGCAGCGCCCCGCCGCCGACCCAGCCCGCCGCGCCCAGCAGCCGCTCCTCCAGCGCCTCCACCGGCGAGAGGTCGCGCGCCACCACCAGCGCCACGCCGCCGGGAAGGGAGGTGGCCAGCGCCAGCAGCGGCACCTCGCCTGTCGCCTCGGGGAGGCGCAGCCTCAGGGTCTGCCAGCCGGGGCGGATCGCGCCCAGCTCGGCCAGGTTGCCGACGATCCGCCGCCCATCCGGCCCGGCCAGCAGGTAGTATTCCTGGCCCTGGCGGTCGGACGCGATGCGCGCCTCGATCGACAGGGCCAGGCCCCGCACCCCGGAGATGCCGCCCGCCTGGCGCAGCACGCCGGTGTCGCGCTCGATCTGCTGGGCGACCTGGCGGGCGGCGAAGCCGGCCGTCGCCCACCAGGCGAGGCCGGAGAGCGCGACCGTGCCGAGCAGGGTCAGCGCCAGGTGCCACAGCGTGACCCGGAAGGCGGTGGTCTGGAGGAAGCCGAGGGCCGGCCAGGCCGTGCCGGCGCGGGAATCAGGCCGCGCGCTCGGCATCCGTGCCGATCGCGTAGCCGGCGCCGCGCACGGTGCGGATCAGCTCGCCCCCCGGGAAGCCCTTGTCCACCTTGGCGCGCAGGCGGCTGATATGGGTCTCCACCACGCTGGTCTTGGGGTCGAAGTGGAAATCCCAGACGCCCTCCAGCAGCATGGTGCGCGTCACCACCTGCCCGGCATGGCGCATCAGGTATTCCAGCAGGCGGAACTCGCGCGGCTGCAGCTCGATCCGCCGTCCCGCGCGGGTCACGACCCGCCGCAGCAGGTCCATCTCCAGGTCGCCGACGCGCAGGATGGTCACCTCCTCGCGCGGCGGCGGACGGCGGGCCAGGGCGTTGATGCGGGCGAGCAGCTCGGCGAAGGCGAAGGGCTTGACCAGGTAGTCGTCGGCGCCGGCGTCCAGCCCCTCCACCCGGTCGCCGATGCCGGCGCGGGCGGTGAGGAAGATCGCGGGCGTGCCGATACGCGCCGCGCGCAGCGCGCGCACCAGGGACAGCCCGTCGAGCTTGGGCAGCATGCGGTCGACGATCATCACGTCGTAGCCGCCGCCGGTGGCGAGGAAGAGGCCCTCCTGCCCATCCGGCGCGTGGTCGACGACATGGCCCGCCTCCCGCAGCCCGCGGGCGATGTAGGCGGCGGTTTCCTGGTCATCCTCGACGACGAGGATCTTCACGGCATGTTCCCCAAGGCGCCTCCAGCATAGGGGCGGAAGGGCGCGGCGGGGGAGGGGGGGTTCCCAGGCGGCGCATGGGGGCCGATCTGTGTCCCCGCCCGCCCGGGCATCGGCCGGGGCGGGCGAGGGAGCGGCCTGTGCTGTTGCGGATCGTGTGGATCGTCCTTGGGTTGGTTCTGCTGGCGGTGATCGGGGTGGCCGCCTGGGCCTATGCCCCGGACAAGCCGCGCGCCGCGCTGGAGGCGCGCTACGCCGCCGCGCCTTCCGAGTTCCTCGAGGTGGCCGGGCTGCGCCTGCATCTGCGCGACACCGGCCCGCGCGAGGCGCCGGCGGTGATCCTGCTGCACGGCTTCGGCGCCAGCCTGCACACCTGGGAAGCGTGGGCGGAGGCGCTGTCCGCGCGGTTCCGGGTGATCCGCCTCGACCTGCCGGGCTTCGGCCTGACCGGCCCCGACCCGACCGGGGATTATTCGGATGCGCGGAGCCTCGCCGTCCTCCTGGCGCTGATGGATCGCCTCGGCCTGGCGCAAGCGAGCCTGATCGGCAGCTCCATGGGCGGGCGGATCGCCTGGACCTTCGCGGCGCGGCATCCGGAGCGCGTGGAGCGGCTGGTGCTGATGGCGCCCGACGGCTTCGCCAGCTTCGGGCGGGCCTATGGGGACGCGCCGAAGGTCCCGGTGATGATGCGGGTGCTGCCCTATGTCATGCCGGTGCCGCTGCTGCGTCGCAGCGCCGCGGCGGCCTATGCCGACCCTGCGACGCTGACCGAGCCGCTGCTGGAGCGCTACCGCGACATGCTGCTGGCGCCCGGGGTGCGGCAGGCGATCCTCGATCGGGTCGGGCAGCACGTGCTGGCCGACCCGGTGCCGCTGCTGCGCGGCATCCGCGCGCCGGTCCTGCTGGTCTGGGGCGAACAGGACCGCATGGTGCCGGTGACCAACGCGGCGGATTACGAGGCGGCGCTGCCGGACAGCCGCCGCGTGGTGTTCCCCGAGCTCGGCCATGTCCCGCAGGAGGAAGCGCCGGCGCGCAGCCTGGCGCCCGTGCTCGACTTCCTCACCGAAGGCCGAAGCTGATCCGGCTTTCCCGCGCATTCGACGCCAGTCAATCGCCAGAAGACGATGATGGGGGGCTCCGGGGGGAAGAAGCGTCTTCTTCCCCCCGCGCCCACGCACCTGCCGGACGCCAGGTCCCCCCCGATCCTCGCCACCTCCCCGGGCACGGCCACGCCGATCGGGACGGCTTGGCGGATGGTGTCGGGTCCGGCAGGCTGTCGCGGGAAGAAGCGGAGGAAGCGCCATGCGGCTCGCCCTGTCGATCGGCTATTCGCGCGCGCAGCTCGACGTGCCGGTGCGGCTGGTGCAGCGGGCGGAGGAGCTGGGCTATGATTCCGTCTGGACGGCGGAGGCCTATGGCTCGGACGCCGTCTCGCCGCTCGCCTATCTCGCCGCGGTGACGAAGCGCATCCGGCTCGGCACCGGGGTGATGCAGCTGGCCGCGCGCAGCCCGGCCAATGCCGCGATGTGCGCGGGCACGGTGGATGCGCTGGCGGGCGGCGGGCGCTTCATCGCCGGGCTCGGCGTAAGCGGGCCGCAGATCGTCGAGGGCTGGTACGGCCAGCCCTGGGGCCGGCCCTATTACCGCGTGAAGGACTATGTCGCGATCATGCGCAAGATCTTCGCGCGCGAGGACGGCCTGACGCATGAGGGCACGGAGATCAGCCTGCCCTACACCGGCGAGGGCGCGATGGGCGTGGGCAAGCCGCTGAAGTCGATCCTGCACATGAACCCCGACATCCCGATCTGGCTCGGCACCGAGACGGATCAGATGGTGCGCCTGACCGGCGAGATCGCCGATGGCTGGCTGGCGCTGGGCATGGTCCCCGGCTCGCTCGAGCACCATCTCCCGATCCTGGAGGAGGGCTTCCGCCGGGCCGAGAAGGCGACGGGCCGGAAGAAGACGCGGGCGGATTTCACCATCCAGGCCTCGGTCCATGTCGAGGTCGAGGACGACGTGAAGTCGGCGCTCGCCCGCCTGAAGCCCGAGGTCGCGCTCTATGTCGGCGGGATGGGGCACAGGGACAAGAATTTCCACAAGGACATGATGACCCGGCGCGGCTTCGGCGACGCGGCGGTGCGCATCCAGGAGCTCTACCTCGCCGGCCACAAGGACGAGGCGGCGGCGGCGGTGCCGGACGATTGGGTGGACATGAAGTCGCTGGTCGGGCCGCCGGCGCGGATCAAGGAGCGGTTCCGCGCCTGGGAGGAGTGTGGCGTTGACGCGGTCTCCGTCCGCTCGCGCCAGCCCGCCGCCATCGAGGTGATGGCGGAGGCCGCGCGGCTGAACCGGCCGGGTGCGGCGTGAGCACGGACCTCGGATCGACCCTGGAAACGGCAGCCGCCAGAGGCGGCTGAGCGCGCGGATGCACGCCGCGCGGAGTCGCGCGCAAGCCAAGCCGCCGGAGGCGGCGCCCGGCGCCTGAGGGAGACAACGATGCAGATCACCGACGCGCAGGTGCACATCTGGCGCAACGGCACCACCAGCGGCGAGCACCGCAAGGTCTCCTCCTTCACGGTGGAGGAGCTGATGGCCGAGATGGACGAGGCCGGGGTGGATGCCGCCATCATCCACCCCCCGCTCTCCTGGGATCCGACCTGCCAGGAGCAGGCCGAGGAAGCCGCGGCGCGGTGGCCGGAGCGGTTCGCCATCCTCGGCCAGGTGCCGCTGGAGACGCCGGAGGACAGCACGCGGCTGCTCGAGACCTGGCGGCAGCGGCCCGGGCAGTGCGGGCTGCGCTACGCGCTGATCGGGCCGGAGGACCGGGCGAAGCCCATGGATGGCTCCATGGACTGGCTCTGGCCGGTGGCCGAGCGGCTCGGGCTGCCGGTGGCCACCATGGCCTACCGCTTCTTCCCGGCCTTCCGCGCGATCGCCGAGCGCCACCCGGAGCTGAAGCTGATCATCGACCATTGCGGCCTGGATCGCCACGCCAAGGGCCCGGCCGCCTTCGCCGACATCGAGACGCTGGTCGGGCTGGCGAAGCTGCCGAACGTCGCGCTGAAGGCGACCGGCGCGCCGCACTACTCGCAGCAGGGCTACCCGTTCCGCGACATCCAGGACGGGCTGCACCGCATCTACAACGCCTTCGGGCCGCGGCGCTTCTTCTGGGGCACCGACATCACCCGCATGCCGTGTTCCTGGCGGCAATGCGTGACCTTCTTCACCGAGGAGCTGCCCTGGCTGCAGGGCGAGGAGCTCGCCTGGGTGATGGGGCGCGGCATGCGCGACTGGATCGGCTGGAAGACGCCGGCCGGCGCCTGAAGCCGAGGTCAGTCCTCCCCCTCCATGGCGACCAGCGCGTCGAACAGGCGGCGCGCCAGGCCGGGGAGCTGCCCGGGGTCGCGCGCGCAGACGCGGAAGCGCCGGCGCGCTGCCGGCTCGTCGATCGGCACGGCGACCAGGCCGAGGGCGCGGCCGAGCGTCTCGTGGTGCAGGGTCGGGACCAGCCCGGCGCCGAAGCCGAGCTGGACCAGGCGGCAGACCGCATCGAAGCCGTCGACGCGCACGGAGATCCGCGGCGCGATGCCGACCTCCGCGGCGGCGCGGGCCACCAGCCCGCCGATCGCGCCGCGGCGGTCGGGGGTCACCAGCTCATGGCCGAACAGCTCGGCGAAGCGGACGGAGTCGCGGCCCGCCAGCGGGTGGTCGGGCCGGACGACGGCCACCACGCGGTCGTGCCAGCAGGTGCGCAGCACGAGGCCGCCGACCGAGGCGGTGCCGGTGAAGATGCCGAGATCCGCCGCGCCGTCGCGCACGACGCGCGCCACATCCGTGCTCAGCGCCTCGATCAGGTCGATCTGGGCGCCGGGATTCTCATCGACGAAGCACCGCAGGACCTGGGGCAGCAGGCCGAACAGGGCCGCTTCGGAGGAGCAGATCCGGACCATGCGGCGCGTGTCCATGGCATGGTCCTGCATCTCCCGCTCGAGCTGGTCGGCCTGGTAGACCATGGCGCGGGCACGGTGCAGCAGCGCATGGCCGGCGACCGTCGGCTCGAGGGAGTTGCGGTCGCGCTTGACGAGGCGGAGGCCGAAGCGCGTCTCCAGCTCCCGCAGGCGCCGGTTCACGATGGCGGGCGCGAGGCCGAGGCGCTCCGCGGCGCGGCTGGCGTTCTCTTCCTCCGCGAGCGCGATGAAGAGCTGCGCCGTATCCAGGTCGATGCGAAATGTCATGGGCCCCCGGGGCGTGTGCCCGGATTCAATACGTTCGTCTACTATAACAAATAAGTCAGATCCGGCCAAGACCGTTGCGGACTCGGCGATTCCTTCGCGCCCGCGGCGCGGCCCTGGGCGGTGCCGCGCCGCGGCGGCGTCACGCCGCCAGGTCGCGCGCCGTGTCGTCGAGCGTGGCGCGTAGCCGCCGCGCCATCTCCCGCACCTCCTCCTCCGTGATGATCAGCGGCGGCGAGAGGGCGATGCGGTTGCCGACCAGGCGCAGGATCAGCCCGTGCCGGCGGGCATGCCGGTCGACCAGCGCCGGCACGCCGAGCTCCGGCGCGTGGACCGCATGGGTCGCCTTGTCGGCCACCAGCTCGAAGCCGCCGACCAGGCCGCAGCCGCGGAACTCGCCGACCAGCTCATGATCGGCGAGCGCGTTCATCTCGGCCAGGAAGATGGGCTCCACGGCGCGGACGCGGTCGACCAGGCCGATCTCGTCGTAGATCTTCAGCGTCTCCAGCGCGACGGCGGTCGCGACCGGGTGCCCGGCCCAGGTGTAGCCATGCGCGAAGGGGCCGAGCCGGTCGGCCTGGGTCAGCATGCCGTCCCAGACCTTCTGGTTGATCAGCACCGCCGAGATCGGCTGCATCGCGGCGGAGAGCGCCTTGGCGCAGGTGATCAGGTCCGGCTGCAGGTCGAAGGTCTGGCTGCCCCACATGTTGCCGGTGCGGCCGAAGCCGCAGATCACCTCGTCGGCGCAGAACAGGATGTCGTACTTGCGCAGGATGGCCTGCACCTTCTCGAAATAGCCCTTGGGCGGCAGCACGGCGCCGCCGCCGCCCATCACCGGCTCCGCCCAGAAGCCGCCGACGGTCTCCGGGCCTTCCTGCAGGATCAGCGTCTCCAGCGCCTCGGCCAGGCGGGTGGAATAGGCCTCCTCCGTCTCGCCCGGCAGGCCGTTGCGGTACCAGTTCGGGTATTCCGTGTGCAGGAAGCCGGGCAGGGGCAGGCCGTAGGCGGCGTGGAATTCCGGCTTGCCGGTCAGGCTGACGCTGGCGATGCCGGAGCCATGGTAGGCCTGCTTGCGGGAGATGATCTTGCGCTTCTCCGGCCTGCCGACCGAGTTCCAGTAGTACCAGACCAGCTTCACCGCGGTGTCGTTCGCCTCCGACCCCGAGCATTGCAGCAGCACGCGCGCCATGGGCACGGGGGCGATGGAGATCAGCTTCTCGGCGAGGTCGATCGAGGCCTCGTTCGAGGCGTGGCGGTAGATGTGGTAGTAGCCGAGTTCCTTCATCGCCTCGTACGCGACCCTGGCCAGGCGCTCGTTCCCGAAGCCGAGGGAGGCGCACCAGAGGCCGGCGGCGGCCTCGATATAGGCCTTGCCGCTGTCGTCGAAGATCTCGATTCCCTGGCCGCGGGTGATGATGTTCGGCCCCGTCTCCAGGTGCTTGCGCAGATGCGTCGCCGGATGGACCAGGGTCGCGATGTCGCGGGCATGCGGGCTGTTGGCGGCGAAATGCGTCATGGGGTTCGGACCTTTCCGCACCGGGGAGGGGGTGGATTGCCGGGCCCGGGAATTCCGGACCATGCTGCAAGGGCACCATGACGGCGGCCCGCTGTCCATGGGGCGGCCGCGCAGGAGGACATGACCCGCGATGCAGATCGCCTTCGACATCGGCGGCACCTTCACCGATTTCGCGCTGCACGACCCGGCCGAGGGTCGGGTGGCGATCTGGAAGTTGCCAACCACGCCGCGGGAGCCGGCGCGGGCGGTGCTGGACGGGCTGCGCGGGCGGCTGGAAGAGGGCGGGCTGCGCGCGGCTTCGGTGGATGCGGCGCTGCACGCGACGACCATCGCCACCAACGCGATCCTGGAGCGCAAGGGCGCGCGCACGGCGCTGGTGACGACGGCGGGCTTCCGCGACGTGCTGCTGATCGGGCGGCAGAAGCGCTACGACACCAACAACCTCCACCTCGACAAGCCGCGGCCCCTGGTCCGCCGCGGCGACACCTTCGAGGTGACGGAGCGGCTGGCGCCCGACGGCTCCGTGCTGGCGCCGCTGGACGAGGCGGAGGCGGCGGCCGTGGCGGCGCGGATCGCCGAGGGCGGCTTCGACAGCGCGGCGGTCGTGCTGCTGCACGCCTATGCCAACCCGGCGCATGAGCGGCGGATGGCGGAGATCCTGGCGGCGAAGGCGCCGGGGGTGCGGATCTCGCTGTCGTCGGAGATCGCGCCGAAGTGGCGGGAATACGAGCGGACCAGCACCACCGTCGCCAACGCCTATGTCGCGCCGCTGGTGGACAGCTACCTGGCCGATCTCGAGGGCTCGATGCGCGACCTCGGCGTGGCGGCCGAGCTTTCGATCATGCAGTCGAACGGGGGCGTCGGCTCGGTCGGGCTGGTGCGGCACTGGCCGGTGCGGATCGTCGAGAGCGGGCCGGCGGCCGGCGTCCTGTTCTGCGCCGATGTAGGGCGGGAGGAGGGGGCGACCCATGTCATGACCTTCGACATGGGCGGCACCACGGCCAAGCTCGGCGCGATCGATGACGGCGTGCCGTCCACGACGCCGTCCTTCGAGGTGGATGCGGTCAACTACCGCAAGGGCAGCGGCCTGCCGCTGAGCATCACGGCGATCGACCTGCTCGAGATCGGCGCGGGGGGCGGGTCGATCGCGCGGACGAAGATGGGGCTGATCACGGTGGGGCCGGACAGCGCGGGGGCGGAGCCCGGCCCGGTCTGCTACGGGCGCGGCGGGACCTTGCCGACGATCACGGATGCGAACCTGGTGCTCGGCTACCTGAACCCGGCCTTCTTCAATGGCGGGGCGATGGGGCTGCAGGCGGCCGGGTCGGCGGAGGCGATCGGGCGGGACATCGCGGCGCCGCTCGGCCTTTCCGTGGAGCAGGCGGCCTGGGGGGTGCATTCGGTGGCGAATGCGAACATGGAACGCGCGATGCGCATCGTCTCCATCGAGCGCGGGCGCGATCCGCGGCGCTACGCGCTGGTGGCGTTCGGCGGCGCCGGGCCGCTGCATGCCTGCCGGCTGGCGCGGGCGCTGGAGGTGCCGCGGGTGATCGTGCCGCGCGGGGCGGGGGTGGGATCGGCGCTCGGCCTGCTGACGGCGGAGCGGAAGGTCGATCTCGGCATCACGCGCGTGCTGCGGCTGGAGGCCGGGCAGGATGCGCCGGTCGCGGAGATCTATGCGGGCCTGGAAGCGCGGGTCAGCGAGGAGGCGCGGCGGATGGGCGGCGGCGAGATCCGCATCCAGCGCAGCGCGTCGATGCGCTACCAGGGGCAGGGCTACGAGCTGCGCGTGGATCTGCCGCCCGGCCCGATCGGCGCGGGCTATGCGGAGGCCTGCCTGCGGGCCTTCCACGACACCTACCGCCGCGAGTACGGCTACAACGATCCCGCCACGCCCGTGGAGGCGACGGACTGGTACGCCATGGCGACGCTCGCCGGCACCCGCGCCGCGATGGGCTTCCGGCTGGACGGCGACGCGGCGTCGGGCGACCCGGTCACCGGCGAGCGCATGGCGTATTTCCCGGAGACCGGCGGCATGACGCCATGCCAGGTGCTGAACCGCTACGCGCTGACGCCGGCGCACCGCATCGCCGGGCCGGCGCTGGTGGAGGAGCGGGAATCGACCACGGTCGTGCTGCCCGGCGACCTGGTCACGGTCAGCGCGGCGGGCAACCTCGTCATCGAGATCGGAGCGGCGCGATGAGCGGACAGGCGATCGACCCCGTGACGCTGACGGTGCTGTGGAACAGCTTCGTCTCCATCGCCGACGAGATGGGCGGCGCGCTGCGGCGCACGGCCTTCTCGGAAGCGGTGCGGGAGGGCGAGGATTTCTCGACCGGCCTGTTCGACCGGCAGGGGCGGCTGATCGCGCAGGGGAATTTCACGCCCGGCCATCTCGGCTCCATGCCTTATGTCGTGCAGAATGCGCTGCGCTACGTGCCGCCGGAGCAGCTCGAGCCCGGGGACATGCTGGTCACGAATGACAGCTTCCTGGGCGGCGGGCATTTCCCGGATTTCTTCTTCGTTGGCCCCGTCTTCGACGAGGCCAGGCGCATCATCGGCTACACGGTGAACACCGCGCACCATGTGGATGTGGGCGGCGCGCAGCCGGGGTCGGAGGCGGTGCAGGGGGTCGCCGACGCCTTCGCCGAGGGGCTGCGCATCCTGCCGGTGCGGCTGGTGCGGCGCGGCGAGTTCGACGAGGACCTGCTGCGGATGATCCTCGGCAATGTGCGGCTGCCCGAGAAGATGCGCGGCGACTTCATGGCGCAGCGCAACGCCAACCATGTCGGCGGCAAGCGATTGCTGCGGCTGTTCGCCGATTACGGCGAGAACCTGGTCGAGAGCGCGATCGAGGAGATCCTCGACCGGTCCGAGGCGCGGGCGCGGGAGCTGATCCGGGCGCTGCCGGAGGGCACCTACAGCTTCGAGGACCGGCTGGACGATTACGGCCCGGGCACGCAGCCGGTCGATGTGCGCGTGGACATCACGCTGAAGGACGGCGCGGCGACGGTCGATTTCAGCCGCAGCAGCGACCAGGTGCCGGCGGGGCTCAACTGCTACATCAATTACACCCGCGCCTATGCCAGCTTCGGCATGCGGATCTTCGCCGGCATCGACGTGCCGAACAATGCCGGCGTGGAGCGCGTGGTGAAGACGGTCGCGCGGGAGGGCAGCTTCTTCAACGCGCGCTACCCGGCGGCGAGCGGCGGCCGCGCCTCCTGCCAGATCCGCATCTTCGATGCGATGAACGGCGCGATGGCGCAGGCGGTGCCGCAGCGCGCGATGGGCGCCTTCACGCATTGGGCGAATCCGAAGATCGGCGGGACGGATCCGGAGACGGGAAAGCGCTGGATCATGTACGACCTGATCCTCGGCGGCTTCGGCGGGCGGTCCTGGAAGGACGGGGCGGAGGCGCTGTGCCCGGTCTTCAACTGCGCCAACATCCCGGTCGAGGTGCATGAGACCAATGCCCCGGTGCGTATCCACCGCCTGGCGCTGATCCCGGATTCCGCCGGCCCCGGCAAGTATCGCGGCGGGTGCGGGATGCGGAAGGATGTCGAGCTGCTGAAGGATGGCGCGACGGCGGTGCTGCTCGGCGACCGGCATGAATCGGCGCCCTATGGGGTGTTCGGCGGCAAGGCCGGCACGCCGGGGCGGACGGTGCTGGTGCGGGATGGGGAGGAGATCGACCTCGGCTCGAAGGAGGTCCGGCGGCTTCGCAAGGGCGACGTGCTGAGCTTCCGGCTGGCCGGTGCCGGCGGCTATGGCGACCCCGCCGAGCGCGACCCCGAGGCGGTGCGGCAGGATGTCCGCGACGGCTTCGTCACGCAGGACGCTGCGTCTTCGGCGTACGGCGTGGATGCCGCGTAGAGGCAGAAAACGATGATGGGGGTCCGGGGGAAGAAGTGTCTTCTTCCCCCGGGTTTCACGGCGTTCCGTACCCGCCGCCCCCGCTGGTTTCCATCACCACCAGATCGCCCTGGTGCACGCTCCTGTTGCACTTCCCGCGCAGTTCCTGCGGCGCGCTGCCATCCGCCGGGTAGAGCGTGCAGCGGAAGCGCGCGCCGTCCTCGCCGCCGGCCAGCCCCCAGGGCGCGATGACCCGCCGCTCGAACATCGTGGTCAGCGACATCTCCGGGCATAGGATGCGATAGGCGCGCACCGCGCCGTCGCCGCCGCGGTGCTTCCCCGCGCCGCCGCTGCCCAGGCGCAGCGCGTGCTGCTCGACGCGGACGGGGAATTCGGCCTCGATCACCTCGGCCGGGGTGCTGTTGGTGTTGGTCAGGTGGACGCGCGTGACCGCGACGCCGGGGCGGTCGTGGCGCGCGCCCTCGCCGGCGCCATGGACTTCATACAATGTCCGCCAGGCACCGTCCGACGCCGTGCCGCCGAGGATCAGGATGCCCGCCGTGGTGCAGCCGCCGGCCGAGATGCGCTCCGGGATCACCGGCGCGAAGGCGCGGAAGATCGCGTCCACGCAGCGGTTGGACGTCTCGTGGTTGCCGCCGACGACGGGCCGCATCGGCGGCGGCTCCAGCAGCGAGCCCGGGCGCGTGACCATGCGCAGCGGCCGGTAGCAGCCCCCGTTCGGCGTGATGTCGGGGCCGGCGATCGCCTTGATGGCGTAGTAGCAGGCCGCGGCGACCACGTTCGGCGTGGTGTTCAGCGGCCCGACGACCGCGTCGTCGCTGCCGGAGAAGTCGAAGGTCGCGCGGTCGCCCGCGATGGTCACGCGCACATGCACCTTGGCCGGCGCGCCGCCGGGGCCGTCATCGTCGATGAAGTCCTGGCCTTCATAGACGCCGTCGGGAAGCGCCGTGATGGCCGCGCGCATGGCGGCCTCGCTGCGGTCGTGCAGCGCTGCCATCGCGGCCTCGATCGTCGCGGCGCCGTGCTCGGCGCAGAGGGCCGCGAAGCGCTCCTCCGCCGCGCGCGTGGCGGAGATCTGCGCCATCAGGTCGCCCTCGCGCTCGCCGGGGCCGCGGACATTCGCCATCAGGAAGGCGAACATCTGCTCGTCGCGGCCCTCGGCGGTCATCATGCGCACGGGCGGGATGCGGCAGCCCTCGGCCCAGGCGTCGTGCGGCTCGGCGGTGTAGCTGCCGGGCCAGGCGCCGCCGACATCGGCCCAATGCGCCAGGCTGACGGCGAAGCCGATCAGCTTGCCCTCGCCGAAGAGGGGGCGCACGGCCTTCACGTCGGGCAGATGGTTGCCGCCCATCTCGGGCAGGTTCGTCACCCAGACATCGCCGGGGCGCCAGGCCTCGGGCGGCAGGTGCTTGATGAGCGCCTTCACCGTGAAGTTCATCACGCCGAGATGCACGGGGATGTCGCGGCCCTGCGCGACCAGCTCGCCCTTCGCGTCGGTGAGCGCCGACGAAAGATCGCCCGCCTCGCGCAGCAGCGGCGAGCGCGCGGCCCGGACGACGACGGTCGACATCTCCTCGGCGATGGCGGTCAGGGCGTGGCGCAGCACTTCCAGCAGGAACGGGTCCATCTCTATGCGTCCTCCCGCACCATCAGGATGTGGCCGAGCGTGTCGGGTCGCGCCGTCCAGCCCGGCGGGACGACGGTGGTGGACCAGGCGTCCTCGATGATCGCGGGCCCGGCGATGACGTGCGGCGCGCGCAGGGTGTCGCGGTCGTAGCGCGGCGTCGGCACGGGGCCGGAGGGGTCGAACCAGGCGGGATCGGTGGCGAAGGGCTGGGGCGGGCCGCCCTCGCCGGCGGCGCCGCCGCGGCGGATTTCGCGCGGGGCGCGCAGCGAGAGGCGCAGCCCCGTCACCTCCCAGGCCTCCGGCGTGACGAAGCCGAACAGCGCCTGGTGGCGGGCTTCGAAGGCGGCGCCGATCTCGTCGCGCGTGACGAGGCCGGCGACCGGCACCTCCACCGCGTAGCTCTGGCCGCCATATTTGATCAGCGCGATCTCCTCGCGCGCCAGCGAGTCCGCCTCGTGGCCCTGGCCGCGCATCGGCGCCGACAGCTCCTCGAACAGCGCGGCGCGCGCCTCGGCGAGCAGCGGGGCATCCCAGCGCTCGGAATGCAGGCGCAGCGTGCGCTGGCGCATCGTCGTCATCTCGGCGGCGACGCACCCCAGGGCGGAGAAGGCGGAGGACAGCGCCGGAACCAGCACGCGCCTGATGCCATAGGCACGCGCCAGCCCCGCCGCATGCATCGGCCCCATGCCGCCGAACGCCAGCAGGGTGGCGCCGCGGCCATCGACGCCGCGCTCCGTCGTGATGCGCGACAGGGCGCGGGCCATGGTGGCATCGGCCACGCGCAGCACGCCGAGCGCGACCTCGATCACGCTGCGGTCCAGCGCCTTGGCCAGCGGCGCGAACACCGCCTCGGCCTTCGCCGGGTCCAGCCGGATCTCGCCGCCCAAGGTCTTGCGGGGGTCGAGATACCCCAGCAGCAGGTTGGCGTCGCAGACCGTCGGCTGGGTGCCGCCCTTGCCGTAGCAGGCGGGGCCGGGCTCCGCGCCCGCGCTCTGCGGCCCGATGGTCAGCCCGCCCGGCCCGAGCTTCACGATCGACCCGCCGCCCGCGCCGATCGATTCGATCGCCACCATCGGCTGGCGCAGCGGCTGGTCCGCCAGCTTGGCGTCCGCCGTGATCTCCGCCTGGCCGTCCAGGATCAGCGCGACATCGGTCGTGGTGCCGCCCATGTCGAAGCCGAGGAGCTGCGACTCACCTGCCTCACGCGCGATCGCCGCCGCCGCCGCGACGCCCGCGGCCGGGCCGGACAGCGCCATCACCAGCGGGCGCTTCGCCGCCTCGGCCGGCGTCGCCATGCCGCCGGCGGAGTGCATCACCCACAGGCGCGTCGACGCCGGCAGCGCCTCCATCAGCCGCGAGAGGTATTCGGCGGCCAGCGGCATCACCGCGGCGTTCAGCGCGGTGGCGACGGTCCGCTCATGCTCGCGCGCCTCCGGGTTCACCTCGTGGGAGAGGGACAGGAACCGCACGCCGGCGGCACGCAGCTTCTCGCCCAGGATCCGCTCATGCGCCGGGTTGGCGTAGCCATGGAACAGCGAGACGGCGAAGGAGCGCGCGCCGGTCGCCAGCGCCGCCTGCACCGCCTCCTCGGCGGCCGCCTCGGTCAGCGGGGTCAGGACCGTGCCGTCATGCAGCGTGCGCTCGGCGACGGGGATGCGGCGCTCCAGCGGCACGACCGGGGCGGGGCGCGGCGGCACGTCCAGGCGATAGAGGTCGCGCCGGCTCTGCCGCCCGATCTGCACGGCGTCGGTGAAGCCCTCGGTCGCCAGCAGCGCGACGGGCTCGATCTTGCCCTCGACGATCGCATTGGTGACGCGCGTGGTGCCATGCGTCAGCTCAGCGATCCCGGCCGGCTCCAGGCCCACCGCGGCCAGCGCGTTCAGGATGCTCTCGACCGGGTTGGCCGGGCGACTCGGCACCTTCGCCGTGCGCGGCGGCGCCTCCGGATGCAGGGCCACGATGTCGGTGAAGGTGCCGCCGATGTCGATGCCCACCTGCCAGCCACCCGTCGCCGCCATGTCCATGCCCCGCCATCACCATCCGCCGGGAGCCTGCCCCACGGACCGGTGGCTGGCCAGCCCCGGCCCCGACGAAGGGCAGCGCGCGCAGCTGGGCTGGACAGCGCGCCGGGCGGATCGACACACTCGGCCCATGCCCCCCCGCATGCCGCCGCGCGCCATGGGTGCGCTCCTCGCGCTGCTGGCGGCGGGATGCGTCATGGCCACGCCGGCGGGGTTCGATGCCCGGATGCAGGCCCTCATCGGCCAGCAGGAGGAAGCGGTGGTCGCCGCCCTCGGCCCGCCGAGCTTCACGGTGGAGGACGGGGCGGTGCGACGCCTGCGCTACGATCTCTCCTTCGAGGCGCCGCAGCCGGGCCCCACCCTGATCCCGGGCATTGGCCTCGGCTTCGGTGGCCGGGGCGGCGGCTTCGGCCTCGGGGTCGGCGCCGGGCTCGGTCCCGGGCTCGGCCGGCCGCAGCGGGACCCCGCGAATTGCGTCCTGGTGTTCCAGGTGGTCGATGGGCGCGTCGCCGGCTTCGGGCGGGACGGCCCCGCCTGCCTCCTGCCGCCGCCGTGACGGGGCCGCCACGCCGCCGCGGGGGATCGGTTGCGCCGTCCCCGCGTTGCCGGGCGGCGGTCCGCCGGTCCCCGGATCGGGAAGTCCGGCCCGCCGCAGGGCCGCGCCGGCCGCGGGGAAACCGCGCGGAATGCGCCCGTGATCCGCAAGACTAGCCCCATCCGCCGCCCACCGCTAAGGGATCCGCCGATGCTCCGACAGCCCCCCGGCCTCCGCCGGCCGCCGCGGCGGCCCTGGCCGATCATCGCCGCCGCCATCACCGCCCTGGTGGTGCCCTGGCCGCTCGCCGAGGGCGGCACGCGGCCGGCTGCCGCCCAGGCCGGCGCCGGGGCCACCGCCAACCGGATCGTGGCCGTCGTGAACGGGGAGGTGGTGAGCCGGGCCGATGTGGTCAGCCGGGCCCGCCTGTTTGCGCTGAACGCCGGCATCGCGGTGGCGCCGGAGACGATGGCGCGGCTGACCCCGCAGGTGACGCGGCTGCTGATCGATGAGCGCCTGCGCCTGCAGGAGGTGCAGCGCCGCCGCATCCCCGTCACCGACCGCGACGTGGCGGAGGCGGTCGGCGAGCTCGAGCGGCGCAACGGCCTGCCCCCCGGCGCGCTGCGCGTCCAGCTGGAGCGCGTGGGGGTCCAGCCGCGCGTGCTCTACGACCAGGTCCGCACCCAGATCGGCTGGTCGCGGCTGCTGCGCCTCCAGCTCGGCCCCCAGGCCCAGCCCTCCGAGGAGGAGGTGGCGGACGCGATCCGCAACGCCAAGGCCAGGGTGGGCGAGCCGGAATTCCTCGTCTCCGAGATCTTCATCCCGACCGACGATCCGCGGAACGAGCGCGAGACCCAGGCCTTCGTCGAGGAGGTGATCGGCCAGCTTCGCCGCGGCACCGCCTTCCCCGTCGCGGCGACCCAGTTCAGCCAGGCGCAGAGCGCGCTGCAGGGCGGCGACCTCGGCTGGGTCAGCAAGGACCAGCTCGACCCGGATGTCTCGGCGGTGGTGCAGCGCATGCCGCCCGGCGCGATCAGCAACCCGATCAAGGTCGCCGGCGGCTGGCAGATCGTGACCCTGCGCCAGCGCCGCGAATCCGGGCGCGACATCGCCACCCTGCTGTCGGTCCGCCAGGCGGTGTTCGCCTTCAGCACGCCGCTCGACCCGGACGCGCCCACCCAGCAGCAGCGGGAGATGGTGGAGCGCGCCCAGCGCCTGTCCGAATCGGCGCGGAGCTGCGAGGCGGTGGCGTCGGCGAACCGCAGCGATCGCCCGGCCGATCCCGGTCCGATCCGGCTCGAGACGGTCTCGCCGCCGCCCCTGCGGGCGCTGCTCGCCGGCCTCGCGCCGGGGAAGGCCTCGCAGCCGATCATCACCCCCGACGGGGTGCTGGTGATGATGGTCTGCTCGCGCGAGACGCGGAACCTGGCCGAGCTGACCCCGGAGGAGGCGCGGGCGCAGATCGTGCGCGACCGCGTGGAGAATCTCTCGCGCCAGCTCCAGCGCGACCTGCGGCGCCGGGCGCAGATCGACTACCGCACGGCGGAGGCCGCCAGCCAGTGAGCGGGTCCGCGGCGGGGCCGCGGGCCGACGCCGCGCTGCCCTCCCTGCGCGAGACCATCGCGCGCCACGGGCTCGATGCGCGCAAGTCGCTGGGCCAGCACTTCCTGCTCGACGAGGCGCTGTGCCGGCGGATCGCGGCGCTGGCCGGCGATCTCGCGGGGCGGGAGGTGCTGGAGGTGGGGCCGGGGCCGGGCGGGCTGACGCGGGCGCTGCTGGCCAGCCCGGCGGCGCGGGTGACGGCGGTCGAGCTCGACCGGCGCGCCGTCGCGGCGCTGGCGGAGCTGGAAGCGGCGCATCCCGGGCGGCTGGCGGTGGTGCAGGGCGATGCGCTCGGCTTCGACGTCGCGGCGCGGCTGCCGGCGCCGCGGAAGATCATTGCCAACCTGCCCTACAACGTGGCGACGCCGCTGCTGGTCGGGTGGCTGCGCCGCGCCGCCGACATCGAGGGCATGGCGCTGATGTTCCAGCAGGAGGTGGCGGAGCGGATCTGCGCCGCGCCGGACACGGAGGCCTATGGGCGGCTTTCCGTCCTCGCCCAGTGGCGCTGCCGGTGCGAGCTGCTGCTGCGCCTGCCGCCCGGCGCCTTCACCCCGCCGCCGAAGATCTGGTCCGCGGTCGTCGGCTTCACCCCGCGCCCCGAGGATCCGGGGCCGGCGCTGTTCGCGGCGATGGAGCGGCTGACCGCGGCGGCCTTCGGGCAGCGGCGCAAGATGCTGCGCGGGGCGCTGCGCGCGCTGGGCGGGTCGGAGGCGCTGCTGCAGGCCGCCGGCATCGCCGGGGAGCGGCGGGCGGAGACGCTGGCCGTCGCGGAGTTCGACCGGCTCGCGCGGGCCCTGCTGGCCCGCGAGGACGCGACGCCCCCGCCCTGATGGCGGCGAGATCCTCCCCCGCCGCGATCGCGGAGGGGAAGGGGTGGCGGATCACACGCCGGATTTCAGGCCGGCGCTCTCGAGCTGCATGTAGGTGCGGATCGTCTCGGGCAGGTGCTGGTCGATCCACTGCGCCATGCGATGCTCCTCGTCGAGGCTCTGGCGCAGCAGCGAAGGCGCCTCGGCGTCGCCGGCGGCGTCCGCCATCTCCAGCAGCGCCTTGTAGCTCGCGATCTCGAAATGCTCGAAGGCGTAGTTGGCGAAGCTGTTCTTGATGACCTCGTCCTGCGCCAGGGTATGGCCGATCGCCGCCATGTTGCCCATGAAGCCGGTCACCGCGTCCTTGAAGGTCGAGGGGCTGGTGCCCTGGCGCTCGAGGATCTGCTGCAGCCGCGCCTGCTGGTTGCGCGATTCCTCGATGTGCTGGCGCATGCGCTCGGCCATGGCCGGGTAGTTCTCCAGCCGCTCGACCTGGCGGCTGAGCAGCTGCACGGCCTGCGCCTCCAGCGCATGGGCATTGGTCAGGCCGTTGACGTAGATGTCCTTGATCGAGCTGGCCATCCTGGCCCCCTGCAGTGGATACCGTGGGCCAACGGGCCGCGCGCGGCCGGGTTTCCGGACGCGGCTGCCGTTCCGCCGGGGGGTCGATCCGCGGGGGGGGGGGGGTGGTCAGAGCGTCCCGGCCGGGGCGAGGGCGCAGGGATGCGCCGGGTCGCCTGCCTCGATCTGCAGCGTCGCGTGGCCGATGCCGAAGCGGGCGCGCAGCCCCGCGCAGGCCTCGGCCAGGAAGGCATCGTCCGGCCCGCCGGCGCGGGGGCGCACCAGATGCGCGGTCAGCGCCGTGGCGGTCGTCCCGAGCGGCCAGATGTGCAGGTCGTGCACCGCCGTGACGCCGGGCAGGGCGGCGAGCCAGGCCTCGACCTCCCCGGGATCGGTGCCGGCGGGGACGGTGTCCATCGCCATGTCGATCGAATCGCGCAGCAGCCCCCAGGTCCCGGCCAGGATCACCCCGGCGATCACCAGCCCGAGCACCGGATCGACCCAGGCCCAGCCGGTCGCGCCGATGATCAGCGCGCCGAGGACGACGCCGAAGGACACGCCGGCATCGGCGACCATATGCAGGTAGGCGCCGCGGCGGTTCAGGTCCTTCTCCCGGCCCCGCATGAACAGCAGGGCGGTCGCGGCATTCACCACGATGCCGGTCGCGGCGACCCAGAGCATCCAGCCGGTGGCGATCGCCTCCGGCTGCGACAGCCGGCGCGCCGATTCGAGGGCGATGGCGCCGACCGCGACCAGCAGCAGCATGGCATTGGCCAGCGCCGCGAGGATCGTCCCGCGATGCCAGCCATAGGTGCGGCGTGCCGAGGGCGGGCGTCGCGCCAGCCGCGCGGCGATCCAGGCGACCAGCAGGCCGAGCACATCCGAGAGGTTGTGGCCCGCATCGGCCAGGAGGGCGACGGAGCCGGCGATGAGGCCGGCCATGGCCTCGAGCAGCACGAAGCCGCCATTGAGGCCGATGCCGAGGGCGAAGCCGCGCTCGTGATCGGCGCCGTGCGCATGCGCATGCCCGCCGGGCCCGTGGTGATGGTGGTGGTGGTGGCCCGATGCCATGGCCCGATCCGCTCCGTCATGCCGCGCCGCGCGCCGGATGCGCCCGCCTTCCGTGGGGCGCGGAGGGTCGCCCGGCCGGCGGCGAAGGACAAGCCGGTGGCCCGCGCGCGGCCGGGCAAAAAAAAGAGCCCCGGGGCTTCCCCCGGGGCTCGTCCGCTTCGGCGCCTCGGCGCCGCCGGCTCAGTCGCTGCTCTGGCGCACGCCCACCAGCTGCAGCAGGAACTGGAAGAGGTTGATGAAGTTCAGGTAGAGCGTCAGCGCATCCAGCGCCGAGCGCTTGCCCGCCTCATCCGTGCCCGCCGCATAGGCGTACTCGATGTAGTCCGCCTTGATCCGCTGGGTGTCGTAGGCCGTGAGGCCGAGGAACACCAGCACGCCGATCACGCTGATGGCGAACTCCAGCGCGCTGCTCGCCAGGAAGATGTTCACGATGCCCGCGATCAGGATGCCGATCAGGCCCATGATCAGGAAGCTGCCCATCCGCGTCAGGTCGGCCTTGGTGGTGTAGCCGTAGAGGCTGACCGCCGCGTACATGCCG
>CAZMCV010000050.1:0-24557 GCA_964564645.1 uncultured Acetobacteraceae bacterium
CCCGGCCGCGGCCTTGCGCGCCTGCTCGCGCAGATCGGCGATGGTCGAGCGGTTGGTCACCTGCTCGGGGTTCGTCCGCACCTCGACGACCGCCGGCTTGCCGCTGGCCAGCGCGCGCAGCACGGCGGGGACCAGCTCCTCCGTGCGCTCCACCGTCTCGCCATGCCCGCCGAAGCTGTCGATGAAGCGGGCGAAATCGGGGTTGGTCAGCGCGGTGCCGGAGACGCGGCCGGGGTAGTGGCGCTCCTGGTGCATGCGGATCGTGCCGTACATCTGGTTGTTTAACACCAGGATGACCGGCGCGACCGCGTGGTGGAAGGCGGTGGCGATCTCCTGCCCCGTCATCAGGAAGCCGCCATCGCCGACGAAGCAGACCACGGCGCGATCCGGATGGACGACCTTCGCGCCGATCGCGGCGGGGACCCCGTAGCCCATCGCGCCATTGGTCGGGCCGAGGAAATCCTGGCCCTCCGACACATGCATGAAGCGGGTCGGCCAGGTCGCGAAATTGCCGGCATCGGTCGTGAAGATCGTATCGGCCGGCAGCGCCTTCTCCAGCGCCTGCAGCGCCTCGGCCAGGTTCAGCGGGCCGTCATAGGCGGGGGCGCGGGCCTGCGCCTCGCGCGCCGCGCGCAGCTCCGCCCGCCAGCCCGACCAGCGCGGCGCGGCGATCGGCGGCGCGGCCTTCGCGGCGGTCGCGAAGGCGTTGAGCTCGGAGACGATGCCGAGCGCCGGGCGGTAGACCCGGCCGATCTCCGCCTGGTCGGGATAGACATGCACGATGCGCGTGCCGGCCTGGCCCGCCATGTCGAACAGCGTGTAGCCCTGGCTCAGGGTCTCTCCCATGCGCGTGCCAATCGCCAGGAACAGGTCGCATTCCTTCGCGCGCGCCACCAGGCCCGCATCGGCGCCGACGCCGAGATCGCCCGCGAAATTCGGATGCGTGCCGTCGAACAGCCCCTGGCGGCGGAAGGCGACGGCCACGGGGATGTCGTTGGCGACGAGGAAGTCGCGGATCGCCGCACGCCCTTCCGCGCTCCAGCGGCTGCCGCCCAGCACGGCGAGCGGCCGCTCCGCCTCGGCCAGCATCGCCATCAGACGGGGGATCGCGTCCGGGGCCGGATGCGGCGCCAGGATGGGCGCCGGCGCCAGGTCCGGCACCGTCGCCATCTCCTTCTGCATCTCCTCGCTGATCGCGACGACGACAGGGCCGGGGCGGCCGCTGCGGGCGACGTCGAAGGCGTGCGCCATCAGCTCCGGGATGCGCGCGGCGTCGTCGATCTGCGTCACCCACTTCGCCAGCGGGGCGAACATCTTCCGGTAGTCGACCTCCTGGAAGCTCTCGCGGTCGGTCTCCTCGAAAGGGATCTGGCCGACGATCAGCACCAGCGGCGTCGAATCCTGGAAGGCGACATGCACGCCGATCGCGGCGTGGCAGGCACCCGGCCCGCGCGTCACGATGGCGACACCCGGCTCGCCGGTCAGCTTGCCATAGGCCTCGGCCATGTGCACCGCGCCGGCCTCGAAGCGGCAGGTGACGAGCTGGATGCGGTTGCGCTGGTTGTAGAGCCCGTCGAGCAGATCGAGGTAGCTCTCGCCGGGCACGCAGAACGCATGCGTCACGCCCTGCGCGACCAGCGCATCGGCGAGGATATGGCCGCCGATCCGTGCCTCCGGTGCCGCCGCCGTTCCCGCCACCTTGGCCATCGGACGCTCCCCTCCCCCGCGTGAACCCGGCGCGACGGTCGTGCGCGCCGCGATGCACGACGGTCTAGAGCAAGCGGCGTTCGGAGGGAATCGTCCGGGCGCATGCCGCGCTGCGGAAAACGTGGAGACGGGAGCCGATGACGCGGGATGCGGCGCGGGCGACGGCGAGCGTCGCGACCGGCGCAGGCCCGGCGGCGGCGCGCCATCGTCGCGCGCGCCACGCGCCGGGGTGGGGTCCGGAGCGGCGCCGCGCTCAGGGCTCGTGAAGCAATCGAACTTGCGAAAGAACGCCCTTCGGAATCGTGCGGGACTCGACGCCGGCATCGGGGCTGACGGGCATTCTTTCACAAACTCTCAGCCCGCCATCCGCACGCCGTACTGGCCGGCGATCGAGACGATCTCCGCCGGCGCCAGCCCGGACGGACCGGCAGCACCGGCGGCGCGGTCGAAATGCCGGAACATCTCGATCGCCTGCAACCCGGGCGCGAGGAGCAGCAGGAAGCGCGCCGTCGCCGGGCCCTCGTTGCGGAAGCCATGCACCGAGCCGCGCGGCAGCACCGCCGTCTCCCCGCCGCCGATCCGCCGCTCCTCCCCGGAGGGCCCGAGCAAGGTCAGCGTGCCGTCGAGCATGAAGAACAGCTCGTCGTCGCGGTCATGCGCATGCGGCGGCACCATGTAGCCGGGCGGGACGACATGCTCGGCCACGAGGGCGCCGAAGCGCGCGGGATCGGTCTTCACGACCAGCCGCGCGCCGAACACGTCGATCTCCTCTCCCTGCCCCGGGCCGACCACCAGGCCCGCCCCGGCATCCGTCGCGGCCATCATCGTATCCGGCATCGCTGCCTCCCCTGCCATCATCCGCGGCCCGTCCGGCCGCGAGACGACCCTGCCCGCGCGGCGCCGGCGCGGGCAGCCGGCGGTTCTGGACAGCGCGTTCGCCAGGGCGAACAATCCGCGCCATGACGGTCTTCGCCGGCATCGAGGCCTTCGCGCGGGTGGTGGAGACGGGAAGCGTCACCGCCGCCGCCGAACGGCTGCAGACCGCCAAATCCTCGGTCAGCGAGAGCGTGCGCGCGCTGGAGGAGCGGCTGGGCGTGCGCCTGCTGGACCGCAGCACCCGCAGGGTCCGGCCGACCGAGGCGGGGCTCCTGTTCTACGCCCGCTGCCGGCGCCTGCTGGAGGAGGCGGCGGCGGCGCGCATCGAGATGCAGGCGCTGCAGGACGCGCCCTCGGGCCGGCTGCGGGTCGCGGCGCCGGAGGGGTTCTCCGCGCGCTGGCTGGTGCCCGCAGTCGCCGACTTCCTCGCCGCCCATCCCGCGATGGAGGTCGAGCTGGCCGAGGCCGCCGCCCATGTCCGCCTGGTCGAGGACGGCTTCGACCTGGCGATCCGCGTGACGGCCGAGACCTCGCCGGGGATGGTGGTGCGGCGGCTGGCCACGTCCCGCGTCGTCCTGGTGGCCTCGCCCGCCTACCTTGCTCGCCACGGCATGCCGGAGAGGCCGGCCGACCTGCCGCGGCATCGGTGCATCGGCTACGCGCCGCTGCCCTGGCGGGACACCTGGCGCGTCGGCGCCGAGGTGGTGACGCTGCGCCCCGTGCTGCTCACCGACACCGCGGACAGCCTGCGCGCCGCGGCGCTCGCCGGCCTCGGGCTGGCGGCGGTGCCGGACTGGTCGGTCGCGGACGCGCTGGTGGCGGGCAGCTTGCAGCGCGTGCTGCCGGACCAGGCGATGCCGGAGAGCGGGATCTACGCCCTCTACCCGACCAACCGCCTGATGGTCCCGAAGGTCCGGCTCTTCGTCGACCATGTGGCGGCCGGGCTGCGCCGCCGGGGGCTCGCCGCATAGGCCCGGCCCGGTCCCCGTCGCGCCATCGACGGTGCGGGAAGGCGCCGCTTCGACCCGGCGCGGGACACCCTCAGAGCTTGGGAAGACATCGAACTTGCGAAAGAATACCCGCTGGAATCATTGAGGAATTCCCTCCAGGATCGGCGCTGACGGGCATTCCTTCACAAACTCTCAGGCCCCGGACGCCACCTTCAGGCACCGCGCCATGCGGTCCGGCGCGGGACGCCGCTCATCCGGTGTCGTGGTCGCGCATTCCGGCAGCGCCTCGGCGCAGCGCGGCGCGAAGGCGCAGCCGACGGGCAGCGTCTCGAGCGAGGGCGGCGCGCCGGGGATCGTCGTCAGCCTCTGGCCACGCAGCCCGGCATGCACCGTCGCGCCGAGCAGGCCCTTCGGGTAGGGGTGCAGCGGCGCCTTCATCATCGCCGCGACCGGGCCTTCCTCGACCACCTTGCCGGCATACATCACCGCCACCCGATCGGCGATCTCGCCGGCGACGCCGAGATCGTGGGTGACGAAGATCACGCCCATGCCCATCTTCTCCTGCAGCTCGCGCAGCAGCAGCAGGACCTGGATCTGCACGGTGGCGTCGAGCGCCGTCGTCGGCTCGTCGGCCAGCAGCAGCTTCGGGCGGCAGGCCAGCGCCACCGCGATCATCGCGCGCTGGCGCAGCCCGCCCGACAGCTCATGCGGATAGGCCGCGAGGCGCCGCTTGGCGGAGGGGATCTGCACCAGCTCGAGCAATTCCAGCGCGCGCGCCTCGGCCTCGCGCCGCGACGCCTTCTCGTGCCGCTGCACCGTCTCGGCGATCTGCCGGCCGATGGTGAAAACCGGATCGAGCGCGGTCATCGGCTCCTGGAAGATCATGGCGACCTCGCCGCCACGGAAATCCGACAGCTCCCCCTCGCTCATCCGCACGACGTCGCGGCCGGCGACCTCGACGGTGCCGCTGACCTTGGCCGACTTCGGCAGGAGGCGCATCAGCGCGCGCATCGTGACCGACTTGCCCGAGCCCGATTCGCCGAGGATGCACAGCACCTCGCCGGCGGCGAGGTCGAGATCGACCCCGTTGACCGCGTGCACGGTGCGGTCGCGCGTGACGAACTTCACCTGCAGGTCGCGCATCCGCGCGAGCGGCGCGCCGGTCGCCGGCGCCGCGGTGGCGGGACGCTCCATCACCTCGCTCATGCCGCTTGCCTCCTCGCCTTCCTCGGATGCGTCACGCCGCCAGCCGCCCGGCCTGGGAATGGCCGCTGCCCGGGATCGCCATGTGGCACGCCGCCTCATGCCCGCCGCCGAGATCGAACTGGGCGGGCGCCGTCGCGGCGCAGACCGCCTCGGCATGGGGGCAGCGCGTGCGGAATCGGCAGCCCGAGGGCGGGTTCACCGGGTTCGGCGGGTCGCCGGTCAGCGGCGGCACGGTCCGCCGCGTCGCCGGATCCATCGACGGCCGGCTGGCCAGCAGGGCGCGGGTGTAGGGATGCGCCGGGCGGTCGTAGATGGCGTCCACCGGCCCCTGCTCGGCCACGATGCCGAGATACATCACCAGCACCCGGTCGCTGATGTACTGCACCACGTTGAGGTCGTGGCTGATGAAGACGTAGGTGAGGCCGAACTTCTCCTTGAGGTCCAGCAGCAGGTTCAGCACCTGCGCCTCGACCGACTTGTCGAGGGCGGAGACCGGCTCATCCAGGATGACCAGGCGCGGGTAGAGCGCGAGGGCGCGCGCGATGTTGACCCGCTGGCGCTGCCCGCCCGAGAGCTCATGCGGGTAGCGCCGCGCATACTGCGCGGGCGAGAGGCCGACGGCGGCCAGCAGCTCGCGCGCGCGCTCGGAGGCCTCCTTGGCAGGCACGCCATGCACCTTGGGGGCGAAGGCGATGCTGTCCTCGATCGGCAGGCGGGGGTTCAGCGAGGCGTAGCTGTCCTGGAACACCATCTGCACCTGGCGGCGGTATTCCTTCAGGGTGATGCCGCCGGCCTGGGCGTCGATGCCGACGGCCTCGCCATCGAACACCATCTCGCCGGCATTGGGGTCGAGCAGGCGCATCAGCAGCCGCGCGGTGGTGGACTTGCCGCAGCCCGACTCGCCGACGATCCCGAGGGTCTCGCCCTTCTTCACCTGGAAGGTGATGCCGTCCACGGCGCGGACGGTGGCGACGGCGCCACCGAACATGCCGCCCCGGATGGGGAAGTGCTTCTTCAGGTCCTTCAGCCCCAGCAGGGGCTGGGCCGGGCCGCCGCGGTCATCGTGGCTCATCTTGGGAGGCATCATGGCATGGGAGGATCGCAAGCCGCATGCCATAAAGCGGCAGGGCGGCGCGCGGCGGCGCGGGCGGGGGGCGCTGCCCGGTTGCTGGGCAACCAGGGCCGCCCGCGCCCGGTGGCGCGCCAGCGAGGGTAGCCATCGGCGACCCCGGGCGGCACCATCCCCGCCCCGGCGCCCACCGGCCCGCCAGCAGGGATTCCCAGCCGATGCGAGCGATCTTCGTCATGATCAAGTGCGAGATGGGCCAGGCCTACCGCGTGGCCCGCGACATGGCCGATGGCATCGAGGCGTTGTCGGAGATGCATTCGATCTCCGGGCAGTACGACCTGCTCGGGAAATTCTACCTGGCCGCGGACCAGGATATCGGGCTGTTCGTGGTGGAGAAGGTGCAGACGGTGCCGGGGGTGAAGGACACCTACACCCTGCAGACCTTCAACGCCTTCTCCGGCGCGCGGGGCTAGGGCCGGCCGCGTCCGGGGGGGAGTCCTCCGCGCGCGCGCCTTGCCGTGGAGGATCGTGAACCCCGCGCCGTTCCCGGACGATCGGGTGTCCCGGAGGCGGGGCGCCGGCCTTGCTTCCGGCCGCCGCCATTCCGCCACCTCCGGGCCGCAGGCGGCCATGGTTCGGCCCCGATGCGGCCGCGAGCGGGTGGGAGCATGGGTGTCGAGGAGATCCCCCATGCCGCGCAGGACCACGCTGTCTGCCCTTGCCCTTGCCGCCGCCATGTTGCTGGGCGCCTGCCAGAACCCGGACGGTTCGACCGATTGGGGGAGCACGCTGGCGCTGGGCGCCGGGGTCGGGCTCGCCGCCGCGCTGGTGGCGGGCGCCGCTTCGGACAGCGGCCGTCCGCCCCGGCGCCACTACGCCTCGGGCTACGGCCATCCGCGCCACCATGGACGCCCCTATGGCGCCTACCAGGGTCGCGGCGGCTATCGCAGCTGGTAGCCGGTGCTCCGCCCTGGCTCGCCTGCCGCCCGCGAAGGGCACCGGCCTCACGCCACCCAGGATGAGTGCCAGAAGACGGTGAAGGGGGTGTGGGGGAAGAGGTGTCCTCTTCCCCCGCGCCTGTCAGAGTTTCTGAATCAATCGAACTTGCGAAAGAATGCCCTCTGAAATCATTGCGGCATTGCCTCCGAAATCGGGGCTGGCGGGCATTCTTTCACAAACTCTCAGTCGAAGGTGTAGAACTCCTGCATCCCGGAGATCGCCGGCGCCGCCATGAGCGCCCCGACATCCGGCACCGGCCGCCGCAGCGCGGGATCCGCCGCGAAGGCCTCCTCGATCGCCGCGGCGACGGCCAGCACGAACGCATCCCCCCCGCGCGGCCCGACGATCTGCAGCCCGAAGGGCATGCCCTTCGCGTCCAGCCCCATCGGCAGGCAGACGGCCGGGTGGCCGACCAGCGAGACGTAGTAGGCCAGCGCCAGCCAGTGGAAGTAGGTGCGCACGGGCTGCCCGTCGATCTCCTTCGGGAACAGCTCCCGCCAGGGCCGCGGGCTGACCGTGATCGCCGGGGTGATCAGCACGTCGTACTTCGCGAAGAAACGCTGGTAGTCGCGGTAGATGCGGGTCTGCGCCTGCGCCGCGTTGGCGTAGTCCACCAGGGAGTAGCGCAGCGCCTCCTCGACATTCGCGATGATGTTGGGGCCGCAATCCTGCGGCCGCTCCCGCACCTTCTGGAGGTGCGAGGTGAGGACGCCCGCCGAGCGCGTGACCTCGAAGGCCTCGTCGCCGCCGCGGACATCGGGGTGCGCCTCCTCGGCGGCCTGGAACAGCGGCGCGATCGCCGCGACGCGCGCCTCGAAGGCGTCGCGCACCACCCGCTCGACCAGCGCCTGGCCGAAATCGGCGCTGAAGGCGAGGCGGAGGCCGGCCGTGTCCAGCCTGCGCACCGGGTGGAACAGCGCCGGCTCGCCGCGCACGGGGCGCGCGTGCAGCGTGTAGGCCAGCGGGTCCATGGCATCGTCGGAGGCCATCGCGGCGAGCAGCAGCGCCGTGTCGGGCACGTTCCGCGCCATCGGCCCGAGGGTCGAGATCGGCGTCCAGCCATGCTCCCGCCGCTCGGCCGGGATCAGCCCGGGCGAGGGGCGGTAGCCGACGATCCCGCAGAAGGCGGCCGGGTTGCGCAGGGACCCGCCGGTGTCGGAGCCGCTGCACAGCGGCGCCATGTTCGTCGCCAGTGCCACCGCCGAGCCGCCCGAAGAGCCGGCGGCATTCTTCGTCGGATCGAAGGGGTTGCCCGTCGCGCCATGCACCCGGTTGCGCGTGTTGGCGCCGAGGCCGAATTCGGGGACGTTGGTCTTGCCGAGCACGATGCCGCCCGCCGCCTTCACGCTGGCGACCATCAGGCAGTCCTTGTCGGGGACGTGATCCTTGAAGATCGGGCTGCCGCGGGTCGTGCGGATGCCGGCGGTGTCGTCGAGATCCTTGATGCCGACGGGCAGGCCGTGCAGCAGGCCGAGATCCTCGCCGCGCATCACCGCCGCCTCCGCGGCGCGGGCGCCCTCGCGCGCCTGGTCGGCGGCGAGGGTCGAGAAGGCATTCACCGCGTGATCGACGGCGGCGATGCGGCCGAGGCAGCTCTCCATCAGCTCCACCGGCGAGAGCGCCTTGCGCCCGATCAGCCGCCGCGCCTCGAGCGCGGTGAGGTCGCAGGGTTCGGTCACGGCGCGGCAAGCTCCTTGTCGTAGAGGTCCAGCATGGGCTGGTCGAAGCAGCAGAAGGTCACGTCGAGCGCGCCCTTCGTCGCGAGGCCGTCACGAACCGCACCCACAGCTATTCGCGCGGCCTCGGCGGGCGGATAGCCGAATATCCCTGTGGATATCGCGGGAAACGCGATCGAGCGGCCCGCCGCCTCGCGCAGGCGCGCGAGGCTCGCGGCATAGGCGGCGGCAAGCAGCGCGGCCTCTCCGCTGCCGCCGCCCCGCCAGACCGGGCCGACCGCATGGATCACGAAGCGGGCAGGCAGGCGGAAGCCCGGCGTCAGCCGCGCCTCGCCCGTCGGGCAGGGCGCGAGCGGGGTGCAGGCGGCGGCGAGATCCGCCGCGCCGGCGGCGCGGAAGATGGCGCCGCAGACGCCGCCCCCGGCGGCCAGCTGCTCATTGGCCGCGTTGACGATCGCGTCCACCGCCAGGGTGGTGATGTCGGCGCGGACCGCCCGCATCGCTCAGAACCCGAGCGCCAGCCCGTCCTTGCGCGGATCGCTGCCGCCGACCAGCACGCCGCGCGCATGGTCGATCAGGATGGCCTGGCCGCCGCCATGCGGCCGCTCCATCAGGGTGACCTCGTGGCCGAGGCGGACCAGCCGGTCGACCACCGCGTTCGGGATCCCGCGCTCGAGCTGCACCGGCCCGTTGCCGGGCGCGGGGAAGAGGCGGGGGGCATCCAGCGCCTCCTGCACGTCCAGGCCGAACTCGAAATGGTTGGCCAGGAACAAGGTCTGCCCCATGGGCTGGAAATGCCCGCCCATGACGCCGTAGGGCATGATGCAGCGCCCGCCCTGCATCACCATGCCTGGGATGATGGTGTGCAGCGGCCGCTTGTCGGGCGCGATGCAGTTCGGGTGGCCCTCCTGCAGGCGGAAGCCGAAGCCGCGGTTGTGCAGCATCACGCCGGATTTCTCGGCCAGGATCGCGCTGCCGAAGCTCTCGAAGAGCGAGTTGATGAAGGAGCAGGCATTGCCGTCCCCGTCCACCACGCAGAGATAGACCGTGTCCTTGTGCCTCGCCCAGTCGGACTGCCCCGCGGGGGGCATCTCGCGCAGCGCGCGGTCGTCGCGGATCAGCCCGCGCAGCGCGGCGAGGTAGGCGGGGTCGGTGAGCTTCGACACCGGCACATCCGCCTGCGACGGGTCGGCCAGGAAGGCGTCGCGGTCGCGGTAGACCAGGCGCGCGGCCTCGATGTGGCGGTGGTAGCGCTCGGCGCTCAGCGGCCCCTGCTCCGGCGTGTCGAGGCCGCCGAGGATGCCCAGGATCTGCAGCACATGCATGCCGGATCCGTTGGGCGGGCACTGGAACACCTCCATCCCCCGCCAGCCGATGGAGATCGGCTCGACGAACTCGGCGACGGTGGCGCCGCGGGCGAAATCCTCCTCGGTGTGCAGCCCGCCGGCGGCGCGGAGCGTCGCGACCATGTCGGCCGCCACCTCGCCCTCGTAGAAGGCGCTGGCCCCCCTGGCGGCGATGGCGCGCAGCGTCTTCGCAAGCTCGGGCTGGACGAAGCGGTGGCCCACGCCCGGCGCCGCGCCATCCACCAGGAAGCGCCGCGCCGAGGCCGCATGCCCGCGCAGCTTCTCCACCGAGGCCTCCCAGTCGGAGGCGACGCGCGGATGCACGGGCCAGCCTTCCTCCGCGCAGCGGATCGCCGGCCGCAGCAGGTCGGCCAGCGGCAGCCTGCCATGCGCCTTGTTCAGAGCCTCCCAGGCCGAGATCGCACCGGGCACGGTGACGCTGTGCGCCGAGGTGTTGTGCATCCGATCGAGCCCGGCGGCCCGCAGCGCCTCCGGCGTCGCCCCGCGCGGGGCGCGGCCCGAGCCGTTCATGGCGACCGGCCGCGCCGCGCCGGCGGGCGCGTAGAGGCAGAAGCAGTCGCCGCCGATGCCGGTCGATTGCGGCTCCACCACGCAGAGCACGGCGACGGCGGCGATCGCCGCGTCGAGCGCATTGCCACCCTGGCGCAGGATGTCGAGCGCGGTCCAGGTGGCGATCGGCATGGAGGTCGCGGCCATGCCGCCTGTCGCGTAGACGGCGCTGCGGCCGGGGGCGTGGAAATCGCGCTTCATGGGATGTCCTGGGATCCTCGCATGGCGGCATCGGGCGCGGCAGCCCCCTGCCCCGGGCCTGCTCCGCCACGCCACCCGGGGCCGCCGGCGGCGGTCCCTGTCGTGAGGAGCCCGGGCCGGGCCTTTTCCGGACCCGGCGGGCATGGCTTATCACGCTATGGCCACGCGCCAAGTCCCGGGCGCGATGGCGCGCCGTCGCGGCCCGCGGCGGGATGCCCGCCCGGCGGGCCCTGGACAGGGGAGGAGAGGCCATGACGACCACGCCGGACAACACGATCGCCTGGGCCGATTTCGAGAAGGTCGAGATCCGGGTCGGCACGGTGGTCGACGCCCAGCCCTTCCCGGAGGCCCGCAAGCCCGCCATCCGGCTCTGGGTCGATTTCGGCCCGCCGCTCGGGGTGAAGAAATCCTCGGCGCAGATCACGGTGCACTACACGCCGGACCGGCTGATCGGGCGCCAGGTGGTCGCGGTGGTCAACTTCCCGCCAAGGCAGATCGGCCCGATGGTGAGCGAGGTCCTGGTGCTCGGCGTGCCGGACGAGAACGGGGCGGTGGTGCTGCTGCGCCCGGACCTGAAGGTGCCCGATGGCGGGCGCATGTTCTGAGAGGGGAAGACGGGACCGCATGACCGCCACGACGACGGGCACGAGCCGCCACTACTACACCGTCACCTGGGACCAGCTGCACCGCGACAGCAAGGCGCTGGCCTGGCGGCTGGTGGACCGTGCGCCCTTCCGCGGCGTCTGCGCCATCACCCGCGGCGGGCTGATCCCGGCGGCGATCGTGGCGCGCGAGCTGGAATGCCGGCTGATCGAGACCGTCTCCGTCGTCACCTATGACGAGGAGGCGCGCGGCAACCCGAGCGTGGTCAAGCCGCCCGTCGCCGCGGGCGATGGCGAGGGCTGGCTGCTGGTCGACGACCTTGTGGACACCGGCACCACGGCCAAGGTGGTCCGCGCCCTGCTGCCGCGCGCCCACTTCGCCACCGTCTACGCCAAGCCGCAGGGCAGGCCGCTGGTCGACACCTTCATCACCGAGGTGAGCCAGGACACCTGGATCCTGTTCCCCTGGGACACGGAGCCGCAATTCATCGCGCCGATCCTGCGCAGCAACGGGGGGGGATAGGGGCAGGAGGGCGCTGCCCTCCCGCCCCCTAGGCCGCCGCCGCCGTCGCCTCTTCCGGGCTCGCCAGCACCTTGTCCACGCGCCGCCCGTCCATGTCGATGATCTCGAACCGCCACCCCGCCCAGATGATCCGGTCGCCCTCGCGCGGGACGCGCTGCAGCAGCGCCAGCATCAGCCCCGCCACCGTGTGGTAGGTCCCCGCATAGGGTGTCTCCGGCAGGTCGAGCCGTGCGCGCAGCTCGTCGATCGGCATCATCCCATCGAGCAGCAGCGACCCGTCGGAGCGCTGGGTGATGCCGGCGCCTGCCTCGCCCTCCCAGGGCTCCGGCGGGCCGAGCTCGCCGACGATCGCCTCCAGCAGGTCGGAGGCGGTGACCACCCCCTCGAAGCTGCCGTATTCGTCGAGCACGAGGGCGAGGCCGATCGGGTCGGCGCGCAGCCGCTCGAGCGCGTCGAGCGCGGGCAGGTTGTCCGGCAGCACGATCGGCTGGCGGAGCAGCGGCGCGATGTCGAGCGGCGCGCCCTCCAGCAACCGGTCGAGCAGATCCTTGACCAGCACCACGCCGACCGGGTTGTCCACCGGCCCGTCCGAGACGACGAAGCGCGTGACCTCCTGCGCGCGGAGCGCGGCCGACAGCGCCTCCGGCCCCGCGCCGCGGTCGAGCCAGGCGACGTCGTTGCGCGGCGTCATCAGCGCGCGCACCGGCTTGTCGGCCAGGCGCAGCACGCGCTCGATCATGTGCCGCTCCTCGTGCTCGAGCGCGCCGGCCTCCGCGCCCTCGGCGACGACGGCCTTCACCTCCTCCTCCGTCACCGACTGGTCCGTCGCCCGGTGCGCGCCGAACAGCCGCAGGACCAGGGCGGTGGAGGCGCCGAGCAGCCAGACCACCGGCGCGGTGACGCGGGACAGCCAGGCCATCGGCCGCGCCACGGCGACCGCGAAGCGCTCCGGGTCGCGCAGCGCCAGCTGCTTCGGCACCAGCTCGCCGATGATCAGGCTGGCATAGGTGATGGCGATGACGACGAGGACGAAGGCGATCTCGACCGCGAAGGGCGCCAGCCAGGGGATCGTGCCGAGCACGGCGCCGAGCGGGGCGGCGAGCCGCGCCCCGCCGAAGCCGCCGGCCAGGATGCCGACCAGGGTGATCCCCACCTGCACCGTGGGCAGGAAGCGCTGCGGATCCTCGGCCAGCATCAGGGCGGCGCTGGCCCCGCGGCTGCCGCGCCGCTCCATGGCCTGCAGGCGGGAGCGGCGGGCGGAGACGATGGCGAGCTCGCTCATCGCGAAGACGCCGTTCACCGCCACCAGCAGCAGGATGAGGAGGATCTCGAGCGCGACCTGCATCGGAACTCCGTTTCAGCGCCGGCCGACGGGGCGGCGGGATGCCGGCGGGCGCCGCGCGGCGCCCCCCGCCGGCGCTTTTAGGGCCGATGGGAGCGGGACGGGAATCACGCCCGGCATCCGCGCCGGGCGAGCGGTGCCGTCCGGGCCGTGCCGGGGGCCGCCGGCCGGCCTTGCGCGATGGTGCGCCGCCCCGACCTGCGCGGGAGGGGATGCCCGGGAACGCCACGGCCCGGTCGCGGCGGCGCGCCCGGCCTTCCTGCCGAGCCCCCGACCGACGGAGCCCCGCATGCGCGACACCGCCCCCCTGCCCCGCCTCGCCCTCTGGCTCGGACTTGCCGGGCTGCTGCCCTTCGTGGCGACGGCGCTCGGCGCCGGCCTCGGCATCGGGGGCGATGCCGCCTTCGCGGCCCTGGCCGCCTATGGCGCCACGATCCTCAGCTTCCTCGGCGCCGTCCATTGGGGCTTCGCGCTGCGCGGCCCAATCCCCGGAGGCGCCACGGGGGTCGTCGCGCCCGGTCCGGCGGCGCCGGAGGCCTCGGCGGCGGCGGCGCGGCTCGGCTTCGGGGTGCTTCCCGCGCTGCTCGCCTGGGTGGCGCTGCTGCTGCCGCTGCCGGATTCGCTCCTCGTGCTGGCGGGCGGCATCCTGCTCACCGCCGCGATCGAGAGCCTGGCCGCGGCGCGCGGGCTGGTGCCGCTGCCCTATCTGCGGCTGCGCTGGGCGCTGAGCCTCGGCGCGGCGCTCTGCCTGGTGGCGGGCGCGATCGCGGCCTGAGAGTTCCTGGAAGCATGCGGGCCGGCCCGGATCCGGGGGGAATTCCCCAAGGATTTCAACGATCGGTTTTTCGCAGATGCATGTCTCGGCCAGCCTTGGGCGCCCGTGGCGCGGCCTTCTGCCGGGCGGGTGGCGGCAGAATTTGCCGCCAATATTTCGACTTGTCTCTTTATTCGTCTCGATTTAACATTTCCTTAGGATCTTCGCCCGGAGCTGCCCGCCGTGTCCGACACCCAAGCCCCCGCCGCCAGCCTCCTCACCTTCCCCAACCGCGCCGAGGACCGGCTGCGCCTGGCGCTGCATCGGCTCGACGCCGCGCTGGCGGCGCAGCGGGAGGCGGTGGCCGCCTGGCGGGCCGAGCTCGGCCGGCTGGGCACGGCCGTGCGGGGGCTGGACGGGTCGGTCACGGAGCTGCAGCGCGGCTTCGACAGCACCGCCGAGGCGCTCCGCCGCGCCGACCAGGAGACGCAGCAGCTCGACCGCACCGCGGATGCGATGCTGGCCATCGCCATGCGCCAGGGCGCGGCGGCGGGCGAGGCCGCCGCGGCGCCTCCCCCGGCCTGACGCCGCCGGCCTCCCCGAAGCCGCGCCCGGGGGCAGCCCCCCGGCGCGCCGCCCCTGGCCAGCCTCCCCGCCCCGTCCCATGCTGCCGGGCGGAGGACGCGTCCGATGCCGGCTGACCATCCCCTCATCCCGACGCTCCGCCGCGCCCGCGTGGTGCCGGTGGTGCGCACCGGGCGCACCGAGCACGCCCGCACCGCCGTGGCGTGGCTGCGGGCGGAGGGCATGACCGTCTTCGAGATCACCATGACGGTCCCGGACGCCCCGGGGCTGATCCGCGCCCTCGCGGCCGAACCCGGCCTCGTCGTCGGCGCCGGCACCGTGCCGGATGCCGCGGCGGCCGAAGCCTGCCTCGCAGCCGGGGCGCGCTTCCTCGTCACGCCCTGGGTCGACCCTGGCGTCGCCGCGATCGCCCGCCGGGCCGGCGCCTGCATGCTGCCCGGCGCGATGACGCCGACGGAGGTGCGCGCGGCGCTCGCCGCCGGGGCGGATGCGGTGAAGATCTTCCCCGCCGGCTCGGCCGGCGGGCCGGCCCACATCAAGGCGCTGCGCGCGGTCTTCCCCGGCATCGCCTTCTGCCCGACCGGCGGCGTCGACGCGGCGAACGCGCCCGCCTACCTCGCGGCCGGCGCGGCCTTCGTCGGCATCGGCGGCGCGCTGGTGGACGAGGCACGGATCGCGTCCGGCGACCGGGCGGCGATCGGCCGCGCGGCGCGCGACGCGCTCGGCCTCATGGACGCCTGACCAGGGGGCCGCGCCATGCCCGACATCCTCTGCATGGGCGAGCCGATGCTGGAGTTCAACCAGCAGGCGCCCGACGCCGCGGGCCGCACCCTCTATCTCGAGGGCCATGGCGGGGACACCAGCAATGCCGCGATCGCGGCCGCGCGCAGCGGCGCCAGCGTCGGCTTTGTCACCGCCATCGGCCAGGACGGCCCGGGCGACAGCTTCCTCGCGCTGTGGCGGGCGGAGGGCGTCGACGCCGCCTGCGTGATCCGCAGCGCCGAGGCCCCGACCGGCCTCTACCTCGTCACCCATGACGCGCGCGGGCACCATTCGCATTTCTGGCGCACCGGCAGCGCCGCCAGCCGCTACCGGCCGGAGGACGTGCCCGAGGCGGCGATCCGCGCCGCCCGGGTGCTGCATGTCTCGGGCATCAGCCAGGCGATCAGCACCAGCGCCTGCGACGCGGTGTTCCACGCGATCGCGGTGGCGCGGCAGGCAGGGGTGCAGGTCTCCTACGACACCAACCTCCGGCTCCGCCTCTGGCCGGCGGCGCGGGCCGCGGCGGTGATGCACGCGGCCATGGCGAAGGCCGACATCGCGCTGCCCTCCTTCGAGGACGCCACCGCGATGACGGGGCTCTCCGACCCCGATGCCCTCGCGGATTTCTACCTGCGCCTCGGCTGCGGGGTCGTGCTGCTCAAGCTCGGCGCCCGCGGCGCGCTGGTGGCGACCGCGGCGCGGCGGCAGCGCCTGGCGCCGCACCGTGTCGCCGCGGTCGATGCGATCGGCGCGGGCGACACCTTCGCCGGCGCCTTCCTCGCGCGGCACGTCGCCGGGGCGGATCCCTTCGCGGCCGCCGCCTATGCCAATGCCGCCGCGGCGCTGTCCACCACGGGCTATGGCGCCGTCGCCCCGATCCCCCGCCGGGCGGCGGTGGAGGCGCTGCTGCGCGGCGCCGGCGGCCCCGGTTTGCCTCCCGACCGCCCGCCGGGTTAACCGTCGCGGATGCGTGGGAAGCGGAACGGCCAGGAGGCAGGCCACCGTGCCGCGGTGTTGCGCAGGGGAAGGCGATGCGCCCTTCTCGGCGCGGCAGCGCTGGGCGCGATCGGCTGCACGACCGGCCAGGACGCCGCCATGCCCGGCGCGCCACCGGGGACGGAGGCGCTGTCGGAGCGCGCGGTCGTTCTCGGCAGCCACATGCGGGCCGCGATCACCTGCGGCCAGGCGGTGTCCGCCACCGCCCAGGACCGCGCGGCCATGATCGAGACCGCCGTGCTGGACCTGCACCAGCGCCTGGGCGGGGCGACCTCGCGCGACGCCTACCTGGTGCTGCTCAGCCCGCCGCCCTTCGATGCGCGGCAGCGCGGGCGCGACCGGCTCGCCTGGTGCGCCGGCCACCGGCCGGACATCGAGCGGGTGGCACGCTGGCTGGAGGGCCCGGAGGGCGCCGCCTTCGCCACCCAGGCCGAGACCCTCCTGCGCTGAGCGCGTGCGGAGGCCCGCCCGTCGGCCCCGACCCGGCAGGGATTCCCGTCATGATGGGAACGGGCATTCCGCCGCAAGTCCGGATCCAGCCCCGAGGCCGGGACGGCCCGCGCGGGACGCCGCCCCGGCGCGCGGCGCCTCAGGAGGGCAGGCCGCCGCCCCGCTCCTCCTCGTCCGCCGCCATCATCCGCCATTCGCCGCTCGGCGCGGCGACCTCGGGCGTGGCGTGGTCGGCCAGGATCGCCGCGGTCGCCGCGTCGAAGATGCCGCCGCGCGCCTCGCCACCCGCCGCTCCGCCGGGGTCCGCCTGGCCCAGGCCCAGCGCCGCGAGCGTTCCGGCCGCGACCCGCGCGGCCAGCGCCGCGGTCCGCTCGTCCCGGCACTCCATCACCACCGCGACCTCCTCCTCCGCCTCGTGGATGAGGTCGAGCAGGAAGAGCTCCGCCCCCTCGCGCTCGCCCGGCTCCCAGACCCCTTCCTCGGTCCTTCGCATCGGCGTGATGACGATCCTGATCTGCGGCGCCCCGGTCGCGGCGGGGCCGGGCAGGAAGCTGTCCGACATGGCTGGTTCTCCGCATGCCTCCGGCCGGCACGATGCCCGGCCCGGACATGCAGCGCGGCAGGGGCGGCCGGGATGCCTCGCCCGGCGCGCCCCTTCAGGGCCGGCGGCGCGCTTGCGTCCCGCCGAGCAGCGCCAGCGCCCCGTCCAGCGCGAAGGCCAGCGCCGCCGTCGCCGCCGCCCCCTGCAGGATCAGAAGTTCGTTCATCGTCTGCAGGCCGAGCACGATCGGCGTCCCGAGCGTCGCCGCCCCGGCCAGCGCCCCGACCGCCGCGGTCGCGGTCGCCAGCAGCGCCGCGGTGCGCAGCCCCGGCAGGATGGCGGGCCAGGCCAGCGGCAGGACGACCTGCCGCAGCACCTCGCCCTCGGTCATGCCGAGCGCGCGAGCCGCGAAGGGCGGGTCGGGCGGCAGCGCCTCGACCGCCGCGATGGTCGCGCGCAGCACCGGCATCACCGCGTAGAGGGCGAGCGCCAGCAGGGTCGGCGCCACGCCGAAGCCGAGGGCCGGGAAGGCGAGCGCCACCACCACCACCGGCGGCACCGCCTGCGCCGCCGCCGCCGCCCGGTCGGCCAGCGGGCGCAGCGCCACCCCGCGCGGCAGGGTCACGACGAGGCCAAGGCCGAGGCCCGCCACCGCCGCCGCGCCGCCGCCGCCGAGCACGAGCAGCGCATGGTCGAGCCCGAGCGCCAGCAGCCGCCCCGTCGCATAGGCCTCGCCGCCGCGCCCGCCAGCGGCCTGCCAGAGCGCGCCGGCGACGGGCCCGAGCGACAGCGCGGCCAGCAAGGCCGCGAGGCCTAGCGACGTCCAGCCGCCGCCCGCGCTCATCCGCCCGCCCCGATCACCGCCCCGAGGCTCAGGAGGCCGGCGCCCCCCTCCACCGCCAGGACCTCGCGCCGCGCCTCCAGCATGAGCGCCAGCGCTTCGGCGAGGCTCGCCCCCGCGGCGATGGAGGGCGCGCCGGGCGGGGCCGCCGCGCCGCGCTCCATCGCGATCTCGACGGGTGCGAGGGCGAGGCGGCGCCAGGCCAGCGCCTCCGCCCCGAACAGCGCGCGCAGGAAGGGCGCGACCGGCGGCCGGGTCAGCTCCGACGCCGGCCCGGACGCGACCACCTGCCCGCCGCGCAGGACGACGAGCAGGGTCGCGAGCTCGAGCGCCTCCGCCGGGTCATGGGTGACGAGGAGGATGGTCTTGCCGGTCGCCGCATGGATGCGGCGCAGCTCGGCCCGCAGCTCCCGCCGCACGATCGGATCGACCGCGCCGAAGGGCTCGTCCATCAGCAAGATGTCGGGATCGGCGGCGAGCGCGCGCGCGAGGCCCACCCGCTGCGCCTGCCCGCCCGAGAGCGAGCCGGGCCGCCGCCCCGCCAGCGCCGGGTCGAGCCGCACGAGCCGCAGCAGCTCCTCGACGCGGGCGGCCCGCCGCGCCGCATCCCAGCCGAGCAGGCGCGGCACGGCCGCGATGTTCTCCGCCACCGTCCAGTGCGGGAACAGGCCGACCGATTGCATCGCATAGCCGATCGAGCGGCGCAGCCGGGCGGGCTCGAGCGAGCCCACGGCCTCGCCGCGGACCCGCACCGTGCCGGTGCTCGGCGCCACCAGCCGGTTCACCAGCCGCAGCAGGGTGGTCTTGCCCGAACCCGAGGGCCCGACAAGCACGGCGAGCGCGCCGGCGGGGATCTCCAAGGTCACGTCGCGGACCGCCTGCGCCCCGCCGAAAGCGACGCCGACCCGCTCGAAGGCGATCATCGGAGGGACGCCTCGGCGGCGGCGAGCAGCGCATCGGCGGCCAGCGCCAGGGCGATGATCGGCAGCGCGCCCAGCAGGATGAGGTCGGTCGCGAGCTGTGCCATCCCCTCGAAGACCAGCGCCCCGAGTCCGCCCGCCCCGACCAGCCCGGCCAGCGCGACGAGCCCGACCGCCTGCACCGCCGCCACGCGCAGCCCCGCGGCGAAGACCGGCAGGCCGAGCGGCAGGCGGACATGGCGGGCGATGCCGCCCGGGCGCATCCCGATCCCCTCTGCCGCGGCGACCGCCGCCGGGTCCGCCGCCGCCAGCCCGACCCGGACCGCTCGCGCCAGGGGCAGGGCGAGGTAGAGCGTGATGCCGATCAGCGCCGGCGTCGCCCCGATCGCCCCGAAGCCGGCCGCGCGCAGCCCGGGCAGCGCCGCCAGCAGCAGCGAGAGCAGCGGCACCAGCAGTCCGAACAGCGCGATGGCCGGGATCACCTGCACCGCGCCGAGCAGCGAATCGGCGAAGGCGCCGAGGCGCGGCAGGGCGAAGCCGGCGCAGCCGATGGGGACGGACAGCGCCAGCGCGAGCAGCAGCGCGGCGCCGGAGAGCAGCAGATGCGTGGCGAAGGCCTCGGCGATCATGTCCTGCCGCGCCCTGGCCTCGACGGCGATCGAGAGCGCGTCGAGCCGGCCGGAGGCGACCAGCATCGCGGCGCCGCCGGCCGCCAGGAGCGCCAGCAGCAGGGTGTCGCGCCGCCCGAGCCCGCGCGCCTGCTCGATCGCCAGCGCGGCGAGGCAGGCGGCGGCGAACCAGGCGCCGCCGCCGATCATGGCGCGCGCCGCCGGCGCCTCCGCCGCCGCCAGCAGCCGCGCGGCGGCCTGGCCCGTCCCGGCGACAAGGAGCAGCAGCGCAAGGAGCGTCGCGGCCGCGGCCGCGAGCCGGCCGAGGCTTCGCGCCGCCACGAACCCGGCCGAAACCAGCAGGGCCGCCAGCAGCGGGAGGGTCGGGCCGAGCGCGGTCCAGGCCCCGACCGGGATCCCCGGCAGCAGCCGGTTCGGCGCGACCGCGAGCCAGCCGCCGAAGCCGAGGCCGAGTCCGGCGAGCCCGGCGAGCAGCCACCAGGGCAGCGGCGCCGCCAAGGGCCGCGCGACCGGGCTCAGCGCAGCAGGCCGCTGCGCTCGAGATGCGCGCGGGCAACGGCGCGCGCCGGCCGGCCCTCCACCGCCACCTCGGCGTTCAGGCGCTGCAGCGTCTCCTGCGTCAGCGTCGCGAAGGCCGCCGCGAGCGGCGCGCGCATCGCCGGGAAGCGGTCCAGCACCGGCTGGCGCACCACCGGCGCCGGCTCGTAGACCATCTGCGCGCCGCGATCATCGGCCATCACGACCAGGCCGAGCGCGGCGATGCCGCCATCCGTGCCGTAGACCATGGCCGCGTTCACGCCGGAGATGCCCTGCGCCGCGGCGCGCATCGTCACCGCCGTGTCGCCGCCCGGCAGGACCGTGATGCGATCGCGCGGGAAGGTGAAGCCATAGGCGCGCTCGAAGGCCGGCAGGGCGGCGGCGCTCTCGACGAACTCGGCCGAGGCCGCCAGCCGCAGCCCGCCCTTCGGCGCGGCGGCGGCGAGGTCCTGCATGGTCCTGAGGTTCTCCCGCCGCGCCACCTCGCCGCGCACCGCGATCGCCCAGGTGTTGTTCGCCGGCGCGCGGGCCAGCCAGGCGAGGCCGAGCGGCGCGTCGAGCTGGCGCGCCAGGTCGAAGGCGCGCGCCGCGTCGCGCCAGGCGGGATCGTCGGCGCGGTCGTGGAAGAAGGCCGCGTTGCCCGTGTATTCCGGGTAGAGATCGATCTCGCCCGCGGTGAGCGCCGCGCGGAGGATGCGCGTCGGGCCGAGGGCGAGCCGCGCCTCCGTGGGCACCTTCGCGTGCTCGAGCACGGCGAGGATCAGGTTGCCGAGCAGCGCGCCCTCCGTGTCGATCTTCGAGGAGACGATCACGCGGTCGCGCGCGGGCAACCCCTGGGCGCGCGCGACGCCGGACGGGGCGGTGAACGGCAGGCTCATGGCCGCGCCGACCAGGGCGCGGCGCGACAGGCGGGGCTGGGACAAGGCGGCGCTCCCGGAACGGGGAGCGTGGGATGTGGCGCGGCAGGGCCTGCCTGCCAAGCGGATTGGCCGCGGCGGCGCGGCGGCGCAGGATGGCGGCCGAGGGGGAGGACCACGCCATGCAACGCTCCGAACACCGGATCCTGACCACCCATGCCGGCAGCCTGCCGCGGCCGCCGGCACTCACCCGCCTCTACGCCGCCCGCGCCCGCGGCGAGGCGGTGGACGAGGCCGCAATCGCGGCCGCCGGGCGCGCCGCGCTCGCCGCCATCATTCCCGCCCAGCTCGATGCCGGGATCGACGTGGTCAACAATGGCGAGCAGCAGCGCGAGAGCTTCGCGCTCTACCTGCGCCACCGCCTGACCGGCATCGGCGGGGAGAGCCTCCGGCCCGTCTTCGCCGACCTCGACGCCTATCCCGAGTACAAGAAGGAGTTCATGGCCTGGGCCGGCGGGCGCGAGGCGGTGAGCAACACCGCGCAGCTTCCCGCCGCGATCGGCCCCGTCGCCTATGCCGACCGCCGGGCGATCGATGCCGAGATCGGCGATTTCGGGGCGGCGCTGGCGCCGCACCGCGGCCGTGTCGCCGAGGCCTTCATGACGGCGGCCTCGCCCGGGATCATCGCCACCATCGTGCAGAACCGGCACTACGCGACGCTCGACGACTATCTGGCCGCGCTGGGGAAGGCGCTCGCGGTCGAGTACCGCGCCATCGTCGAGGCCGGCTTCGTGCTGCAGATCGACGCGCCGGACCTGGCGATGGAGCGGCACGGCGCCTTCCAGGGCCGGCCGCTGTCCGATTTCCTCGGCTTCGTCGAGCTTGTGGTCGAGACGATCAACGCCGCGCTCGCGGGCGTGCCGCGCGACCGGGTGCGGCTGCACGCCTGCTGGGGCAATTACGAGGGGCCGCACGACCAGGACGTGCCGCTCGAGGACATCCTGCCGATCCTGCTCCGCGCCGATGTCGGCGCGCTGGTGCTGCCCTTCGCCAATCCGCGCCACGCGCATGAGCCGCGCTGCCTGGAGCGCATGCCGCTCGCCGCGGACCAGGTGCTGGTCGCGGGCGTGATCGACACGCTGACCAACTTCGTCGAGCACCCGGAGGTGGTGGCGGAGCGCATCGAGCGCGTGGCCCGCGCGGTCGGCGACCCGACGCGGGTGATGGCGGGGACGGATTGCGGCTTCGACACCTCGGCCGGGCGCGGGCGCGTGGCGCCGGACGTGGTCTGGGCCAAGCTGCGCGCGATGGCGGAGGGCGCGCGCATCGCCACTGGCCGGCTGTTCGGGGGCTGAGCCGCGATGTGCTCGTGGTGCGAGGTGCGCGTCGGCGGCGGGCTGCACGCGGAGGAAGCGCCGCCGCCCCCTGGCGAAGCGGCGCCGGACGCGCCAGAAGCGCCCGAGGAAACGCCGCCGGAGGAACGGACATGAACGCCAGTCGCCGCACCCTGCTGCTCGGGATGATGGCCGCCGCGTCGCCGGCCCTGGCGCAATCCCCCGCCTGGCCGAGCCGGCCCGTGCGGATCCTGGTGCCCTTCGGCCTCGGCGGCTCGGCCGATGTCGCGGCGCGGCTGCTGGCGGATCCGCTGGGCCAGGCGCTCGGCCAGCCCGTGATCGTCGAGAACCGGCCCGGCGCCGGCGCCACCATCGGCACGGATGCGGTGGCCCGCTCGGCGCCCGACGGGCACACGCTGCTGCTGATGTCGAACACCCACACGGCCAACGAGACCCTGCTGCCGAACCGGCCCTATGTGCTGCTGCGCGACCTGGCGCCGGTGGGCGGCATCAACATCGCCTACCACGTGCTGGCGCTGCACCCCGGGCTCGGGCCGAAGACGCTGCCGGAGCTGATCGCCTGGGCGAAGGCGAGCCCGGGGAAGCTCGACTACGCCTCCTCCGGCCCGGGGACGCCCTACCACATCGCCGGCGCGGTCTTCGCCTCCATGGCCGGGATCGAGGTGAACCACATCCCGTTCCGTGGCTCGAACGAGGCGCGGACGGCGCTGATCGGCGGCCAGGTGCCGATGATGTTCGACGCCATCCCGACGATGCGCGAGCAGATCGCGGCGGGCCGCGTGCTGGGCCTGGCGACGACGGGGCCGCGGCGCAGCCCCCTGCTGCCGGAGCTGCCCACGCTCGCCGAGACGCTGCCGGGCTACCAGGCGACCATCTGGCTCGGCCTTATGGCGCCCGCCGGGACGCCGGCGCCGGTGGTCGCGCGGCTGAACGCCGAGCTCATGCGCCTGCTGGCGCTGCCGGCGACGCAGGAGACGATGGCCAAGGGCGGCGCGCAGCCCATGCCCATGGCGCCCGACGCCTTCGCCGCCTTCCTGCGCGAGGACATCGACCGGCAGCGGGAGTGGATCCGCATGGCGAAGATCCAGGCGAGCTGATCCCCATGGTCGCCTTCACCCTGAACGGCGCCGCGGTGGCGCTGGACGTGGCCGAGGACGCCTCGCTGCTGCACGCGCTGCGCGGGCCGGGGGGGCTTTCCGGCCCGCGCTTCGGCTGCGGGGCGGAGCAGTGCGGGTCCTGCATGGTGCTGCTGGACGGCGCGCCATCCTATGCCTGCACGCTGCCGGCCTTGGCCGCGGCGGGGCGCGCGGTGACGACGGTGGAGGGCCTCGGCACGCCGGACCGGCCGCATCCGCTGCAGGCGGCCTTCCTCGCCGAGCAGGCGGGGCAGTGCGGCTGGTGCCTCTCCGGCATCCTGGTCTCGGCGGCGGCCCTGCTGGCGCGCGACCCGGACCCGGACGAGGCGGCGATCCGGGCGGCGCTCGATCCCCATCTCTGCCGCTGCGGCAGCCACAACCGGATCCTGCGCGCGGTGAAGCGCGCCGCGGCGGAGATGCGCGCATGAGCACGGGCTGGGGCACGCAGGCCGGCACGACGGCCGATGGCAGGCCGAAGCTGCCCGGCAGCCTGCACGCGAACCGGCGCCTGTCGCAGTGGCTCACCCTGCACGCCGAGGGGCATGTGACCATCCGCCCCGGCAAGGTGGAGCTCGGCCAGGGGATCCTGACGACGCTCGCGCAGATCGCGGCCGAGGAGCTGGATGTCGGCTTCGGCCGCGTGCGCGTCCACGCCGCGGCGACGCCCGACAGCCCGGACGAGGCGGTGACCTCGGGCAGCCTGTCCACCCAGGATTCCGGCGGCGCGCTGCGCCATGCCTGCGCCGCGGCGCGGGCGATCCTGCTGCAGGTGGTGGCGCAGCGCAGCGGCGTGCCGGTCGAGCGCATCGCTGTGGAGGATGGCCGCTTCCTCGGCCCCGACGGCGCCGAGCTCGGCAGCTACTGGTCCATGGCCGGGCTCGACCTGCTGGAGACGGAGGCGCCGGCCGAGGTGACGCCGAAGCCGCCCGGCGCGCGGCGGATCGCCGGCACCTCCGTGCCGCGCATCGACCTGCCGGACAAGGTGTTCGGTGCGGCGCGCTACGTGCACGATCTGCGCCTGCCCGGGATGCGGCATGCGCGGGTGGTGCGCCCGCCCTCCCGCGGCGCCGTGCTGCGGGAGCTGCGCGACGGCCCCCTGCCCGAGGGCGCGCTCGTGGTGCGCGACG
>CAZMCV010000051.1:0-24419 GCA_964564645.1 uncultured Acetobacteraceae bacterium
TGCCCGGCTTGAACAGCGTCGCCACGATGGCGATCGCCATGCCGATCATGCCGAACAGGTTGCCCTGCCGGCTGGTTTCCGGATGCGACAGGCCGCGCAGCGCCAGGATGAACAGGACCGAGGCGACCAGATAGGCCAGGGTCGAGAGGGTCTGTGCCACGGCCTCAGGCCCCCTTGCGCTTGAACATGGACAGCATGCGGCGGGTCACGAGGAAGCCGCCGAAGATGTTCACCGCGGCCAGCATCGCCGCGAGGAAGCCGAACACCCGCGCCACCGTGCTCTCCGCCATGCCGGCGGCGAGGATGGCGCCGACCACGATCACCGAGGAGATGGCGTTGGTCACGCCCATCAGCGGCGAGTGCAGCGCCGGGGTGACGTTCCAGACCACGTAGTAGCCGACGAAGCAGGCCATCAGGAAGATGGTCAGCAGGAACAGGAAGGGCTCGGCCGCCGCGGCGACCGGGGCGACGGTCTCGGCGGCCGCGCGCGCCTGGGCGGCAAGTGCCGCGGCCTGCTGCGCAAGCGCCTCCGCCTGCGCGGCGAGAGTGGTGTTGCTCATCGGGGAGATCCTTGCGTCAGGCCGCTTGCGCAGGCGCGAAGTTCGGGTGGATCACGGCGCCGCCGCGGGTCAGCAGCACGCCCTTCACGATGTCGTCCTCGGCCGGCAGCTTCGGCGCCTTCGCCTCCTTGTCCCAGAAGGTGGAGAGGAAGGTCAGCAGGTTGCGCGCGTAGAGCGCCGAGGCGGCCGCCGGGATGCGGCCCGGCCAGTTGGAATGGCCGAGGACATGGACCCCGTTCGCCGTGACGATCGCCTCGCCCGGCTTCGTCAGCGCGACATTGCCGCCGGCGTCCGAGGCGATGTCGACGATCACGCTGCCGGGCTTCATGGAGGCGACCATCGCCTCCGTCACCAGGATCGGTGCCTTGCGGCCCTGCACCAGCGCGGTCGTCACCACGATGTCCTGCTTGGCGATATGGGCCGCGACCACCTCGGCCTGCTTGGCGTAGAACTCGGCCGAAAGCTGTCTGGCGTAGCCGCCGGCGGTCTGGGCGGCCTTGCTCTCCTCGTCCTCGTAGCCGACGAAGCTGGCGCCGAGGGACTTGATCTCCTCCTTGGCCGCCGGGCGCACATCGGTGGCGGAGACGCGGCCGCCGAGGCGCCGCGCGGTGGCGATCGCCTGCAGGCCGGCGACGCCTGCGCCCATGACGAAGACATTGGCCGCGGGGATGGTGCCGGCCGCGGTCATCAGCATGGGGAAGCCGCGGTCGAAGGCGGCGGCCGCCTCGATCACGGCGCGGTAGCCGGCGAGGTTGGCCTGGGAGGAGAGGATGTCCATCGACTGCGCGCGGGTGATGCGCGGGGCGAGCTCCATCGCGCAGGCCTCGATGCCCTTGGCGGCATAGGCGCGCACGGCGGCCTCGTCGGCGCGCAGCTCGCCGATCAGCAGGGCGCCTTGCGGCATGGCGGCCATCTCGTCGACCGCCCCCTCCCCGGCCGCGAGCGGCGCGCGGACCTTCAGCACGATCGCCGCCCCGGCCAGGGTCGCGGCGGCGTCGGGCGCGACCTCGGCCCCGGCCTCGCGGAAGGCCTCGTCGGTGATGCCGGCGGCGAGGCCCGCCCCCGCCTCGACCGCGACGCTCAGGCCGAGCCCGATGAACTTCTTGACGGTCTCCGGCGTCGCCGCGACGCGGGTCTCGGCCGGGCGCCGTTCCTTCAGTACTGCCAGTCGCATGCGGGGGTCCCCCTTCGGGGCCGGAACATGCTGGCGGGGAGCCCAGGTGGCAAGGGTTCCCGGACCGCCTTACGCGGCCGGATCGGCGCCGAGGGGCGGAATGTCGTCCAGGGCGCGGCGAAGGCCGGCGGCTGCCGGCCCCGCCTCGGGCGCGAGGGCCTCGACCGCGCTGACCATGTGGCGGAGCAGGGCGATGGCGGCGGCGACCGCCTGCGCCGCCCCCGCCTCGTCCACCTGCCGGTCCACGCCGTAGTCGGCGAGCAGCCGGTCGGCCATCAGATGGGAGAAGGCCCGCGCGGCGCCCGGCGGCAGGGGCCCCTCCTTCACGAAATGCCTCGCGAGCAACGCCTGGACGCCGCCATGCGTCTCGGCGGCGAGGCCCGCGGTTGCCAACAGCGCCTGCGCGGCGTGGAAGACGGCGTAGTAGGCGTCCGAGACGGCCCGCTCGGCAAGGCCCGCCGCGCGCAGCGCTTTCACCGCCTTCAGGAATCCCTCCGCCTTGGCGAGGTGCTCCGCCGAGGTCCCGGCCTTCACCACGGCGAGGCGACCGGCGCGGCGGCGCTCCAGACCGTCAGCCCGTCCCGGATGATCGCCGCCCGCACGCCGGTCGGCGGCCCGGGCGGCAGCACCAGGGGCGCCAGCGCAAGATCCTGCGCGTCGCGCGCCTCCATGGCGTCGAAGGCCGCGTCGGTGGCCAGCCGGCGCAGCGGGGCGGGGTCCGCCCCCTCCCGCAGCAGGACCGCGACGTCGAGGTCGGAATTGGGCCCGGATTCGCCCCGTGCCCGGCTGCCGAACACGCGGATCGCAGCGATCGCGCCGGCCGGCGCCGCGGCGAGCAGCCGCCCGACGAAGTCGCGCAGCAGGACATCCTCGGAGGGGGATAGGCGGCCCGGCATGGTCCCCAGGATAGGCCCGCCACCGGCGGCGCCCAAGGCCGGATGCGATCAGGCCGCCCGCGCGGGCACCAGCGCCCGCTCCAGCGCATCCGCCTGACGCGCCACCAGCGCCGGTTCCGAGAAATCCTCGACCAGCTCGCGGAACAGCCGGTGCCAGTTCACCTCCGCCCGCAGCCGCAGGAAGACGCTGCCGAGCCCGATCGCGGCACGATCCATCAGCGGGAATTCGCGCGGGATGCGCACCCCGCCCGTCGCCTTCAGCCCGGCATGCACCTTCTCGGCGATCTTGCGGCCATAGAGCGGGTCGTCCGATTCCTGGATCGGCCGCACCCGGTCCTGCACCAGCGGCTCGTAGAGGAAGCGGGCCCATTCGGTCAGCACCGCGCCGGTCTCGCGCGAGAGATTCTTGAAGCCCCAGCTCGCATAGCTCGCCCGCGCCTTCTCGTCGTCGCCGTCACGCACCGCCTCGTAGAGGTGGATCACGGCGGCAACGAAGCGCGGCTCGAAGACGCGGATGGTGCCGAAATCGAGCAGGTTGATCCCCCGCCGGTCCGGCATGGCCTGGTAGTTGCCGAGATGCGGGTCGCCATGGATCACGCCGTAGCGGTAGAACGGCACGTACCAGGCGCGGAACAGCGCCGCGGCGACGGCGTTGCGCTCCTCCTGCGGCGGATCGGTCTCGAGCCAGCGCAGGATCGGCTGGCCCTCGAGCCAGGTCATGGTCAGCAGGCGCCGGGTGCAGAAGCCCTCGACCGGCACCGGCACGCGCACATCGCCGATGCCGTCGAGCATGATGGCGTAGAGGCGCTGGTGCGCGGCCTCGCGCAGGTAGTCCAGCTCCTCGCGTAGCCGGTCGCGCAGCTCGTGGAACACCTCCTCGTTGTCGAGGCTGCTGTCCATGCGCCGGTAGAGGCCGATGGCGATGCGCAGCTGCTTGAGGTCCGCCTCCACCACGCTCGCCATGTCCGGGTACTGCAGCTTGCACGCCACCGCCCGCCCATCGGGCAAGGTCGCGCGGTGCACCTGGCCGAGGCTCGCCGCCGCCGCCGCCTCCCGCCCGAAGGAGGCGAAGCGCCGCTCCCAGTCCGGGCCGAGCTCGCTCGCCATGCGCCGGCGGACGAAGGGCCAGCCCATGGGCGGCGCGTTGGACTGCAGGGTCGCCAGCTGCTGCGCGTATTCCTCCGGCAGCGCATCCGGAACGGTCGAGAGGAACTGCGCGACCTTCATCAGCGGGCCCTTCAGCCCGCCCAGGATCTGCTTCAGGTCCTCGGCATGCGCCGTCCGGTCGGTCTTCAGGCCGAGGAAGCGTTGCCCGGCGACTCGCGCGGCGATGCCGCCGACGGCGCCCGAGGTGCGCACCATGCGCCGCATCTCGCCGAAGATCGTGCTGGCGTTGTCGCGGCCGTCATCGCTCATGCGCCATGCTCCCGCGGGCGGTCCCGGATGGTCATTCCGCCTGCTCGATCTCGTCGATGAAGCCGGCGATCACGTCGAGCCCGCGCTTCCAGAAGGCGGGATCCGAGGCGTCGAGGCCGAAGGGCGCCAGCAGCTCCTGGTGGCGGAGCGTGCCGCCGGCGCGCAGCAGGTCGAGGTATTTCCGCTCGAATTGCGGCACCTGGCCCGACCGGAAGACGCCATAGAGCGCATTCACCAGGCAATCCCCGAAGGCGTAGGCGTAGACGTAGAACGGCGAATGGATGAAGTGCGGGATATAGGCCCAGTAGACGCCGTAATCCGGGGTGAACTCGAAGGCCGGTCCCAGGCTCTCGGTCTGCACCTGCAGCCACAGCTCGGCGATGCGCTCGGCGGCGATCTCGCCGCGCCGGCGCTCCTCGTGCAGCAGCGTCTCGAAGCGGTAGAAGGCGACCTGGCGGACCACGGTGTTCAGCATGTCCTCGACCTTGCCGGCCAGCATGGTCCGCCGCCGCCCAGGATCGGTCTCGGCGTCGAGCAGTGCGCGGAAGGTCAGCATCTCGCCGAAGACGCTCGCCGTCTCGGCCAGGGTCAGCGGCGTCGAGGACAGCAGGTAGCCCTGCCGGCCGGCCAGGATCTGGTGCACGCCATGGCCGAGCTCATGCGCGAGCGTCATCACGTCGCGCGACTTGCCGTGGTAATTCAGCAGCAGGTAGGGGTGGACCGAGGGCACGGTCGGATGCGCGAAGGCGCCCGACGCCTTGCCCGGCCGCAGCGCCGCATCGACCCAGGGGCGTTCGAAGAAGCGCCCGCCGATCTCGGCCAGCTCCGGGCTGAAGGCGCGATAGCTGTCGAGCACGCGCCCGACCGCCTCCGGCCAGGCGATCGGGCGGTCATCCTCCTCCGGCAGCGGGGCGTTGCGGTCCCAGTGCATCAGCTTCGGCAGGCCGAGCCACTTCGCCTTCATCGCGTAGTAGCGGTGCGACAGGCGCGGATAGCTCTCCCGCACCGCGGTCACCAGCGCGTCCACCACCTCGTCCTCGACCATGTTGGCGCGGTTGCGCGCGCTGGTCGGGCGCGGGTAGCTGCGCCAGGTGTCGAGGATCTCCTTGTCCTTCGCCAGCACGTTGGTGATCAGCGAGAACAGCCGGACGCGCGAGCCGAAGGCCTCCGAGACACCCTTCGCCGCCGCCGCGCGCACCGCCCGGTCGCGGTCGGAAAGCCGGTTCAGCGCCGCCGAGACGGTCAGCTCCTCGACCTCCGCCCCCCGGGCGACGGGCACGGTCATGCCGGCGATGGTCTCGTCGAACAGCCGGTTCCAGGCGGAGCGGCCGGTCACCTCCTTCTCGTGCAGCAGCTTCTCGAGCTCGTCCGAAAGCTGGTGCGGGCGGAAGACCCGTAGGTCGCGCAGCCAGGGCCGCCAGCGCTGCAAGGCCGGGCTGGCGGCGTATTTCTTCTCGAGCTCCGGCTCCTCCAGCCGGTTCAGCTCGAGAGTGAAGAACAGCAGGTGGGAGGAGATCGCCGTCACCCGCTCCTGCAAGGTCTGGTAGAAGCGGCCATTGGCCGGGTCCTGGGCGTCGCCGGCGAAGACAAGCTGGCCGTAGCTCATCGTCCGCCCGAGCACCTCCTCGATCCGCTCATAGGCCTCGATCGCCGCGGCGAGCGCCTCGCCGGGCAGGCCGGCGAGCTTGCCCGCCAGGCGCTCGGCGAAGGCCTTGGCCTCGACCTCGGCGCGGTCGAGATCGGCGGCGAGCGCCGGATCCTCGGGCGAGCGGTAGAGGTCGGAGAGGTCCCAGGCCGGCAGGGGCGCGACCCCCTCGGCGCCCGCCCGCGCATCGAGCGGGGCAAGGGCGGCGGCGCCGCGCGCGGCGTCGGCGGGGAGGGCCGTCGGCACAGCGACGGTCCGGGGCGGGCTCGGGATGGGTGCGGCTCTGGTCACCCCCTGCATATATGGGTTTGTGCGGCGCGGCCAAGCGGTTGCTCCCGGCCGGCGGCATCTCGCGCGCGGCGGCGGGGTGGTGCATGACGGCGGGGCCGGCCGCGCGCTCGCGCCCGGCAGGGCGACCCGCGGCCAACCGGGCGAGCTCGAAAGGGGGGATGCGTAGCAACGCCATGACGAACGAGGCCATTCCGCTGGACCGCACGCCCTGGGACAGCCTGCCCTGGATGATGCTCGACCTGGCCCGGCGGCGGCCCCGCCACCCCTTCCTCCGCTATTGGCGCGACGAGGCCTGGCGCACCCTCCACTGGGGCGAGTTCGCCACGCAGGTCGCCAGCGTCGCCGCCTGGCTCCGGCACGAAGCCGGCGTCAGCCCCGGGGACCGCGTGCTGCTGGTCGGCGAGAGCCGGCCGGAATGGAACGTCGCCGACGTCGCGATCATGGCGATCGGGGCGGTGACGGTGCCGACCTACACCACCAACACCGCCGCCGACCACGCGCATATCCTGCGCGATTCGGGCGCCCGCGTCGCCATCGCGACGACGCGGGCGCTGGCCGAGCGGGTGCTGGCGGGCGCCGCCCGCGCCGCCGGCCTCGACCTCCTGCTCTGCATGGAGGAGCCGCTCCCGCCGCTGCCCGAGGGCCTGCGCGGCGCCGCATGGGCGACGGCCATGGCGCATCCGGGCGACCTGCCGGGGCTGATGGCGGAGGCCGAGCTCATCCCGCCCGGCCGCCTCGCCTGCCTGATCTACACCTCGGGGACCGGCGGCAGCCCGAAGGGGGTGATGCTGCCGCACCGGGCGATGCTGGCGAACCGCGACGGCGTGGCGAAGGAGCTGCTCCGGCGCCTGCAGGTGGATGGCCAGCCCTACCTTTCCTTCCTGCCGCTGTCGCACAGCTACGAGCACACGGTGGGCGGCTACCTCGTCCCCTCCGTCGGCATGGTGGTGGTCTATTCGCGCGGCGCCGAGAAGCTGGCGCAGGAGTTCCAGCAAATCCGCCCGGCGATCGTCACCGCCGTGCCGCGGCTGTTCGAGGTGCTGCGCAGCCGCATCCTCGCCCAGGTCGAGAAGGATGGCGGCCTGCGCCGCGCCCTGTTCGAGAAGGCGCTGGCGCTCGGCCTGCGCCGGCTCGACGGGCCGAAGCTGTCGCTGCCCGAGCGGCTGCTCGACGCGGTGCTCGACCGGCTGGTGCGCGAGAAGGTGCGCGCGCGCTTCGGCGGCAGGCTGGTCGCCTTCGTCTCGGGCGGCGCGCGGCTCGATCCCGACCTCTCGGGCTTCTTCCTGGCCCTCGGCGTCCCGGTGCTGCAGGGCTATGGCCAGAGCGAGGCCGGGCCGGTGGTCAGCGTGAACCTGCCCGGCAACAACCGCCGCGAGACCGTCGGCCCGCCGCTGCCCGGCGTCGAGGCGCGGATCGCCGCGGACGGGGAGCTGCTGCTGCGCGGCGCGCTCGTCATGGATGGCTACTGGGGCAACCCGGAGGCGACCGCGACGGCGCTGCGCGTGCCCGAGGGCGACCCGCCCGACGCGCCGGCCTGGCTGCACACCGGCGATGTCGGGCGGATCGAGGCGGGGCGGATCGTCATCACCGACCGCAAGCGCGACTTCATCAAGACGCTCGGCGGGGACATGGTGAGCCCGGCGAAGATCGAGGGGCTGCTGATGGCCGAGCCCGAGATCGCCCAGGCCGTGGCCGCCGGCGAGGGCCAGCCATCCATCGTCGCGCTTCTCGTGCCCGCCGATGGCATGGAGGGCAAGCTGGGCGAGGCGATCGCGCGGGTGAATGCGCGCCTGTCCACGATCGAGCGCATCCGCCGCTGGGGCGTGGTGGGCACGCCCTTCTCGGTCGAGAACGGGCTGCTGACGCCGACGATGAAGGTCCGGCGTCGCGCCGTGCTCGAGCACTACCAGGCGGAGGTGCAGGCCCTCTACCAGGGGCGCTGAGCGCGGGCCCGTCGCCCGCGCCCGGGGGACCGGGGCGACCACCCCGGCCCGGCCGCGCGGTCAGCCCCCGCGGTGCTGCGCCTCGCCGGCTTGCGGGCCGCCCCGGCGGGCGATGTCGCCGCTGGAGACCATGCCGACCAGCCGCTTCTGCCGGTTGAGCACGGGCAGGCGCTGCACCTGCTGCTCGGCCATCACGTCGCAGACATGGTGGACGGGCTCGTCCTCGAAGACGTAGCGGGGCTCGGTCGTCATCACCTCGCGCACCTTGGTGCGCGCCGGGTCGCGCCCGGCGGCGACCAGCCGCACCGCGAGGTCGCGGTCGGTCACCATCCCGACGAGCCGGTCGCCCTCGCCGACGGGGACGGCGCCGGTGTCCTGCTCGCCCATCATGCGGGCGACCTGCTGGACCGAATCCTCCGGGCTGGCCAGGCGCATCTCGCGCGTCATCACCTCGCCGACCGGCGCATCGTCCTTGCCGCCGCCCGCCCGATGTGGTCCGCCGGCCGCCTCATCCTGCCCCGCCGCGGTCCGGTGCTGGCGCATCCGGTCCTCGAGCGGATGCAGCGATTCGTCGGCCGCCTGGCGCGCCAGGCGCAGCAGCTGCCAGCCGCCCTCCGCGAGGGCGTTGAAGTAGTCGCGCAGGAAGTGGCGCTGCAGCTCGACCACGCTGCTCGGCCCGGTCCGGCGCATCCATTCCTGCGTCACCCGAAGGTTCGAGGCGACCACGCCCTCGACGAGCTGCGCCATGGTGACATGGGCCTGGCGCATGCCATCGGCGCTGAAGGCCGGCAGCGAGACCAGGGAGCGGACGCTGTCGGCGGTCTCCTGCGCGGTCAGGGCGATGCCCTGCCGGGCGCGCTCCATCTCCGCGGCCGCCTCGCGCATCAGCCGTTCCTGGCCGCCGGCGGCGATGCGCAGGCCATGGCGGGTCGTCTCCGCCGCCGCCTCGCCGCCGCGCCGGCCGAGGCCCGCGCCCTGCCGCATCAGCTCCGCCACGCCCTGGGCGCCACGCTCCGCCGCCTCGCCGCCGCTGCCGAAGGCGCCCTGGCCGGCCTCGAGCCCGCGCATGCCTGCCTGCTGGCCGGCCTCGGCCGCACGGGACAGGGCCTCCTGCGCGGCCTCGGCGCCGCGGCGGGCGGCGTCCTGGCCGGCCCCGGCGGTGCGCATGGTGGCGTCCTGTCCCGCCTCGAGCGCGCGGGCGCCGGGATCCTGCCGGGCCTCGGTGGCTCGTGACGCGCTGCCGGCGCCGGGGCGGTCCGCCTCGGGTCGGGAGGGGTTGCGGTCGCGCCCGGCGGCGGCCGCGCGTTCCTGCGCCGTCTGGGGCTGTTTGGCATCATCCATGGATGTGATCCCGATGCGGTGGAAGGGGCGCCCCCCGGCGCATCGCGGGCGCGTTGCGCACGGTCCTGCGTCGCTCCCCGGCACACGATCGGGAGACCCGCACCGAACGGCCGCACCGCAGCATGGTTCGACCGGCACCGGTCTCGCCAGGAAGAAAGAAGGTCGCCCGCCGAGGGACCCGGATCACCGCCGCAACACCCGCCCCCCGCCATGCCCCAAATGAATCGAACAGGTGGCAAAAAACGATGATGGGGCGCGCGGGGGGAGGACGTGTCTGCTTCCCCCGCCGAAGCGCCCCCCGTGGCGGAATGCTCCCCGGCCTATCCCGGCACCCCGTCATCCGGCAGCACCGACGCATCGAGCGTGAGCACCGCGCCGAGCCAGATGGCGTGGCGCAGGTGATCCGCCTTCTGCCGTCCCGTCTCCGGATGCACCAGCACCGTCAGCCCGTCGCGGTTCAGGGCGATCCAGGGGACCAGGCTTGGGAAGAGGGCGGGCGGGAAGGCGACCTGATACATCGCCTGCGGGTGCGGCCCGACGGGGCGGTCATGCCATCGGCCGAGCACCGCTTCGGGGAAATCGGCGGCGATCCCGGCGCGGAGCCGGTCCGCGGCCGCGCGCGTCTCCGGCGCCGTGGGGTCGTAATAGACATGCGCGTGCCAGCCCCGGATGGCGTCGGCGGTGGCGAAGACGGGTTGCATCCTGGTGCGTTCCCCTCAGGGCCAGCGTAGGCGGCGTGCCGGGCGGGCCGGGTGATCCCTCAGTTCGCCGTCGCGCCGGAGAGGCGCACGAGCTCGGCGACCCGCGGCAATTCCGCCGCCTGGAAGGCGGCGAATTCCTCGGGCGTGCTGCCGACCGGGTCGTAGCCGAGCTCGATCATCCGCTGCCGCGTCTCGGGCCGGCGCATCGCGGCGGCGATCTCGGCGGAGAGGCGCGCGACGACGGGGGCGGGCGTTCCGGCCGGGGCGAAGACGCCGAGCCAGGAGCGGAACAGGTAGCCCGGCAGCGCCTCCGCGATCGTCGGCACCTCCGGCAGCTGGGCCGAGCGCTCGGTGCGGCTGATGCCGAGGGCGCGGATCTGGCCGGCGCGCACCTGCTGCAGCGCCTCGACGACGGGGGCGAAGATGAGCTGGATGCGGCCTGCCACCAGCTCCTGCATCGCCGGCGCGCCGCCGCGGAAGGCGATCTGGGTGAAGCGGAGATCCGCCTGATGCTCGAACAGCGAGGCGGCGAAATGCTGCGAGGTGCCGGTGCCGCCGGTGCCGCAATTCAGCTTCCCCGGATCGGCCTTGGCCAGCGCCATCAGCTCCTGCGTGTTCCGGGCCGGCACCGAGGGGTGGACGACCAGCAGCACATGGCTGAGCGCGACCAGCGAGACGGGCGCGAAGTCGCGCGCGACATGGAAGGGCAGGTTGGGAAACAGCGACTGGTTCACCGCGTGGGTGCCCATGGACCCCATGACCAGCGTGTAGCCATCGGCCGGGGCGCGCGCCGCGACCTCGGAGGCGATGTTGCCGCCGGCGCCCGTGCGGTTCTCGACGACGATGGACTGGCCGAGGGCCGGCCCGATCGCCTGGGCGACGACGCGGGCGGTGGTGTCGGTGCTGCCGCCGGCGGAGAACCCGACCAGCATGCGGATCGGCCGGTCGGGCGCCCAGGCGGCGGGCTGGGCCCGGGCGGCGGCGGGCATCAGTGGCAGCGCGGCCAGCAGGCTGCGTCGGCGCATGGGCAGGTTCCCCCCCGAAACGTGGTTCGTTGGGGCGATCCTCGGCCAGCTTGCGCCGGGATGTCGAGCGGAACCTGACGCGCGGCCGCGGCCGGACGCGGTCACATCGGATGCGTCACATGCCGAGGGCGCGACGGTAGAGGTCGAGCAGCGTCTCCTGCTCCTCCACCTCGGCGGGCTCCTTCTTGCGGATCGAGATGATCTGGCGGACCACCTTCACGTCGAAGCCCGCGGATTTGGCCTCGGCGTAGATGTCCTTGATGTCGTTGGCGAGCGCCTTGCGCTCCTCCTCGAGCCGCTCGATGCGCTCGATGATGGAGCGGAGCCGGTCGGCGGCGATCCCGCCGACCTCGGGGTCGTCCGCGCCGGTCCCCTGCGTCTTGGCCGAAGCCGCCGTGCCGCTCATCCCGCCGATGCGTCCTTCGCGAAAGGGGGGGCGGGTGTACCGGGGCGGGGCGGCGCCGGCAACCGCGCCGGCGCCTTCAGCCATGGCCCGGATTGGCGGCGGCGAATTTCGCCTTCTGCTCCGGGCTCGCCTCCGCCTGGTGCTGCGCCTGCCAGTCCTTGTAGGGCATGCCGTAGATCACCTCGCGCGCCGCCGGCGTCTCGACCGCGTGGCCGGCATCGGACGCGGCCTCCTGCCACCAGCGGGAGAGGCAGTTCCGGCAGAAGCCGGAGAGGTTCATCAGGTCGATGTTCTGCACGTCTGTCCGCGTGCGCAGATGCTCGACGAGCTTGCGGAAGGCGGCGGCCTCGATCCTCTCGCGCTCGGCGGCGGGGAGGCTGGCGGCGGCGCCGATGGCGAGGTCGGCTTCGGCCTGGGGTGCGGGCATGGGATTCCTCCGTGCGGCCATCTGTCGGGGGAATCTGGGCACCGTCCGGCCTGGGCGCAACGCCGAAGGGGGCAGGCCGGGCGTTGGTCCCGTGTCTCCCCCGCCGCTAGCATGGCGAAACGGGGTCGATCAGGAGAGTGTTGCTCGATGGGCTGGACCGATGATCGCGCGCGCTCCGTGCTCCGCCGCCTGTTCGACGCGGCGCTGGCGGCCGCGGACCCCCTGGCCTGCCTCGCCCCGCATTTGCCGGACCCGCCGCGCGACGGCAGGGTGGTGGTGGTGGGCTGCGGCAAGGCCGCGGCGAAGATGGCCGCCGCGGTCGAGGCCGCCTGGCCGCAGGTGCCGCTCACCGGCCTCGTCGTCACCACCCATGGCGCGGACCTGCCTGCCCCGCCGCCCGGCCGCCGCATCGCCCTCCGCTTCGGCAGCCACCCGGTGCCCGATGCCGCCGGCGCCGCCGCGGCGCGGGAGATGCTGGAGGCGGTGCGCGGCCTGAGCCCTTCCGATCTGGTGCTGTTCCTGGTCTCGGGCGGTGGCTCCTCGCTCTCCACCCTCCCCGCCCCGGGACTGACGCTCGAGGCGCTGATGGCGGTGAACCGGGCGCTGCTGCGCTCCGGCGCCCCGATCCAGGAGATGAACTGCATCCGCAAGCATCTGAGCGCCTTCTCGGGCGGGCGGCTGGCGGCGGCGGCGCATCCGGCGCGGGTGGTCACCTTGGCGATCTCGGATGTCCCCGGCGACGACCCGGCGGTCATCGCCTCCGGCCCGACCGTCGCCGACCCCACGACCTTCGCCGAGGCGCGCGCGCTGGTCGCCCATTACGGCATGGACCTGCCGCCCGAGGTCGCGGCCCATCTCGCGCGGGCGGAGGAGGAGACGCCGAAGCCCGGCGACCCGCGCCTGGCGGGCGGCGCGCTGCGCATGATCGCCACGCCCCTGATGGCGCTGCGGGCCATGGAGGCGGCGGCGGCGCGGGAGGGGCTGGCGCCGCTCATCCTCGGCGACGCGCTGGAAGGCGAGGCTTCGGTGCTGGGCAAGGTGCTGGCGGGAATGGCGCGCAGCGTCGCCGCGCATGGGCTGCCGCTGGCGCGTCCCGCCGTGCTGCTCTCGGGCGGGGAGACGACCGTGACCCTCCCGCCCGGCCTCGCCGGGGCGCGCGGCGGGCGCAGCACGGAATGCCTGCTCGGCCTGGCCCTGGCGCTGGAAGGGCATCCCGGCATCTGGGCGCTCTGCGCCGATACGGACGGGATCGATGGACGGTCCGACGCGGCCGGCGCGATCGCCGCGCCGGACAGCCTGGCACGCGCCCGGGCGGCCGGGATCGACCCGCGGGCGATGCTGGCCGGGCATGACAGCTACGGGGTCTTCGCCGCGCTCGGCGACCTTCTGGTGACGGGCCCGACCCTGACCAACGTGAACGATGTCCGCGCCGTGCTGATCGGCTGAGGCGTGTCGTCGAAGTTTCACCCGCCGGCGCCGATCTTAAGCCACATCGCCATTGAAGCCGTGGCTTAACATTCTTAAGCAGAAGGCATGCGCGACGCCGTCCTCGAGGAATTGCTCGCCCGCCGCGGCACCCTCACCCGCATCGCCACCGGCCTCGGGATCTCCCCCGCCGCCGTGTCGCAATGGCACCGGGTGCCGGCCGAGCGGGTCGAGGAGCTGTCCCGCCTGCTCGGCCTGCCGGCGCACCAGCTGCGGCCCGACCTGCACCCCGCACCGATGCCCGCGCCCGAAGGAACCCCCCTCCGCATGGCCGCCCCTCCCCGCATCCCGCTGCGCCGCCGGCGCCGCACCAAGATCGTCGCGACCCTCGGCCCCGCCTCCTCCTCGGCGGAGGTGATCGAGCGGCTGTTCCGCGCCGGCGCCGACGTGTTCCGGCTGAATTTCAGCCATGGCACGCATGAGGACCACGCCGCGCGCATCGCCACCATCCGCGGGATCGAGGAGAAGCTCAGCCGGCCGATCGGCATCCTCGCCGATGTCCAGGGGCCGAAGCTGCGCGTCGGGCGCTTCCAGGGCGGGCGGGTGCAGCTGCAGACCGGGCAGCCCTTCCGCCTCGACCTCAACGCGACCCCCGGCGATTCGCGGCGGGTGAACCTGCCGCATCCGGAGATCATCGCCGCGGCGCAGATCGGCACGACCCTGCTGCTCGACGACGGCAAGCTGCGGCTGCGCATCGCCCGCAAGCGCGACGACCATCTGGAGACGGAGGTCGTGGTCGGCGGCCCACTCTCCGACCGCAAGGGCGTCAACGTCCCGGACGTGGTGCTGCCGATCCCGGCGCTGACCGAGAAGGACCGCGCCGACCTCGCCTTCGTGCTCGACCAGGGCATCGAGTATGTCGGCCTCAGCTTCGTGCAGCGGGCGGAGGATGTCGCCGAGGCGAAGGCGATCGTGGGCGACCGCGCCCTGATCATGGTCAAGCTCGAGAAGCCGCAGGCGCTCGAGAATCTCGACGCTATCCTCGACCTGACCGATTGCGTCATGGTCGCGCGCGGCGATCTCGGCGTCGAGCTGCCACCCGAGGAGGTGCCGCTGGCGCAGAAGCGCATCGTCCGCGCGGCGCGCCAGCGCGGCCTGCCCGTGGTGGTGGCGACGCAGATGCTGGAGAGCATGATCAGCGCCCCGGCGCCGACGCGCGCCGAGGCGTCGGACGTGGCGACGGCGGTGTTCGACGGGGCGGATGCGGTGATGCTCTCGGCCGAGACCGCGGCCGGCCAGTACCCCTACGAGGCGGTCAACATGATGGACCGCATCGTCGCCCGCGTGGAGCAGGACACCGGCTGGCGCGCCCTGACGGATGCGGCCCGGCCGGGGCCGGAGAGGACCAGCGCCGGCGCCATCGCCGCCGCCGCCCGCCAGGTGGCGAACACGATCGAGGCGGAGGTGATCGCGACCTTCACCTCGACCGGCTCCACCACCTTCCGCGTCGCGCGCGAGCGGCCGGACTGCCCGATCCTCTGCCTGACCGCGAGCGTCGAGACGGCGCGGCGCATGGCGGTGGTGTGGGGGGCGCATGCGCTGGTGATCAGCGAGATCCACTCGATGACCGAGATGGTGGCGCGGGCGCTGCGCGCGGCGCAGCAGGAGGGCTTCGCGAAGTCGGGCGACGAGGTGGTGGTGACGGCCGGGGTGCCCTTCGGCACCCCGGGGACGACGAACGCGCTCCGCGTGGCGGTGGTGAAGTAGCTCAGCGCCCGCCGGCGACGTCGAGGATCGTGCCCGTCACGTAGCTGGCTTCGTCGGAAGCCAGGTAGAGCACCGCATCCGCGATCTCCCGCGGCTGGCCGACCCGGCGCATCGGCACCAGCCGGTTCGGGCTCAGCTCCACGCTCTGCTCCATCCGCGCGAAGGACGCGCGCGTGCGCTCCGTCTCGATCGGGCCCGGCGCCACGGCGTTGATCCGCACGTTCAGGTGCGAGACCTCGAGCGCCACCGCGCGGACGAAGCCGGCGATGCCGGCCTTCGACGCCGCATAGGCCGCGTGGCCGCTATCGGCCGCCGACCAGGGCGTGCCGTTGCGCGCGCCCGAGGACAGGCAGACGATGCTGCCCGAACGCCGCGCCATCATCGCCGGCAGCACGGCGCGGGTGCAGAGGAAGGCGGAGCGCAGGTTCAGCCGCAGCGTGAAGTCCCACTGCTCGGCCGTCATCTCCCAGATCCGCGCGTTGCGCGCGCCACCGACATCGTTGACCAGGATGTCGGGCTCGCCGCATTGCGCGGCGATGCGGGCGAAGGCGGCCTCGACCACCGCCTCCTCCGTAACGTCGCCGGCCTCGGCGAAGACCTGCGCGCCCTTGCCGCGCAGCGCCTCCGCGACCCGGGCGAGCGCGTCGGCATCGATGTCGAGCAGTGCGAGCCTTGCCCCCTCCTCCGCCAGGCGCTCGGCGATGGCGGCGCCGAGGCCATGGGCGGCGCCGGTGACGATGGCCAGGCGCTGCGCGAGGCGTTGCGCGGGTCGGGGGGCAGTCATGTCGGGTCGCTCCGGGTCCGGGGTGGTCACGCGCCCCACTCTGCGCCGCTTCCACGGGCCGGCAAACGGTCCTTCCCGCCCCGGCTGCCGCGAGCCGACCCGCGATCGTCACCTGGCAGGGGTCGACGCGGCGGAGCCCCGGGACCATCCTCGCCTGAGGGCGGCGCCCGTGCCGGCCATGCGGTCGGGGCATGCCATCGTTCGGGAACCGGCGAGCACGGGCGGGAGGACACTTCGATGGCGACGATCACGGGGACGGGCGGCGGCGACTGGCTGAACGGGACCGACGCAGGTGACACGGTCTCCGGTGCGCCCCCCGGTGGCGAGGGGTCCGAGGCCGGCGCCGACCGGCTCTACGGCAAACTCGGCGACGATCTCGTGCAGGGTTGGGGCGGCAATGACCAGCTGGACGGCGGACTCGGCGACGACACGCTCGAAGGCGGCGACGGCGAAGATCGGCTGGATGGCGGGACCGACGTGGATCGGCTGTTCGGCGGACGGGGCAACGACACCCTCTCCGGCGGGATCGACAGCGCGAGCCCGGCCGGCGACTGGATCGATGGCGGCGAGGGCGACGACCGGCTGCTCGCCACCGAGCGCCCCGATACGCTCATCGGCGGGGCCGGCCTGGACACGGTCGCTCTCACTCTGTCCCGAGCTTCGGCCGTGTCCCTCGCGCTGCAGACAGCGGGCGACGATGCGACACTCCACGGCGCCAGCGTGGTTCTCCGCGGGATCGAGTCCTTCGAGATCCACCTGGACGGTGGCGGTGACGACGTCGTGGTCCTCGGCGATGGCGACGACCAGGTCTACGCCGGCACCGGCCGCGACCAGGTCTTCGGCGGTGGGGGAGCGGACACCCTGGTCGGAGGCGCCGATGCGGACAGCCTGGACGGCGGCGAGGGCGACGACCAGCTCCACACCGACGCCTACACTCCGGCGCCGTCGACGGGCGGCAACGCGCTTCTCGGCGGGCGGGGCAATGACACGCTGCACGCCTTCGATGCGCCCGACACCCTCGATGGCGGGGAAGGCGACGATGCCGCGGTGATCCGCCGCACCGGGAGTGCCGCACCGATCGTCTTCAACGCGACCGAGACGGAAGCCTGGGCGGCCTTCGGCGATGATGGCACCCAGTTGCGGTCCGTCGAGCACCTCGACCTCGCGCTAGGCCTCGGTGACGACCGCATCTTCCTCGCCGCCGAGGGTGGCGCGGACACGATCCAGGCCTACCAGGGCAATGACCGCGTCGACGCCGGCGGAGCCGACGACCTGGTCTTCGGCCACATGGGCAGCGACCGGCTGCTTGGCGAAGCTGGCAACGACACGATCGCCGCAGATCTGGAGCAACTTGGTTACTTCAGCAGGGAGAGCGACACGGCCAGAGGCGGCGAGGGGGATGATGCCGTCTTCGGCCGTGGCGGGGCGGACCTTCTGGTCGGCGGCGCGGGGAATGACTCGGTCTACAGCTACGGCCTCCGCTCCACCGTGATGGGCGGGGCGGGCACCGACGATGTGCTCTTCATCGAAGCCATATCAAAGCGAGTGCCATTCTCCTTCCAGGCAGCGGCCGCAACGGCGGCGGCCGAGGCAAGCGACGGCACCGTCATCAGCGGCTTCGAACGCTACTGGCTGTACGGTAGCCACGACTTCGCCGAGACGTTTGCAGGCTGGGCCTGGGCGGACACCCTGTTCGGCGCCGATGGCAATGATTCGTTGATGGGCCTCGGCGGTGCCGACGAGTTGTACGGCTGGTGGGGGGGTCAAGACACGCTGCTGGGCGGGAATGGGGCGGACACCCTGTGGGGCGGCGACGGCGACTCGATGTCGGGCCTCGGCGGGGCGGACCTGCTGGTCGGCGGCCATGGGCGCGACACCATGCTCGGTGGGGACGGGGCCGACAGCCTCGACGGATACAGCGGCGGGGATCTGCTCCAGGGCGGCGCGGGGCACGACACCATTGTCTCGAACGCCGGATACTATTTCGAAAACGGTACGGATACGGTGGAGGGCGGGTCCGGCAACGACCTGCTGATCGGGGCGCGGGGTGGGGAGCTTGCCGTCATGTTCGGCGGCGAGGGCGCGGACACGATGGCGAGCGCGGCCCCCGCGGACACCATGACCGGCGGGGCAGGCCGCGATCGCTTCCGCTACAGCGACGCCTCCGCGGGCCAGGACGTGATCACGGACTTCACGCCTGGCGAGGACCGCATCGAGGTAGACGATGCAGGCTTCGGCGCCCGCCGTGCCGGGCTTCTGCCGGGAATCGACATCGAGGCGCGGGGGCGCTTCCGCGACAGCGCGACCACGGCGGATCCGCCGGCGACGGGAGGCTATTTCCTCTACGACAACGCTACCGGTGACCTCTGGTGGGATAAGGACGGCACCGGCCCCGGGGCGGCGTTGTTGCTGGCGACGCTGCTCGGCGCGCCGGCGATCAGCGGGGACGACATCGTGGTGATCTGACGCCGACGGACCTCGACGCCCCGCGCCGGCCAGGCCCCCCGGCATCGACGGCCAACCGCGCGCGACGGGGTCCGCTGGATCTTCGGGTCACGCCAGCACGCGCCGGGGCATCCCCACCGAGCGCCCGGGCGGGGAACGCCGCAGGGTCCGCCGCCACCCGGCGCCCCACCCGATCACGCCGAGGTGATCGCGGCGCCCGCCCCGCGGGCCGGCAAACCGTCATGCCAACCGGACGGCGACGGCGCTAGGCTGGACCCACAACCGGCGGGAACGTCCGGAGGAGGAAGCCATGGCCGTGATCACGGGAAGCGCCGGGGGCGACCAGCTCGCCGGCACGGATGGCGACGACACCATCTCCGGCGCCCCCCCGGGCGGCGAGGCGCTGGAGGCGGCCAGCGACACGCTGCGCGGCCTGCTCGGCGACGATCTCCTCCAGGGCTGGGGTGGCAATGACCTGCTGCGCGGTGGCAAGGGCGAGGATGAGCTGCGCGCCGGCGACGGCGCCGACACCCTCGATGGCGGGACGGGCCGGGACACGCTGCGGGGCGAGGCGGGGAACGACACCCTGAATGGCGGCTATGGCGACGGCTATGGCGCCGGCGACCTGCTCGAGGGCGGCGAGGGCGACGACCTGCTGCAGGCCGAGCAGGGGCCGGACACCCTGGTCGGCGGCGCCGGCGAGGACACCGCCTTCTTCTACCTGCTGCTGCGCACCGAGGATTTCGTCCTCCAGGCCGCGCCGGGCGGCGGCGAGGCGACCCTCCAGGGGGTCGGCATCGTCCTCTCGGGGATCGAGCGCTACGAGTTCCGCTTCGCCGGCAGCGGCAACGATTCCCTGGCGACCGCCGCGGGGAATGACTCGATCTATGGCTATCGCGGCCGCGACACGCTGATCGGGGCGGAGGGCGCCGACACGCTGGTCGGCGGCGCCGATGCCGACCGGCTGGAGGGTGGGGATGGCGACGACCTGCTGATCGCCGACAGCAACCACGCCTCGGTCTCCTTCCTCAACGCCTCCGAGGCGACGACGAACGGCAACGGCCTCTATGGCGGCGCCGGCGCCGACACGCTCATCGCCTCGGACGGGCCGGATGCCCTCGATGGCGGGGATGGCGACGATTGGGCGCTGATCGCGCGCGATGCCGCGACGGCGCCGATCACCTTCCTCTCGACCCTCCCCGAGGGGTGGGAGGCATTCGGCAGCGACGGCACGCTGGTGCGCTCGATCCACCGCTTCGAGCTGCGCCTCGGCCTCGGCAGCGACGTCGTGTTCATGGCCCTCGCGGGCGGCGCGGACACCATCTCGGCTAGCAGCGGCAATGATCGCGCCTATGGCGGTGGCGGCGGGGATTCGCTGCATGGCAGCCTGGGCAACGACCTGCTGCGGGGCGAGGCCGGCGACGACCGGCTCGACGGCTTCCTCGACGAGGACCGGCTGTTCGGCGATGCCGGCAACGACACGATCACCGCGGATGCGGAGTCTTTCGGCTATCTCAGCACCGAGAGCGACACGGCGCAGGGCGGCGAGGGCGATGACAGCCTCGTCGGGCATGGCGGGACGGACCTGCTCTCCGGCGGCGCGGGGAACGACACGGTCGACAGCTACGGCTCCGGCTCTACCCTGATGGGCGGGACGGGCACGGACGATCTGGCAATTCTTCATTTCGTCGGCGACAGCACGGGCTTCGCCTTCCAGGCCGCGGCGGCGGTCACCGTGGCGATCGCCAGCGACGGCACCGAGGTGAGCGGCTTCGAGCGCTACGCGCTCGGCGGCAACGCGCAGGGGGACACGCTGGGCGGCGGGGCCTGGGCGGACACGGTCGAGGGATTCCAGGGCGATGACGCGCTGTCCGGCCTCGGCGGGGCGGACCGGCTGGAAGGCGCGGCCGGCCAGGACACGCTCGCGGGCGGGGATGGCGATGACAGCCTCGATGGCGGCTCCGGCGGGGACCTGCTGCAGGGCGGCGCGGGCCACGACACGATCGCCGGGGGCGAGCGCTTCTTCCTCGATCTCGGCACGGACACGCTGGAGGGCGGGGCCGGCCACGATTTGCTGCTCGGCCTGCAGGATCTCGATCCGGACGTCATGCTAGGCGGCGACGGGGCGGATACCCTGGTGAGCGGCGGCTTCGCCGACACGCTGACCGGCGGGGCGGGCCATGACCGCTTCCGCTACGCCAACGCCTCCGATGGCGAGGATGTCATCGCGGATTTCACCCCGGGCGTGGACCGCATCGAGGTGGACGATGCCGGCTTCGGCGCCCGCCGGGCCGGGCTTCTCCCGGGGATCGACCTCGAGGCGCGGGGGCGGTTCCGCGACAGCGCGACCCCCGGGGAACCGCCGGCGACCGGCGGCTGGTTCGCCTATGACAACGCCACCGGCGCGCTCTGGTGGGACCAGGACGGCCTTGGCGCCGAGCCGGCGCTGCTTCTGGCGACGCTGCTCGGCGCGCCGGCAATCAGCGGGGACGGCATCCTGGTGACCTGAGCCCGGCCGCGATCGCGGGGCGGAGTTCCCCGGGCTCCGCCGCCCGCGCCTCCGCCGCCAGCAGCGCCCGCTTCACCGCCACGCCGCCCCAGCGATACCCGCGCAACCCGCCGGCCGCGCCGCTGCCCACCAGCCGATGGCAGGGGACGAGGATCGAGACCGGGTTCAGCGCGGAGGCCCGTCCCACGGCCCGCGCCGCGGCGGGCGGCGCCCCGATCGTCGCGGCGAGCGCCGCGTAGCTCCGCGTCTGCCCCGGCGGGATCGCCACCAGCGCGTCCCAGACGCGGCGCTGGAACTCCGTCCCGGCCAGGTCGAGCGGCAGGTCGGGCGGCACCGCGGGCGCTGCGAGAAAGGCCAGCACCGCGTCCAGCTCCGCCGCCAGCGCGCCGGGTGCGGGCGCGGCGACGGGCGCGCGGGGATAGCGGCGGGCCAGGTCGGCGAGCAGCGCCGCCTCCGGCTCGGCGAAGCCGAGGAAGCGGATCCCGCGCGCGGTCGCGCCGATCAGCAAGGGGCCGAAGGGGCTCTCGGCCAGGCCGGTCCGGATGGGCGCGCTATCGCCTGGCATGGCGCCCGACCCGAGACGCGATGCGTGCTGCAACCATGGGGGAGACTTCCGCCGCGACCCCGGGCGTGATGGCCGGAGGCGGGGCCACGGAAGCCGCGACTCGCGCGGAAAATCAAGGTCCGGGCCGCGATCCGCCCGCCGCCGCACGCTGGTCGCGGGCCGGGCCGGCGGGCCTTCCGCCGCGCCGGCTCAGGTCGCGTCGCCCTCGGCCTTGCGGCGCAATTCGCGCAGCCGGTCCTGGCCGCCCGACATGCGCGGATGGATGGCCAGCGCCGCCTCGACGCTGCGCAGCGCCGCCGCGGCCTCGCCCCGCTCCTCCTGCAGCCCGGCCAGGCTCATCAGCGCCGGCCAGTGCCGCGGTTCGAGCCGCAGCACCTCCTGGAGGTCACGCGCCGCGCCGGCGGCGTCGCCCGCCCGCCCATAGGCCTGGGCGCGCAGATACCAGGCCTCCGCGAAGCGCGGATCGAGGGTGAGCGCGGCGTCGAAATCCTCGAGCGCCTCCGCCGGCAGGTTCGCCTCCACATTGCGCACGCCGCGGCGCAGCAGGAGCGTGACGGAGGGGCTCGCCGCCTGCGCCCAGAGGGCGCGGATCCGCGCCTCCACCAGGGCCGCGCCCCGCTCATCGGGGGCGGCCTTCAGGGCCTCGAAGGCGCGGTCGAGCTCGGCCTGCCGCGCCTCCGCCCCCCTTGCGGCGCCGGCCGGGGCCGTGCCGCCGCCCTGCCCCAGGGCCGGCCCGGCGGCCAGGAGGACGATCGGCAGGAGCCCGGCGAGCAGGGCGCGGCGCTGTGGCATGGCGTGAAGGTCGGACGCCGGGCGGGGGGACGCAAGGGCCCGCCGCCGCACGCCGCCGCGGAAATCCCCGTCCGCCCGGCAAACCGCGGCGCCCGCGCCGCGTCATCGGAATGGACCCGAAGCCGTGCCGGACGGGCCCGCGAAGCCGAAGGAGCCCACGCGTCATGCCGAGCGCCGATCACCGCCGCGGGGCGCGGCCAGGCCCCGCCGACCAGGGCCGCGGACCGGGCGCGCTGCTCACCCTCGCCGCCGCGGCCGGCGCGTTGCTTCTGCTGGCCTTCCGCCCCCGTTCCGCGAACCCCGACCCTGTCCCGGACCGAGGCAGGGCGCGCGGCGGCGGCGCCGATCCCTCCCTCGGGCACGATGCCGAGCGGCCGGAGGGCATCCCCGCCCGCGGCTGGTGGCAGATCCTCAAGCGCGCCGCGCAGCAGGTCGTCGAGGACCGGGTGATGACGGAGGCGGCAGGTGTCACCTTCTACACCCTGCTCGCCTTCTTCCCGGCCATCGCCGCGCTGATCTCCATCTATGGCCTCTTCGCCGCGCCGGAGACGATCGGGCGGCACCTGGAGGCGATGTCGGGCTTCGTCCCGCAGGGGGGGATGGAGATCCTGCGCGACCAGGTGCCGCGGATCGCGGCCAAGACCGATGGCACGCTCGGCCTCGGCGTGCTGGTCGGCCTCGGCACCGCGCTCTGGAGCGCGAACCAGGCGATGAAGGGGCTCTTCGACGCGCTGAACGTCGTCTATGAGGAGAAGGAGAAGCGCGGCTTCTTCCACCTGCTCGCCATCTCGATGGCCCTCACCCTCGGCGCGATCCTGTTCGTGCTGCTGGCGATCGCGGGGGTGGTGGCGCTGCCCGTCGCACTGCAGCGCCTCGGTCTCGGCGGCGGGACGGAGACCCTGCTGGAGCTTGCGCGCTGGCCCCTGATGCTGCTGGCGATCGGTGGCTTCCTCGCGCTGGTCTACCGCTATGGACCGAGCCGCGAGCGCGCGAAATGGCGCTGGGTGAGCTGGGGCAGCGCCATCGCCTCCCTCGCCTGGGTCGCGGGGTCGCTGCTGTTCAGCTGGTACGTGGCCAGCTTCGGCAATTTCAACGAGACCTATGGATCGCTCGGCGCGGCGATCGGCTTCATGACCTGGATCTGGATCTCCGCGATCATCGTGCTGGCCGGCGCGGAGCTCGACGCGGAGATGGAGCACCAGACCGCACAGGACACCACCTCCGGGCCCGACCGTCCGATGGGCCAGCGCGGGGCGCGGATGGCCGATACCGTGGCGCCGCGCGGGTAGCGGCGCGCCCGCGGCTGGGCGGTTGCGAAGCCAGACCGGGGCTGGAACCATGGACCCCGCCATGGATCGCGCCCCCACCCGCCGAGCCCCGCCGCCGCGACCGCCCCGCCCCGCCCGGGCCGCCGCCGCGGAGGAGGAGGGCTTCCCCCCACCCCCCTTCGAGGGCGTCCCGGCGGACGGCTTCGCCTTCCTCGCCGAACTCGCCGCGACGCAGGACCGCGCCTGGTACGCGGAGAACCGCGCGCGGTGGGAGCAGGGGCTGCGCGACCCGCTGGCGGCCCTGCTGGCGGGGCTGGCCGACCAGCTCGCGACCGAGGGGCTGCCGCTGCGCTTCGATCCGCAGCGCGGCATCTTCCGCCTGCACCGCGACACGCGCTTCGCCAAGGACAAGCGGCCCTTCAAGACGAATGCCGGCGGGCTGCTCTCGCGCGACGGCGGCAAGGACCGCCCCGGCCTGCTCTATGTGCATGTCGAGCCGGGGAATTGCTTCACCGCGGCCGGCTTCTGGCAGCCGGAGCCGCCGGTGCTGGCGCGGCTGCGCGCGGCGGCCCTCGCCGATCCCCCGGCCTGGCGGCGGGTGCGACGGACGCTCGAGGCGAAGGGCCTTGCGCTGTCCGGGCAGGAGGCGCTGGCCCGCCTGCCGCGCGGCTGCGAGGCGGCGGCCGGCACGCCGGAGGAGGGGTTGATGAAGCTCCGCCACTGGATCCTGCGGCGCAGCCTGGACGAGGCGGTGCTGGGCTCGGCGGCAGGACTGGCGGCGGTCGCGGATTTCGCGCGGGAGGCCGCGCCCCTGCTCCGTTTCGGCTGGGCGGCGATCGAAGGCGCCGGGGCGGCGGGCTGAGAGGGCGCGGGAGCGGCGATCCACGGGGGGGGGTCTTCCGGGGGGCGGACACGCCAATTCGGGGCGCTTCGGGGGGGGGGGGGGGGGGGGGGGGAGCGCCGCCCCCCCCCCCCCCCCCCCACGGGGGGGGGGGGGGCGGGGGGGGGGCGGGGGGGGGGGGGGGGGGGGGGGGGGGGG
>CAZMCV010000052.1:0-24284 GCA_964564645.1 uncultured Acetobacteraceae bacterium
CGTCGGCGCGACCGGGCCGCCGGGCATGGCGACCTCGGCCGCCTCGCCGGGCGCCTCCCTGCCGGCGGGATCGGCGCGACGGGCGGCCTCGATCCGCCCGGGCGGGTCGAGGGTGAGGGGATCCAGGGCCTGGATGCCCGGCTCTTCCCCGGGCGGCAGGTCCGGGGCCTCGCCGCCGCGGGGGCCGGGCTCGTCGATCCGCCCGGGGCGGGCCTCGCGGCCCCCCTCCTCCCGCGCGTCCTCCCGGGGGTGGCCGGGCCGGTCGGCCGCGCCGTCCGCCGCAGGCTTCGCGGGAGGGTCGCCGATGCCGCCGGCCCGGGACGGAAGCGCCGCGGACAGGCCGAGGGCGTGCCCGAGTCCCGTGACCGGCCAGGGGGTGGGCCGCGCCGCGCCGGCGGGCCTTGCGGGTGATGCGCCGGCATCGCGGTGCCGGGCTGCCAGGGGGGGAAGGTGGTGGAAATCCGACCCGGTCTGACCGCTCATGCTCTTGCGACGCACCCACAACTCACCTCACGGAGAGTTTATATCGGAGGCGTCCTAAGGGCATGACCGTTCTGTAAAATCCGGCACACAGCGTGGGAGGGGCCCGGGCCGGCCGATGCCCCTGCCTTCGCGCCGGCGCCGCCGGGGGCCGGATCCCGCGCGCTGGCGTCAGCGCGGGACCTGGATGCCCGCCTCGTCGATCACCTTCGCCCATTTCGGGATGTCGCGCAGGATCGTCGCCTGCATCTCCTCGGGCGTTCCGCCCACGGTCTCGAGGCCGAGGGCGGCGATCCGCGCCTTCGCCTCGGGTTCCGCCAGCACCCGCAGCGCGGCGGCATTCGCCTTGCCGATGATCTCGGCCGGCGTGCCCGGCGGGGCCAGCATGCCGAACCAGGAGGTCGCCTCGAAGCCCGGGAAGCCCTGCTCGGCCACCGTCGGGATCTCGGGCGCGGTGCTCGCCCGCTCGAGCGAGGTCGCCCCGAGCGCGCGCAGCCGCCCGTCCCGCACCAGCGGCAGCGAGGCGCCGGCATTCTGGATGGCGACCGGCACCAGCCCGCTCAGCGTGTCGGCCAGCGCCGCGCCGCGATAGGGGATGTGCTCCATGCGGATCCCGGCCTGGCGGCAGAGCATCTCGCCCACGATGTGCTGCGGCGTGCCCACCCCCGGCGAGCCGTAGGACAGCTTGCCCGGCTCGGCCCGCGCCAGCGCCACCAGCTCCTGGATGCCGCGCGCGGGGAAGTTGTTGTTCGCCAGCACCAGCGAGCCCATGGCGAGGGTCCGCCCGATCGGGGCGAAATCCTTCCGCGGGTCGAAGGGCAGGCGCTGCAGGGTGGGCAGGATGGTCAGCGCGCCATTGGCGCCCCAGGCCAGGGTGTAGCCGTCCGGGGCGGCGCGGGCGACGCGGTCGAGACCGATGGCCCCGCCATTGCCGGCGATGTTCTCGACGACGACGGGCTGGCCCCAATACTCGGTGAAGCGCTGGGCGAAGAGGCGCGCGGTGACGTCGGTGGAGCTGCCCGCGGTGAAGCCGACGATCAGGCGCACGGGGCGGCTCGGCCAATCGGCCTGGGCGCGGGCCCCGCGCGGGGCGATGGCGGGGGCGGCCAGCAGCGCGGCCGCGCCGGCGGCGAGGAGGCTGCGCCGCGGCAGCAGCGGATCGGTCATCGGATGTCGTCTCCCTTGCGGTCTTCTTGTCGGGCGGCGCGGCCGCCGCCGAGGCTTCGCGGCCTCGCGCCGGCATCGTGCGGCCCGGGCGGCCGGAGCGAAAGCCCGCCATGGGCCTTTCCGTCCCGCGCGACGTTCCGCCAGCCCGCCCCGGCCGGGTCCCGTGGCCGCCGGGTGGCGCGCCGGCGGCCGGTCCGTGGCGGAATGCCGCCCGGTTGTGGCATGCACGCCCCCATCGAGGATGGGGAGGCGGGCATGGCGGGCGCGTTGCAGGGCAAGGTCGCGCTGGTGACGGGCGCGGGGCGCAACATCGGCCGCGCCATCGCGCTCCGGCTCGCCCGCGACGGGGCGGCGATCATCGTCAATGGCCGCGCCGACCAGGCGGCCGTCGAGGCGGTGGCCGCCGAGGTCGCGGCGCTCGGCGGGCGTGCCATCGCGCATCTCGCCGACATCGCCGACGAGGCGGCCGTCGCCGCGATGGTCGCGCGGGCCGAGGATGCGCTCGGCGGCATCGACATCGCCGTCTCCAATGCCGGGCTGCGGCGGCAGACGCCCTTCCTGTCGATCGCGCTCTCCGAGTGGCGGGAGATCCTGTCGGTGGCACTCGACGGGGCCTTCCTCCTGGCGCGCGCGGTGGTGCCGTCGATGATCCGGCGCGGCGGCGGCTCGATCGTCGCGCTGTCCGGCATCTCGACCCATCTCGGCACGCCGGAGCGGGCGCATGTCTCGGCCTCGAAGGCGGGGCTCGAGGGGCTGATGCGCGCCCTCGCGGTCGAGCTCGCGCCGCATGGCATCCGCTGCAACAGCGTCGCCCCCGGGGCGATCGACACGGTCCGCGGCGCCTCGGCCGGGGCGCTGCCGGGGACGATGCGCGATTCCGGCGTGCCGCTGCGCCGCAAGGGCAGCGTCGAGGAGATCGCCGAGATGGTGCGGCTGCTGGCCGGGCCGGAGGGCGGCTACGTCACCGGCCAGACGATCCATGTGAATGGCGGCGCCTTCCTGACCTGAAGCGGGGTCCGGGGCCGCGGGGACGCCCCGGGCTTCACGCCGGCTTAAGGCCCGACGCCTATCCCTCGCTCGGCCACGGCGTCGATTGCGATGAACGAGATCGTCTCCCCAGACCTGCGGACCGAGACCGGCGCCCTGCCGATGAGCGCGCCGGAGCGCGGCGAAGGCCCGCCGCCCCCGCGGCGCGGCTGGCGGAGCCGCCTGACCTCCCGCCCGGTCCGCATCCTGCTCGCCCTGATCCTGGTCGGCGCGGCCGGCCTGTCCATCATCGGCCAGCGCCTGGTCATCTCCTCCGAGCATGCGGTGATCTCCGCGGCCCTCATCACCATCCGCACGCCCATCCGCGGCGAGGTCACCGACATGGCCGCCCAGGTGGGGGAGCGGATGGCCGACCAGGCCGTGCTCGCCATCATCCGCAACCCGCTCGCCGACCGCGGCCGGCTGCTGGATGCGATCGAGGCGCGCGACCGCGCCTCGGCGGAGGCGGCGCAGCTCGGCACGCAGATCGCGGCGCTGGACGCCCTGGCCGAGACGATCCGCAAGCGCGCGACGGAGCATCGCCACGAGGCCTCGGACGTGCTGGCGGCCAGCATCCGGGAGGGGGAGCAGGCGCAGGCCGCGGCCGAGGCGCGCGCGCTGAAGGCACGGCAGGACGCCACGCGGGCGCAATCGCTGAACCGGACCGGGATCGTGGCCACGGCGGGGCTGGAGCGCGCCGAGGCCGAGCGGGACGCGGCGCAGCACGAGGCCGCCTCGCTGGCCGCCCGCAACGAATCCCTGCGCCGCCAGCAGCAGGCCATCGGCCAGGGCGTCTTCGTCTCCGGCGGCTATGGCGGCATCGGCTACCCCGAGCAGCGGCTGGACGAGATCGCGCTGCGGCGCGCCGAGCTGGTGCGGCAGCAGGCCGCGCAGGAAGCCGGCCTGGTCCGCGCGCGGATGCGCGTCGCCGAGGAATCCGCGCATCACGAGGCGGAGCGCGAGGTGGTGCTGCACGCGAGCGGGGATGTCTGGGGCTGGCGGGTGCTCGCCCGGCGGGGCCAGCGGGTCCTGCCGGACGAGATCATCGTGGAGATGGTGAACTGCCGCGAGGTCTTCCTGCTGGCCGCCGTGCCGCAGACCGATGTCCCGCGCATCGGCATCGGCACGCGGGTCAGGCTGCGCCTGGATGGCGAGAGCGAGGAGCGTCCCGGCAAGGTGACCGGCTGGATCACCGATGGCACGCTGCGCGCCGACGGGCACCTGGCCGTCCTGCCCACCCGCCCGCGCGGCGCGAGCCAGGTGGCGCGGGTGGCGATCGCGCAGCCGCGCGGCCAGGAATGCCCGGTCGGGCGCACCGGGCGGGTGCTGTTCGACCGCGCCGCCGCCGATACGGCCGCTCCGTGACGGGGCGCGGCGCGCAGCCGGGGCGGGCGGGGGCGGCGGCGTGCTGATCCCGGAGCTGCCGGGGGCGCTGCGCCTCGACCTCGAACTCCTGGCGCCGCTGATGCTGGCGACCGGCCTGCCGGTCCTCGCCGCCTCGATCCTCGGCACGGCGGGCACGGCGGCGCGGCTGGCGCTGCTGCTGCCGACGGTCGGCTTCGGGCTGGCCTACATGCACTGGCGCTGGACCACGCCCCTGCCGGAGGAGGGCGGGCTGGCGCAGGCCATCTGGGCGGGGGGGTTCCTCGGGATCGAGACCCTGGCGACGATCTCCTCGCTGCTCACCACGGTCTTCCTGATGCGCCCGCGCGACCGCAGGGCCGTCGCCGATGCCGGGCTGCCGCAGGCGCTGCGCGATGCGCCGGTCGACGTCTTCATCTGCACCTACAACGAGGGCTACGAGATCCTCGAGCGCACCATCCTCTGCGCCACCCGGATCGCGCATCGCGACCTGCGCGTCTGGGTGCTGGACGATGGCGGGCGGGACTGGGTGGAGACCCTGGCGCTCGAGCTCGGCGCGCTCTACCTGACGCGCAGCGACCGCAGCCACGCCAAGGCGGGCAACGTGAACAACGGGCTGCGCCACGCGCTGCGGACAGGCCGGCCGCCGGAATTCGTGCTGCTGCTCGATGCCGACTTCGCCGCGCACCGCAACATCCTGCGCCGCGCCCTGCCGCTGATGGCCGACCCGACGGTCGGCGTGGTGCAGACGCCGCAGCATTTCTACAACCCCGACCCGGTGCAGTCCGGCCTGCTCGCCGCCCATGCCTGGCCGGACGAGCAGCGCTTCTTCTTCAGCGACCTGATGCCCGGCCTCGATGGCTGGGGGGCGGCCTTCTGCTGCGGCACCTCGGCCGTGCTGCGCGCGCGCGCCATGGTCGAGGCCGGCGGCATGGCGACCGAATCCGTCACCGAGGACGTGCTCACCACCTTCCGGCTGATCGAGCGCGGCTGGCGGACCGTCTACCTGAACGAGCGGCTCTCGGCCGGGCTCGCGCCGGAAGGCCTCGGCGAATACGTCACCCAGCGCAGCCGCTGGTGCCTGGGCGGCATCCAGCAGATCTACACGCGCTGGTCCTTCTGGGGGCCGGGACGCATCCCGCTGATGTGCCGGCTCTCGCAGCTCTGCACGGTGCTCTACTGGTCATGCAGCTTTCCCGCGCGGCTGCTGGCGCTGGCCGCGCCGGCGGTGTTCTGGTGGACCGGCCTGCTGGTGATGCAGACGGATGTCGATGGGCTGATGACCCACCTGGCGCCCTGGCTGGCGTCGAGCCTGATCGCCCTCGGCCTCGCCTCGCGCTGGCGGATCGCGCCGCTGCTGTCCGACGTGGCGCAGCTTCTGGTCGCGATCCCCATCATGACGACCGTCGCGCAGGCGCTGGTGCGGCCCTTCGGGCGCCCCTTCCGGGTGACGCCGAAGGGGCTGTCGCGCGATGGCACGACCGTGCATTGGGGCCTGCTCGCCCCCTTCGCCACGCTCGCCGCGCTGACGGTGGCGGGCATGCTGCAGCACGTCTCGGACTGGTCCCCGGGGCGCGAGGATGAGGGCTTCGCCCTGGTCATCGTCTGGGCGATGCTGAGCCTGCTGCTGCTCGGCCTCGTCATCGCGTGCTGCGTCGAGCCGCCGCGCCCGCGCAAGGAGGAGCGCTTCGCGACCGACGAGGCGGCGCTGGTCTGCTTCCCGGATGGCGGCCGCTGGTTCACGCGGCTGCGCGACCTGTCGACGCGCGGCGCCTCGGTGTCCGCCGAGGGCATCGAGCAGGCGCCGCGCCAGGGCGAGATCTGGCTGGATGGGGGCGACATCCGGCTGCGCTTCCGCGTGGTGCGGTTCACCCGCGGCGGCATGGCGATCCGCTTCCACCCCGACACCGTCGCGCGGCGCGCGCTGGTCGTGAAGCTCTACACCGGCGACTACGTGAACCAGACCGACGAGACCGCGCTGATGCCGGCGCTGCGGGCCAGCATCCGCCGCGTCTTCGCCTGACCCCCTCCTCCCCCACCCGGGACACGTGCCAAAAAGCGATGATGGGGGGCCAGGGGGGAAGACGTGTCTTCTTCCCCCCGCGCCGCGCCTCCACCCTCAGCCGCGCAGCGCATTCGCCAGCGCCCCGCGCGGCCAAAGATGCCGCCGCCACCGCAGCGCCGCCGCCAGGGTGCAGAGCAGGCCGAGCGCCGCATACCCCGTCGCGGCGCCACCGAAGCCCCACCAGGCCACCAGCGGCCCCGCCGCCAGCAGCCCGATCGGCAGCCCGTAGACCGCCAGCATCCGCAGCCCCATCACCCGGCCGCGGTAGCGATCCCCGGCCACGCGCAGCAGCAGCACCGCCATCGGCACCATGCAGAGGCTCTGCACGAAGCCGGCGAGCCCCAGCAGGACCATCCCGGCCAACGGGGTGTCCACCCGCGCGAAGACCAGCAGCAGGGCGAACCAGAGACCGCAGGCCAGGATCATCGCCCGCCCCGGCCGGATCCGCCCGCCCACCGCGCTGAGCAGCAGCGATCCCACCAGCCCGCCGGCGGCGAAGCTGGCCACCAGGTGGCCGAGCCCGGTGCGGTCGATCCCGTAGACCTCCCGCGCCACATAGGGCAGCAGCCCGCCCGAGAGCGGGTAGGCCGCGAGATTGGCCAGGAAGGCCAGGAACAGCGCGGCCAGCAGCGGCGGCGTGGTCCAGGCATGGGCGAGCCCCTCCACCAGCTCGCGCCGGGCGGAGGCGGCATGAAGCGTGTCGCGCGGCCGCGCCGGCGGGTCGGGGACGCGCAGGATCAGCAGGAGGCTCGCCCCATACAGCCCCGTGACCACGACATAGGCCGCGCCCATGCCGATCAGCGCGACCAGCCCCGCCCCGGTCAGCGCCCCCGCGATGCGCGCCGCATCCATCCCCGTCCGCCCGAGCCCGATCGCCCCCATCAGCAGCGCCGGCGGCATGGCCGCGCCGATCAGCGCGTTGCGCATGCCGATGTCGGAGGGCCGCACCAGCCCGATCAGCGTCGCCAGCGCGATCACCAGCATCGGGTCGAGCTGGTCCGCCAGGATGAGCGCGGTGAGCAGCGCGGCCATGACCGCGTAGCAGGCCCGCATCGCCGCCAGCACGCGGCGATGCCCGATGCGGTCGCCCATCATGCCGTACCAGGGCGAGAGCAGGGTGCCGAGGAAGGGCAGCGCGCCGAACACCGTCAGCCAGATCACGGAGCCGGTCTCGGCCAGCACGTACCAGCCGAGGATGATCGTCTCCATCTCGAAGGCCCAGGAGACGGCGAGGTCGGACGGCCACTGCATCCGGAAGCCCGGATGGCGCAGCGGGGCCAGGAAGCCCGGCCGCGGCGGGTCGGCCAGCCGCGGCGGCGGGTCGCCCGAGGCGTCGGGGGGTGGCGTCACGCGGGCGCCCTTCGGGTCCGGGCACGCGGAGCGCCCCGGCCCCGCCCGCCGGTTCCGGTCATGACGTTTCCTCCCCGGCCGCCGCGCGACGCGGCGCCGGATGCGGTCAGGCTAGGGCAAGCCGGGTTCGGAGGGAATCATCCGAGCGCATGTCCCCGCTCTCGAAAGCATGGGAACGAGGGCGGGTTACGCAGGATCCGGTGGATCCGCCGGCGGTTCCACCGGATCGTAACCTGCGCCGGGACGGCGCCGCCGCCCGGCTGCCCCGACGATGCCAGGCGCGCGGGATCAGACCCGGTCCATCACCTCGGTGCGGAATCGCCGCATCTCCTCGGCCGCGCGGCCGGCGTCGCGCCCCTCGAAATCCACATCGATCGCGGTGACGCCGAGGCGGCGCAGCGCGGCGATGTCGGCCAGCACGTCCTCGATCGTGCCGCTGAACAGGCGGCGGTGGCCGTCGGTGGCGGGCGGCGCCGCGAAGGCGTGGCGCTTTACGCGGTAGACGACCCCGATGGCGGCCGGGTCGCGCCCGGCGGCCTCGGTCAGGCGGCGCAGCTTCGCGATCCCGGCCTCGAGCCGCGGCAGCGTGTCCAGCAGGTGGGCGTTGTTGCTGCCGATCGGGTACCAGGCATCGCCCACCCGCGCGGCGCGGCGCATGGAGGGGTTGCTCTCCCCGCCCACCCAGATCGGCGGGTGCGGCTTCTGCACGGGCTTCGGGTCGAACACCAGCCCGTCATAGCGGACGTAGCGGTTGGCGATGCTCGGCCGGTCCTCGGTCCAGAGGGTGCGGAAGGCGTCGAGATAGGCGTCCGTGACGGCGCCGCGCTCGGCGAAGGGGGTGAGGGCGACGGATTCGATCTCCGGCTGCAGCCAGCCCGCGCCGACGCCGACCGTCAGCCGCCCGCCCGAGAGCACGTCGAGGGTCGCCAGCATCTTGGCCGCCAGGACGGCGGGGCGGTGCGGCACCACCAGCACGGCCAGCACCAGGCGGATGCGCTCGGTCTTGGCGGCGATGAAGGTGGCGGCCGTGACCTGCTCGTGCCGGTGGCCGGGATCGGGGGAGTAGAAGGCGCCCGATTCCGAATAGGGGTAGCCGGGGACGCTGGTGTCCGGCAGGGCGATGTGGTCGGTCAGCGTCAGGTAGTCGAAGCCGAGCTCCTCGCCGAGGCGCGCCATGCGCACCATCACCGCGGGGTCGGCCATGGGCCCGCTGACGGGCAGGTTGAACCCGATCTGCATGCGGCGTTCCTCCCTTCTCGGGCGCAGCATGGCGCGTGCGGCCCGCGGTTCCTAGGCACGGTCCGGCAGGCTGGCCGGGACCGCGCCGCCGCGCCAGGATGGACGGATGACGGAGATCCCGGGCCTTTCCCTGCTGGGCGTGGAGCACGGGCCGGAGGGCGCGGTCACGCTGCGCACCGAAGCCGGCGACCTCGCCGCCCGGCTGCACCGCGATGCGGGGGCGGAGGCGGCGGTGCTCTGGCTCTGCGGCGCGCGCGGCGGCTTCGGCGGGCCGGCGGAGGGGCTCTATGCGCGGCTCGGCGGGCGGCTGCATGCCCAGCATGGCATCGCCTCGCTCGAGATCGCCTGGCGGCATCCGGGCGACCCGCGGCCCTGCATGCTGGATGCGCTGCTGGCGATCGCCTGGCTCGGCGGGCTCGGCGTGACGCGGGTCCTGCTGGTCGGGCATTCCTTCGGCGGCGCGGTCGCGATCAGCGCGGGCGGGATCGCGACGGACCTGGTGGCGGGGGTCGCGGCGCTGGCGAGCCAGACGGCCGGCACCCAGGGCGTCTCCCGCATCAGCCCGCGGCCGCTGCTGCTGATGCATGGCACGGCGGATGACGTGCTGCCGGATGCGTGCTCCCGCTGGATCCACTCCCAGGCGTTCGAGCCGAAGCGGCTGGTCCTCTACCCCGGCGCGGGTCACCGCCTGGCGGAGTGCCGCGAGGCGATGGAGGCGGAGCTCTCGGCCTGGATCCTGGAGGTGCTTCAGCCCGCCGTCTGAGCCTTGCCGCGCTGGATGGCGGAGGCGAGGCCGCGCTCGCGCGTGCGGCGGAACTCCTCCGTCACATGCGCGAGCTGGTGCGTGTCGAAATGCGCCATCACCCCGGCGCGGAAGCCCATCAGGTCGGCGCTGCGGTTGAGCGAGCGCTTGGTCAGCTTGATGGCGAAGGGCGGGGCGGAGGCGATGTCCTCGGCCAGCGCCTGGGTGGCCGCGTCCAGCTCCGCCCGCGGCACCACGCGGTTGACCATGCCGAGGCGATGCGCCTCCTCCGCCCCCATGCGCCGGCCCGTGAACAGGAACTCCTTCGCCGCGCGCAGCCCCATCACCCAGGGGTGGCACAGCACCTCGACCGCCGAGGCCGCGAGCGTCTTGCAGACCGGGTCGGCGAAGAAGGCGTCGTCGGCGGCGACGATCAGGTCGCACATGTTCGCCACCATGAAGCCGCCGGCGATGCAGGCCCCCTGCACGGCGGCGATGGTCGGCTTCGGGCAGTCCCAGATCCGCAAGGAGTATTCGAGGTAGCGCTTCTCCTCGTATTCCCAGCGCTGCTCCACCGTGAAGCCCTGCCGCTTCTCCTGGCCCTCCTTCAGATCGTGGCCGGCGGAGAAATGCGCGCCGCGCCCGCCGATGACGATGCAGCGCACCGCGTCGTCGGCGACGGCGGCGGCCAGCGCGTGGTCCAGCTCGTCGAGCAGCACGCTGCTCTCGGCGTTGCGCATCTCCGGCCGGTCGTGCAGCAGCCAGGCGACGGGGCCGCGCTGCTCGACCGCGATCTGGGTGTAGGCGGACATCGGGACGTTCCCCTATTCGAAGGCGCGCTTGATCCGCGCCCAGTCCTCGATCGCGTGCTCCTGGCCGGGCACCATCTGGACGGTGAACTCGGTGTAGCCGGCGTCGCGCAGGTCGCCGATGCGCCGCTTCAACTCGGCTTCGGTCGCGGTGAAGCTGGTGATGCGGATCATCTCGCCGGAGACGAAGGGCCGCTCCTCGGGCTTCACGAACATCAGATGGCCGCGGTGGTTCATCAGCCAGGGCGCGTCCTTCGGCTCGAAGGTCCGGGCGAGCGCGACATAGCCCTCCACCTCGCGGCGCACGCTCTCCGGCAACGGGCTGATATTGGGCAGGCCGGACAGCGCCTCGTCCGCCGCGCGGTGCAGCAGCACGCAGGCGCGGGGGCCGGCCTGGGCGATGGCGCGCGGGCTGTCATAGGGCTCGCCCTCCTCCAGCACGCAGCCGAGGACGAAGGCGGTCGCCTGCAGCGGATCGCGCTGCGCCGCCGCCTCCCAGGCCTGCCGCATCTCGCCGAGCATCGTCACGGCCGCGGGAACGTCGGAGAAGAAGTTGATCCAGCCCGCGCCGAGCCGCGCCGTCAGGCGCCGCGCCCGCGGGCCGGCCGCGGCCAGGTGCAGGCGCATCGGCGTCGTCGTGTCGATCAGGCCGAGATCGGGGTTGAGCAGCCGGATCTTCCGCGTCTCGCCCTCGATCTCGGTCTCCACCGTCTCGCCGGCCAGCAGCGCCATCATGACGCGGACATAGTCCTCGAAGGCGCCGAGCTTCATCGCACCCAGGCCCATCGCCCGCCGCCCCGTGAAGCCGGTGCCGAGGCCCATGTCGATCCGCCCCGGCGCCAGCTTGTTCAGGGAGGCGAAGGCGTTGGCGGTGACGGCGGCGATCCGGTTGGACGGGATCAGCACCCCCGTGCCCAGCCGGATGCGCGAGGTCTTCACCGCCGCCGCGCCCATCGCCACGAAGCAGTCGGCCGAGAGCATCTGCGTGTCGTAGAACCAGGCGGAGGCGAAGCCGAGCTCCTCCGCCCGCTGGACGAGCTTCCAGCTCTCCGCATCCGTCGGGATGGCGATGCCGAACCGCATGGTGGCGCGTTCCTCCTCAGCCGACCTCGCCGGCCAGCTCCATGATCTCGCGCGAGCGAATCACGCGCTCGCCCCAGACCCGGTCGAACTCGGCGATCGAGGCGCGGATCGCGTCCGATTCCAGGACCGCGCGGGCGCGGTCGAGATCGGGGAATTCGTAGAAGGCGTAGTGGATCGACGGGTCGATCGCGCTCCAGCAGCGCCAGCCGCGCACCGCGCCGAAGCCGGCGACGGCCTCGGGCAGGTGCTCCTTCTCGTACCACAGGTCGAAGCGGGGGCGGTCGGCGACCTCGGCGACCACCGCGCGGACCATCAGCCAGGCCTTGGCCATCGCGTCTAGCTCCTCACCATCGGGCAATTGCCTTCGGACAGCGGGCGGAACGCCTCCTCGCCGGGGGTGGTGCGGACCAGCTTGTAGTAGTCGTAGGGGCCCTTGCTCTCCTCGGGCGACTTCACCTGCAGCAGCAGCGCCTCGTGCAGCTTGCGGCCATCCTCGCGGATGCGCCCCTTGCCGAAGGCGTCGTCGTCGGTCGGCATCGCCTTCATGCGCGCCATGGTGGCCGCCCCGCTGGCCTTCGCCGCCGGCACGCCCATATCCGCCGCCGCCTTCAGGTAGTGCAAGGTCGCGGCATAGCAGCCGGCATGCACCATGGTCGGCGCCTGGGTGCCGAAGCCCTGGCGCAGCCGCGCGCTGAAGGCCCGCGTGCGATCGTTGAGGTCCCAGTAGAAGGTCTCCGAGCAGACCAGCCCCTGCGCCGCCTGCAGCCCGAGCGCGTGCACCTCGGTGATGAACATGATCAGCGCGGCGACCTTCTGGCCGCGGCGCGTCAGGCCGAACTCGGCCGACTGCTTCACCGCCGTCACCAGGTCGACGCCGCCGAAGGCCAGCCCGACCACCTTGGCGCGGCTCGCCTGGGCGCGCAGCAGGAAGGCGGAGAAATCGGTGGTCGCGGGGAAGGGGTAGCGCGTGCTGCCCTGCACCTTGCCGCCGGCCTGGGTGATGAAGCGCGTCCCGTCCGCCTCCATCGCATGGCCGAAGGCGTAGTCGGCGACGACGAAGAACCAGCTGTCCCCGCCCTCGGCGACCAGCGCGCGGCAGGTGGAGTTCGCCAGCATCCAGGTGTCGTAGGTCCACTGCACGGTGTTGGCGTTGCAATGCGCCCCGGTCAGCTCGGACGTGCCGGGCGAGGAGGCGAGGAAGACCTTGTTCTTCTCCTTCACGATCCCGGCGACCGACAGCGCGGCGGAGCTGGCCGGGACATCGACCACCGCATCGACGCCGTCGCGGTCGAACCACTGGCGGACGATGTTGGAGGCGACGTCGGGCTTGTTCTGGTGGTCGGCGGCCAGCACCTCGACCTTCAGCCCGGGATGCGCGGCCATCGCCTCCTGCGCGGCCAGCCGCGTGGCGGCGACCGAGTTCTGCCCGGCCAGGTCGGCGAAGGGCCCGGACATGTCGCTGATGACGCCAAGGCGGATGGTGCCCTGCGCCTGGGCGCGCGCCGCGCCGCCCCAGCCGGCCAGCCCCGCCAGCGCCACGCCGCCGCCCACCAGAAAGGGCCGGCGCCCCGTCATCGTCCCGATCGTCATGGATGGTCCCTCCCGGGGATATTATGTTCTTTTGTCGTATTGAGTGGTCGCGCCCGGCGACAGGTCGGGCCCCGGCCCCCGCCGGGCCTGTCCCCGACCTGGCCTCCCGTCGCGGCGCCAGGGGCCGCCCCGGATCGCCCGGGGCGGCCGCAAGCGGGATCAGGCGCGGGTCATGCCGGCCGGCGGCTCGACGGGCGTCGTGCCCATCGGGCCGGGGATCGACAGCTCGAGGATCTCGACATCGTCCGAGGTCGAGATCTCGTTGTGCTTCATCTCGCCCGGGATCATCACGCTGTCGCCCTGCTCGAGCTTCTCGCGCGTACCATCCTCGAATTCCAGCTCGACCCAGCCCTTGAGGACGTAGACGAACTGCGCCTCGCAATGATGGACGTGCCAGCCGGTGGGCTCGGTCATGCCCGAGATCGCTTCCATCACCTGCGCGCGCATGGCGCCGCCGGTCGCATCCGCGACGCCGAGGTCGCGGTAGCGGAAGAAGGTGCGGCGGCCCGCGACGAGGGGTGCGGTCGCCTTCTTGGTGATGGCGAGCTTGTGCTTGGGCCGCGCGGCGGTCGAACCGTCCATGGTTTCCTCCCGAGAGGGGCACGATCCCCTGACCGGGAAGCCTACACCCGGACCGGGGCCTGCTGCCAACCCCCCCGGGGGCTATGGCCCGCGGAAGGCGATGGCGTTGCGCAGCGCGTGCGCGATCATCTCCATCCGCCGCTCGAAGCCGGACGCCGCGTCGGGCCGCCCGGCGGCCTCCGCGCCGACCACGCCGCGCAGCATCGCGCCCTCGAGCGACGCGGCCATGCCCTCCATCGCGCGCAGCGCGGCCTCGGTGCCGCCGCCCTCGACCGCGGCGCGCAGCACCGCGATCTCGCCGAAGGCCGCGGCGAGCGCGGTCTCGAGGGCGACGATCTCCCCGCGCAGCTCCTCGACCGGGTCCCTCGGCGCGTCCGGCACTCAGCCGCCGTCCGGCAGCCGCGCCGCCGCGACCTCCCGCCCGCGGCCGCCGCGCTCGAAGAACTCGGCCAGATGCGGGCGGAGCGCGAGCTGGTGGCGGTAGAGGCGCCGCGCGGCGGTGCTGAACTCCCCGTGTCGCCCGATCATCGCCTCGCCGAGCTCGAGGATCCGCAGATTGGGCCAGGCCTTCTCGCGGATCCGCAGGATCTCGCCGAGGATCGCCGGGGCGGGGATGTGCGGCAGGGCCTGCGCCAGGATCAGCGCCATCGAGGCGGTGGAGCGCGAGATCCCGGCATGGCAATGCACCAGGAGGTGCCCGTCCTCCGGCGGCTCGGCCATCAGGTCGCGGCCGAAGGCCAGCACCTCGGCGACATGGTCCGCGCTCGGCGCGTGCTGGCCGGGCGTCTCCTCGATGATGTCGTGGAAGCGCAGCTCGAGCCGCGCATGCTCGCCATACTGCCCGAAGGCCTCCGGCACCGGCCATTCGGGATCGAGGATGGAGAGCACATGGCTCACCCCGGTCTCGCAATGGCCGCCCAGCTCCTCGATGCCGCAGACGGTCAGGCGGAAGGGGGCGTCGATGATCTGCACGCGGGGGGCGCTCCGGGCTCGGTTCGGGTCCGCGCCCAGCCTCGGCCGGATCGCGGGCGGCGTCCAGCGACAAGCTCGGGACGGGCGGCGTGAACCTTTCCGTAAGGCGGCGGCGCCAGGATTGCCCGTCTCCAGGCCCGGAGGGAGCCAGCATGAAGCGCGCGCGCAAACGGATCCTGGTCACCGGAGGCGCCGGCTTCCTCGGCTCCCATCTCTGCGAGCGGCTGCTGCGCGACGGGGCGGAGGTGCTCTGCGTCGACAATTTCTTCACCGGGTCGCGGGACAACCTGGCTCACCTGCGCGACGATCCGCGCTTCGAGGTGATGCGCCACGACGTCACCTTCCCGCTCTACGTGGAGGTGGACGAGATCTACAACCTCGCCTGCCCGGCCTCGCCCGTGCACTACCAGCACAACCCGGTGCAGACGGTGAAGACCAGCGTCCATGGCGCGATCAACATGCTGGGACTGGCCAAGCGCACCGGGGCGAAGATCCTCCAGGCCTCGACCAGCGAGGTCTATGGCGACCCCACCATCCATCCGCAGCCCGAGGAATACCGCGGCCACGTCAACCCCATCGGCCCGCGCTCCTGCTACGACGAGGGCAAGCGCTGCGCCGAGACGCTGTTCTTCGACTACCACCGGCAGAACGGGGTCAACATCCGCGTCGCGCGCATCTTCAACACCTACGGGCCGCGCATGCACCCCAATGACGGGCGCGTGGTGTCGAACTTCATCGTCCAGGCGCTGAAGGGCGAGCCCATCACCCTCTATGGCGAGGGCACCCAGACCCGGTCCTTCTGCTATGTCGACGACCTGATCGACGGGCTGGTGCGGCTGATGGACGCGCCGGATGCGGTGACCGGCCCGGTCAATCTCGGCAATCCGGGGGAGTTCACCATCCGCGCCCTGGCCGAGATGGTGCTGCGGCTGACCGATGCCCGCTCCGACCTCGTGCTGCGCCCGCTGCCGGAGGACGACCCGATGCAGCGCTGCCCGGACATCGCCAGGGCGCGGCGTCTGCTCGGCTGGCAGCCGGCCGTGCCGCTCGAGGAAGGGCTGCGGCGCACCATCGCCTATTTCGCCGCGCTGCTCGGCGTGGCGCTTCCGGCGGCCTCCGCCCGGCCCGCGCTGGTCGCCGCCGCCGCCTGATGGTCCCGCGACACGGCAGGAGGCCGATGCGATGCCCGAGGACGAGACCGCCTTCCGCGTGAAGGTCGTCGATATCGGCGCCAACCCGATCGATTCGGAACCGCCCTATGCCGGCCTGCTGCGCGCCGGCGAGGCCGAGGTGGTGGGCTTCGAGCCCAACCGCGCCGCGCTGGCGACGCTGGACGCGCGCAAGGGCCCGCTGGAGCGCTACTTCCCGCACGCCGTCGGCGATGGCGGGACGCATGTGCTGCACATCTGCCAGGCGCCCGGCATGACCTCGCTGCTCGAGCCCGACCCGGCGGTGCTGGCGCTGTTCCATGGCTTCCCCGCCTGGGGCCGCGTGATCGGCACCGAGGCGGTCGGGACGGTGCGCCTCGACGACGTGCCGGAGACGGCGGGGGCGGACCTGCTCAAGCTCGACATCCAGGGCGCGGAGCTGATGGTGCTGCGGCACGCCGAGGCACGGCTGCGCGACGCGGTGGTGATCCAGGCGGAGGTGGAGTTCCTGCCGCTCTATCGCGACCAGCCGCTGTTCAGCGAGGTGGAGCTGTTCCTGCGCGGCCACGGCTTCCGCCTGCACCGCTTCTTCCCCGAGGTCAGCCGCGCCTTCGCCCCCGTGCTGGTGAACGGCGATCCCTATGCCGGCCTCGGCCAGCTGGTCTGGGCGGATGCGGTCTTCGTGCGCGACCCGGCGCGGCCCGACCTGCTGACCGACCGGCAGCTTCTGGCGGCGGCCCTGATCCTCGAGCGCTGCTACGGCTCGGCCGACCTCGCCTACCGCCTGCTGGCCGAGCACGATGCCCGGCATGGCGGGTCCCGCGCGGCTTCCCTCCTGGCGCGCTGCCAGGCGCGGCCGCTGGCGGCGTGATGCCCCCCCGATCCGGAGTGCCCTGCCGATGACCCCCCTGCCCGCCCCGCGCACCGTCCTGCATGTCGGCAGCGGCGTGGCCGATCCCCGCAAGCTGCCGGCGGACTTCTTCCCCGCCGGCGCGTGGCAGGAGGTGCGCCTCGACATCGATCCGGGCGTCGCGCCCGACATCCTCGCCTCCATCACCGACATGGGCGTGGTGGCGGAGGGATCGGCCGATGCCGTCTACTCGGCGCACAACCTCGAGCATCTGTTCGCGCATGAGGTGCCGCGCGCGCTCGCCGAGTTCCACCGCGTGCTGGCCCCGGGCGGCTTCGCGCTGATCACCGTGCCGGACCTGCAGCGCGCCGCCGCGCTGATCGCCGAGGATCGGCTGGACGAGCCCGCCTATCTCTCCCCTGCCGGGCCGATCAGCCCGCTCGACATGGTCTACGGGTTCCGCGCCGCCATCGCCGCCGGCAACGGCTTCATGGCGCACCGCACGGGGTTCACGGCACGCACCCTGGACGCGGCGCTGCGCGCGGCGGGCTTCCCGATCGTGCGCGTGATCCGTGACGAGCATTTCGCCCTCTGGGCGACGGCCTGGCGTGCGCCGGCGGAGGCCGCGCTGGCGGCCTGATCCCCTTCCGGGGGAAAGAAACTTCCCCCGGCCCCAAGGTCAGTCGGGCTTCAGCCGGATCCGCTCATAGGCGGCCTCGATCCGCGCGGCGAAGGCCGCGCCATCGCCGGGGCCGCGCCGCCAGGCCTCGCCGCCGGCAAGCACCGCCCGCGCCGCCGCCAGGCGCGCGGGATCGCGGCCCAGCGCCACCGCCGTCTCGACATAGCCCTCCAGCGTCGTGGCGATCCCCGTCTCCAGCCCCACCGAGCGCAGCAGGCTGCCGGCCATCCGCGCGGCGAAGGCACGGCCGGCCAGGGTCACGATCGGCAGCCCCATGCGCAGCGCGTCGCTGGCGACCGTGCCGGCATTGTAGGGGAAGGTGTCGAGGAAGAGGTCGGCGAGGCCGAGCCGCGCGAGGTAGTGCGGCGGATCGGCGCGCGGCGCGAAGACGATCCGCCCGGCCGCGATCCCGCGCGCCTCGGCCGCCCGCCGGAGCGCGGCGCAGCCGGCCGCATTGTCCTCGATCAGCCACAGCACCGCATCGGGCAGGCGGCGGAGGATCGCCATCCAGGCATCGAAGACCGGTTCCGTGATCTTGTAGAAATTGTTGAAGCAGGTGAGGACGAAGCCGCGCTCCGGCAGCCCTTCCCCGGCGCGGGAGACGGGTGGCAGCGCCGCCTCCCCGCGCGCATCATTCGCCTGGTAGAGACCGTCGAGCGGCAGGGGGCGCGGCGCGTAGAGCGGCGCCTGCCCGGGCGGCACGACGAAGCCGTCGCAGATCATCCAGTCGAGCTCGGGGATCGGGACCGGCCCGACATAGCCGAGATAGGTCGCCTGCACCGGCGCCGGCTTCCAGCGCAGCGCGCCGAGCCTGGCCCCGCGGGTCAGCCCGTTCAGGTCCACGAGGATGTCGATCTCGTCGGCCCGGATCCGCCGCGCCGCCGCCTCCTCGGACAGCGCGCCGATCGGCACGTGGTGGTCGAGCGCGGCGAGGATGCGCTGCCGGATCCCGCTGCCATCCTCGGGCGTCGAGCAATAGCCGAACACCTCGAAGCGGCCGCGGTCATGGCGCTCCAGCAGGTCGACGATCAGGAAGCCCATGGCGTGGCGGCAGAAATCGGAGGAGAGGTAGCCCAGCCGGATCCGGTCATGCCCGCCATGGCCGGCGGGCGGGGCGAGCCGTTCCGGCGCCGCGGGAACCTTCCGCGCCAGCCAGGCTTCGGCGATGCGGCGCTGCAGCGCGACATCGTCCGTGGCGGCCAGCGCGCCGAGCGGCCCGCCCTGCAGCACCAGCGTCTCCGCATCCAGCCCCGGCACACCCGCCCCGAGCGGCGGCCAGAGGCAGGCCTTCTGGCGGATGTGGCTCCAGTGCTGGACCACGTCGGGCTGCGCCGGATCGGTCAGCAGGCTCGCATGCAGCGCCCGCTCCGCCTCCGCGTAGCGCTTGCGATTCTCGAGCAGCCTGCCGCGATGGTTCAGCAGCGCGGTGCGCGCCGCATCCGGCTGCAGCGCGCCCTCCCAGACGCCGAGCGCGGCTTCCTCCTGCCCCTCGGCTTCCAGCGCGAGGCCGAGATTGACCGCGGCCTGGTAGAGGTCGGGCTTCAGCGCCAGCGCCTGGCGATAGGCGATCACCGCCCCCGACCGGTCGCCCTGGGCGGCGAGCAGCACGCCAAGGTTGAACCAGGCGGCGAAGAGTTGCGGCGCCTGCGGGTTGGCGCCGATCCAGACGCGATAGGCCTCGATCGCCGGCGCCGGCGCCGCCCCGCCCTCGATCAGCGGCATCAGCCGCTCCAGCGGCAGGCCCGTCAGCGCGCGGCGGAAGCGCGCGGCCTCGAGCGGCGCGAGGCCGGTCCAGCGCCCCGCCCGCAGCAACTCGGCGAGCCAGTCGGGGTCGGGGACGCTCGAAGCCGGCGGGGCGGCGTCGCGCAGGACGGCGAGGGTCATGATCTCCGCCCTCCTCAGCCCGCCGCCGCGTCGCGCCAGAGCCGGCCATCGCGCGGCAGCGGCGCGAAGGCGTGGCGGCGCGACAGCGCGTCCCGCCAGCGCGCCTCGTAGTCGGGGCGGAAGGAGGTCTCCTCGGAATCATGGTCCATTCCGGCGCCGAGCTCGAGATAGGTGTCGAGATTCGCCAGGTCCGGCCGCGGCAGCCGCGCGGCGACGAAATCCGCCCACATGCCCTGGAACAGCGCCTCCAGATTCCGCACGAGGCCGGGCGTGTCGAACAGGATGGCGCTGCCCCGCCCCGCGATCAGCCGCTCGCGCAGGGGCCGCAGCGTGGCGCGGTCGCGGCCCAGCTCCACGGCGCGGCGGACATACTCGGCCGGGCTGTCGCAGACGAGCTCGGGAATCCCCGCCGCCCGCACCAGGCTCGCGCAGACCCGCGCGGCGAAGCTGCGCCCGGGGACCGTCAGCACCGGCACGCCCATCCACAGCGCGTCGGAGGCGGTGGTGTGCGCGCCATAGGGCAGGGTGTCGAGGAACAGGTCCGCCAGGGCGTAGCGCGCCAGATGCTCCGCATTGCCGGCGAGCGGGGCGAAGACCAGGCGCTCCGGCGCGATGCCCGAGGCCGCCGCGCCGGCGCGCAGGCGGGTGTCGACCTCCTCGCACCCCTTCAGCAGCCACAGCACGCTGCCGGGCACCGCGCGCAGGATCTCCATCCAGCGGGCGAAGACGAAGGGCGTGATCTTCTGCGTCCCGTTGAAGCTGCAGAAGACCGTCGCATCCTCGGGCAGGCCGGCATCGGCGCGGCTTGGCGCCGGATCCGTCCCGGTCGGCCGGCTCCGGTCGTTGGGCTGGTAGCAGGGCAGCCGCAGCACGCGCTCGGAATACCAGCGCTCCTCGCCGGGCGGGATGATGTGCGGGTCGGCGATGATGTAGTGGTGATAGGGGCTGCCCATGGTCCCGGGATAGCCCAGCCAGTTGACGATGACCGGCGCCGGGCGGCGGGCCAGCAGCCGCGTGCGCGCGCCGCGGGTGTGCCCGTTCACGTCGACCAGGATGTCCACCCGGTCGCCGAGCATCAGGGCAAGCGCCGCGTCGTCGTCGAGCGGGGTGATGTCGCGCCAGTGCTCGACGCCGGCGCGGATGCGCGCCTTGGTCGCGTCCTCCTGCGGGATGCCGCAGTAATAGGCGAACACCTCGACCGTGGCGCGGTCGTGCAGGCCGAGCATCTCCGCCATCAGGTGGCCGATCGCATGCGCGCGGAGATCGGAGGAGAGGTAGCCGATGCGCAGCCGCCGCCGCGCCGGCACCTCCTCGATGCGGTCGGCGAAATCGCCGGTGGTGCGGAACTCCGCCGGCCAGCCGACATCCTGGCGGCCATAGGCATGCGCCACCGCCAGCAGCAGCATCGGGTCGTCGGCGTAATTCGCCAGGCTCAGCGGCGCCATCGCCCGGAGCAGCGCGGCGCGGTCCATCCCCGCCAGGGGTTCCAGCAGCGGCCAGCGGCATTGCCGCTGGCGCAGCGCGATCCAGTGCTGCACCACGTCGCGCTGCGGGCCCGGCGTCAGCTCGGCGATCTGGCGCAGCGTGTCCTCGGCCTGGCCGAGATGCCGCCCGCCCTCCAGCATCTGCGCCATCTGCTTGAGCGCGGTCACCTTCCAGGTGACGCTGTCGCCGCTGAGGCCGGCGAGGCTGGTCGTCACATGCGCCCAGTGCTGGAAGGCCTGCGCCCCCGCCCCCATGCGCTCCAGCGCCGCGCCGAGGTTGATGTAGGGCGGCAGGAAGCCCGGCTGGCGCCGGATCGCGGCGGTGAAGGCCTCCACCGCCCCGGCGAGGTCGCCGGCGGCCGAGAGCAGCACGCCGCGGTTGAAATCGACTGCATGCAGCGCGGGATGGTCGGCATGGGAAGCCGCCCAGTCGCGGTACAGCGCGGCCGCTTCCGCCGGCCCCGCGGCGGCGGCCAGGGCCTGGGCGGCCCCGACCAGCTCGGCGATGCTCATTCTGTGCATGCCAGGATCCTCGGTCTTGGCCCGGCCGCGCGGCGATGCGGCCGGGCGCTCGGTTCAGGCGAACAGGGCGTTGACCTGCGCGACCGACATCGCGCCGATCTGGGTGGTGGTGAAGCCGGCCACCTGGGTGCTCGACAGCGCGGCAATGTCGCTCGTCTCCAGCCCGCCGATTTGCGTCGTCGTCAGCGCCGCGATCTGCGTCGTGGTGAAGCCCGGCATCTGCGTCGTGGTCAGCCCGGCGACCGCGGTGGTGGTCAGCGCGGTGACCTGGCTGGTGGTCAGCGCGGCGAGCTGGCTGGTGGTCAGCCCGACGGCCTGCGACGTCCCGAGCGTGCCGATGCCCGTCGTCGTCAGCGCCACCACCTGGGTGGCGGCCAGCGCCGCGAGCTGGGTGGAGGTGAGCGCGCCGATCTGGGTCGTGGTCAGCGCGGCGACGTCGGTCGTCTCCAGCCCCTTGACCTGGCTGGTGCTCAGCGCGCCGACCTGGGTCGTGGTCAGCGCGACGACCTGGGTCGTGCTGAGGGAGGCGACCTGGGCGGAACCCAGGCCGCGCACCTGGGTGGTGCCGAAGGCGCCGATCTGCGTCGTCGTCAGCGCCCCCACCTGGGTCGTGCTCAGCGCGCCGACCTGGGTCGAGGTCAGGGCGGCGGCCTGGGTGGTGGTGAGCGCGGCGACCTGGGTCGTGGTCAGGGCGACGACCTGCGCGGTGCCGAGGCCGCCGACCTGCGTCGTCGTCAGCACGGCGAGGTCCGTCGTCTCGATGGCGCGGAGCTGCGTCGTGGTCAGCGCCCCGACGAGGCTGGTGCCCAGCGCGCCGATCTGCGTCGTCGTCAGCGCCGCGACATCCGTCGTGTCCAGGCCGACGATCTGCGAGGTGGCCAGCGCCGCCACCTGCGTCGTGGTCAGCACGCCCACCTGGGTCGAGCTGAGCGCCGTGACCTGCGAGGAGGTCAGCCCCTTCACCTGGGTGGTGCCGAGCCCGCCGACCTGCGTCGTCGTCAGCGCCGCCACCTGCGTCGTCGTCAGCGCGCCCACCTGGGTGGAGGCGAGGCCGCCGACCTGCGTCGTGGTCAGCGCCGCCACCTGCGTTGTGGTCAGCGCCGCCACCTGCGTCGCCGCCAGGCCCTTGATCTGGGTGGTGTTCAGCACCGCCAGGTCCGTGGTCTCCAGCGCCACCAGCTGCGTCGTCGTCAGCGCGCCGAGCTGCGCGCTGGTCAGGGCGCCGACCTGCGTCGTCGTCAGCGCGGCGAGGTCGGTCGTCTCCAGCCCCTTCACCTGGGTGGTGGTCAGCGCCGCGACCTGGGTGGTGGTCAGCGCGCCGAGCTGCGTCGTCGTCAGCGCCGCCACCTGCGTCGTCGTCAGCCCGCCGAGCTGGGAGGTGCTCAGCGCCGCGACCTGGGTCGTCGTCACCGCGCCGAGCTGGGTCGTCGTCAGCGCGGCGAGCTGGGAGCTGGTGAGGCCGGCGAGCTGCGTCGTGGTCAGCACGGCGAGGTCGGTGGTCTCCAGCGCCCTGGCCTGGGTCGTGGTCAGCGCGCGGAGCTGCGTGCTGGTCAGCGCGCCGACCTGCGTCGTGGTCAGCGCGGCCAGGTCGGTGGTGTCGATGGCCGCGACCTGAGTCGTGGACAGCGAGGCGACCTGCGTCGTGGTCAGCGCCCCGGCCTGGGTCGAGGTCAGCGCCGCGATCTGCCCCGCGCCCAGCCCCTTCAGCGCGGTGGTGCCGACGGCGCCGAGCTGTGTCGTGGTCAGCGCCGCCACCTGCGTCGTGGTCAGCCCGCCGAGCTGGACCGAGCTGAGCCCGCCCACCTGGGTGGTGGTCAGCGCGCCGAGCTGCGTCGTCGTCAGCGCCGCCACCTGGCTGCTGGCCAGCCCGTTCAGCTGCGTCGTGGTCAGCACGGCGAGATCGGTGGTCTCCAGCGCCGCCACCTGGCTGGTCGCCAGCCCCGCGAGCTGCGCGCTGGTCAGACCGCCGGCCTGGGTCGTGGTCAGCGCCGCCAGGTCCGTCGTCTCCAGCGCCCGCACCTGGGTGGTGCTGAGCGAGCCGAGCTGGGTGCTGGTCAGCGCGCCGACCTGCGTCGTGGTCAGCGCCGCCACCTGGTTGGTGGCCAGGCCGCGCAGCTGCGTCGTCGTCAGCGCCGCGACCTGGGTCGTCGTCACTGCGCCGAGCTGCGTCGTCGTCAGCGCGCCGAGCTGCAGGGAGCCGAGCCCGGCGAGCTGCGTCGTGGTCAGCGCCGCGACATCGGTCGTCTCGAGCGCCACCACCTGGGTGGTCGCCAGCCCGGCGAGCTGCGTCGAGCTCAGCGCCCCGATCTGGGTCGTGGTCAGCGCCGCGACGTCGCTGGTCTCGAGCCCCGCGAGCTGGGAGGTGGCCAGCGCCGCCACCTGCGTCGTGGTCAGCGCGCCGATCTGGGTCGTGGTCAGCGCCGCCACCTGGGTCGCCGCCAAGCCACGGATCTGCGTGGTGTTCAGGGTGGCGAGGTCGGTCGTCTCGATCGCCGCGACCTGCGTGGTGGTCAGCCCGCCGAGCTGCGCCGCGGCCAGCCCGCCGACCTGCGTCGTCGTCAGCGCCGCGATGTCGGTGGTGTCGAGGCCCTTGAGCTGCGTCGTCGTCAGCCCGCCGACCTGGGTCGAGGTGAGCGCGCCGAGCTGGGTCGTGGTCAGCGCCGAGACCTGGGTGGTGTCGAGGCCGCGCAGCTGCGTCGTCGTCAGCGCCGCCACCTGCGTCGTCGTCACCGCGCCGAGCTGCGTCGTCGTCAGCGCCGCCACCTGCGAGGAGGAGAGGCCATGCACCTGCGTCGTGGTCAGCACGGCGAGGTCCGTCGTCTCCAGCCCGCGCACCTGGGTGGTGGTCAGCGCCGCCATCTGCGTGCTGGACAGCGCGCCGATCTGCGTCGTGGTCAGCGCCGCGACATCCGTGCTCTCGAGGCCCGCGACCTGCGTCGCCGCCAGCCCGGCCACCTGGGTGGTGGTCAGGGCGCCGACCTGGGTGGTGGAGAGCGCCGCCACCTGCGTCGCCGCCAGGCCCGCCACCTGGGTGGTGCCGAGGGCGGCGACCTGCGTCGTGGTCAGCGCGCCGATCTGGGTCGTGCTGAACGCGCCCATCTGGGTCCCGGCCAGGCCACCCATCTGGGTGGTGGTCAGCGCGGCGACCTGGGTCGTCGTCAGCGACGCCACCTGGCTGGTGCCGAGGGCCCGCACCTGCGTCGTGCTCAGCACGGCGAGGTCCGTCGTCTCCACCGCGCGGAGCTGGGTG
>CAZMCV010000053.1:0-23046 GCA_964564645.1 uncultured Acetobacteraceae bacterium
CACTCATACAAGGTGGGTTGGGGTTTCGGGGAAGGGAGTTCCCTCCCTTCCCCGACCGGCCTTGCCGCACCGGGAAAGCAGGAAGGGGTGGCTGAGGGCTTCACCCGATGTCCCTGCGGCGTCCCGCGCCCGAAGCGGCCGGATGGATCGAGCCTGCGAATCAAGGTCCGTCGAAATCAACGCGGCCTGCGGGCGAACGCTCAGCGCCGCTCCGACCGGCCGACCAGGCGTCCCTGCGCGTCATGGTGGCGGGCGCTGCCGTCGCGCGCGACCTCGGTGCGGCCCAGGGAGCGGCCGGCCGCATCATAGTGCCGGATGCTGCCCGACGGGCCGGCCGCGCTGCGGCCGAGCGAGCGGCCCTGGCCATCATAATGCCGCACCGTCCCGTGCCCGGCCGGGCCAGCGGCGCGGTGACCGCCCGCCCGGTCCTCCGCGCGCCCGCCCTGCCGCGCCGCAGCCGGCGGGACGTGGCAGGCCAGCGGCAGCAGGGCTAGCAGCAGCGCAAGGCGGCGGGGCGCGGTCATGGCGCGACGCTACCGCCCGGCCGTGGCGATCCGAAGGCGGCTTCGGGCAGCAGGCGCAGCAGGGCGACCACCCGCGATTCCCGGTCCTCCAGCTCCCGCGTCGTCGGCACGACGACCGGCGGGGCCAGCGTCGCGACGCCGTCCCGCGGCAGGTAGGCGCGGCCCGGATCGGCCAGCCACACCTCCGCCCCCGCCGCGGCCAGGGCGCGCAGCCAGGGCAGGATGTGGCGGGTCATCGGCGCCTCGTAGCAGACATCCCCGGCCAGCACCGTGTCCCAGCGGCAGGGGGCGCCGACCAGATCGCCCTCCAGCACCGTCACCGCCGCGCCGTTCAGGGCCGCGTTCAGCCGGATGGCGGCGCAGGCCAGGGGATCGATCTCGGCGGCTTCCACCAGGGACGCGCCGGCGCGGACCGCGGCGATGGCGGCCAGGCCCCCGCCGGCGGCGAAATCCAGCACGCGCCGGCCGGCGACCCGCGCGGGCTCGTCCAGGATCAGCCGCGCCATGGCCTGGCTGCCGGGCCAGGCGAAGGCCCAGAAGGGCGGGGCGATGCCGCGCGCGCCGAGCCAGGCCTCCGTCGCCTGCCAGATCGGGGTGATCTCGGTGGCGAGGTGGAGCGGGACCTCGGGCACCAGCGGGGCGTGGGAGAGGGCGGTGTTGGCCCGGAGGAAGGCCTCGGCGGCGGTGCCACATGCGGGGGCAATACCCCCGCCCCGGCCCTCCCCCGCCATGCGGGGGAGGGGGTCGGGCGCGGTCACAGCCGGCCGAGCAGGACGGCCAGCGTCACCGCCAGCCCGACCTCCCGGTTCGCCTTGAACAGCCGCAGGCATCGCGCCGGATCGTGGATGTCGAGCCCCGCCACCTGGCGCGCCAGCAGCGCCGCCGGCAGCACCAGCCCCAGATAGAAGCCGGGGCCGAGCCCGGCGATCCACCCCGCCAGGGCCAGCAGCGCGACCGCGGCGGCGTAGCAGGCGGCCAGGAAGGGCGCGGTCCGCGCGCCGAAGCGCAGCGCGGTCGAGCGGATGCCGACCAGCGCGTCATCCTCCCGGTCCTGATGGGCGTAGATCGTGTCGTAGCCGAGGATCCAGGCGATGGCGGCGGCGTAGAGCGCGGCCGCCTCCCAGCCCAGCCCGCCGGTCGCCGCCGCGGTGCCGAGCAGCGCGCCCCAGCCGAAGGTCAGCCCGAGCATCGCCTGCGGGAAGTCGGTGACCCGCTTGGCCAGCGGATACAGCACCACCGGCACGATCGAGACGAGCCCGACCGCCACCGCCGTCGCGTTCAACTGGAACAGCACCGCCAGGCCGAGCAGCCCGAGCGCCATCAGGAAGACCAGCGCCTGGCGCGGCGTGACCGCGCCGGAGGCCAGCGGCCGCCCCCGGGTCCGCTCCACCCGCCGGTCGATGTCGCGGTCCCAGAGGTCGTTGACCACGCAGCCCGCCCCGCGGGTGGCGACGGCACCGATCCCGAACAGCAGCGCGAGGCGCAGCCCCTCCGCCACCGAGGGGGCGCCGAGGGCGATGGCCCAGAAGCCGGGCAGCACCAGCAGCCAGAAACCGATCGGCCGGTCGAGCCGCATCAGCAGCGCGTAGGGCCGCCAGCCCTCCGGCAGCAGGGCGATCAGCCCGCCGGTGCGGATATCGGTATAGCCGGTCATGCGGCGGATCGGGGCTCCGGTGGGCCGGTCACAGCGTGTATAGGGGGCGTCCGAACCGGCCTGTCCATCCCCCGCCCCGATGACCACCCTGCCCCGCCTGTTCCTCGACGCGCCTCTGGAGGCGGGGCGGGAGATCCCCGCCAGCCCGGCCCAGGCGCATCACCTGGGCGGCGTGCTGCGCCGCGCCGCGGGCGACCCGGTGCGCCTGTTCAACGGGCGCGACGGGGAGTGGGAGGCGCGCATCGCCACGATCCGCCGCGACCGCGCGACCCTGCTGCCGGAGCGGCCCTGCCGCGCGCAGGCGCCGGCGCCCGATCTTCGCCTGCTGGTCGCGGCGGTGAAGCGCGACGCCATGGACTGGATCGTGGAGAAGGCGACCGAGCTCGGCGTCGCGGCGATCCAGCCGGTGTTCACCCGCCGCAGCATCGCCGACCGCGTGAACACCCAGCGCCTGTCCGCGATCGCGCAATCGGCCGCCGAGCAATGCGAGCGGCTGACCCTGCCGGCCATCGCGCCGGCGCGGCCATTGCATGCCGCGATCGATGAATGGGATTCCCTTGTGCCGGTCCTGGTCGGGGCGGAACGCCACGCCGGCGCCGTGCCCCTCGCGCAATGCGCGGCGCGGCTGCGCCTGCCGGCGGCCTGGCTGGTCGGGCCGGAAGGCGGGTTCGAGCGTGCGGAGCTTGACGATCTGCTCCGCCGCCCCTTTGTTTCGCCGGCTGCCCTCGGGCCCCGCATCCTGCGGGCCGAGACGGCGGCCATCGCCGGCCTCGCCGTGCTGCAGGCGCTGGCCGGCGACTGGACCACCGCGTGACGCACCACCGCGTGAACCCTTGCCGCCTTCCGCGCGCGGCACGAAACGGAAGGGCAGGATGTCCAATCCCGGCGAAGCCGACCTGACGCCGATCGAGGGCGTGCGCCAGCTCGCCGAATGGTTCGCGGCCGGCAGCAAGCCGCGCGCCGAGTGGAAGGTGGGCACGGAGCACGAGAAATTCGGCTTCCGCCGCGCCGACCCCGCCCTGCCCGCCCCGCCCTATGAGCCGGACGGGATCCGCGCGCTGCTGGAAGGCATGCAGGCGCGCGGCGGCTGGGCGCCGATCCTCGACAACGGCAACATCATCGGCCTCAAGCGCGACGGCGCCTCGATCAGCCTCGAGCCGGGCGGGCAGCTGGAATTGTCGGGCGCGATCCTGCCCGATCTCCACGCGACGCGGGAGGAGCTGACCACCCATCTGCGCGAGGTGCATGCGGCGGCGGGGCCGCTCGGCCTCGGCTTCACCGCGCTCGGCTTCCACCCGCTCGCGCGGCGGGAGGACATGCCGTGGATGCCGAAGGGCCGCTACACCATCATGCGCGCCTACATGCCGAAGGTGGGCTCGCTCGGCCTCGACATGATGCTGCGCACCTGCACGGTGCAGGCGAACCTCGACTACGGCGACGAGGCCGACATGGTCGAGAAGCTGCGCGTCTCGCTGGCGCTGCAGCCGGTGGCGACCGCGCTCTTCGCCAACTCCCCCTTCACCGAGGGCCGGCCGAACGGGCTGCGCAGCGCGCGCTCCCATGTCTGGACCGACACCGACGCGGCGCGCACCGGCATCCCCGCGGTGGTGTTCGAGAAGGGCTTCGGCTTCGAGCGCTTCTGCGAATGGCTGCTCGACGTGCCGATGTACTTCGTGATGCGCGACGGCAAGTGGCTGGACGCCGCCGGGGCGAGCTTCCGCGCCTTCATGGACGGGCGGCTGAACATCCTGCCCGGCGAGCGCGCGACCATGGGCGACTTCGCCGACCACGTCACCACCGCCTTCACCGAGGTGCGCCTCAAGCGCTTCCTCGAGATGCGGGGGATGGATGCCGGCAGCCCGGCGATGCTGATGGCGGCCTCCGCGCTCTGGGTCGGGCTGCTCTACGACGATGCGGCCCAGAAGGCGGCCGCGGCGCTGGTGCGCGACTGGAATGTCGAGGAGATCCGGACCCTGCGCGCCGCCGTGCCGCGCGACGCGCTGTCGGCCACGATCCGCGGGCGGTCCGTGCGGGACGTCGCGCGCGACGTGGTGGCGATCGCGCGCGACGGGCTGGTCGCGCGCGGCCTCGGCGAGGAGGTCTACCTGGCGCCGCTGGACGAGATCGTCGCCAGCGGGCTGACCCAGGCGGACCGCTGGCTGCAGCTCTATGACCGTGCCTGGGGTCGCGATGCGCGCCGGGCGATGATCCTCGCCGAGGTGTAGAGGTGGGGGGGAAGAAGACACGTCTTCCCCCCAACGCCCCCCATCATCGCCTTCTGGCACTTGTCCCTGGTGGACCGGGATGGGTGCCGGAGGGCGGGAAACCGGACGCTGCCGCGGGCCCCGGCTGCGCGTGCCGACAGGCGCTAGAACAGCAGCCCCTTCTTCAGCAGCCCATGCACCCCCTTCTCCCCGTTCACCGTCTGGGTGACGTGGAAGTCGACGGCCAGCGAGCAGAGCTGGTACGCATCGGCCGAGGAGAGGTTGGTGCGCGAGACGATGAAGGCGATCATCTCGCGCAGCGCCTGCTTCATGGCGAGGTCGAGGTCCTCGTGCAGGCCCATCGAGATGTAGTGGGTCTTCGTCTCCGCGCGCGGGAAGCGCAGCACCGGGTCCTTGGCGCCGCCGCCCTTCTCCAGCGTCAGGCGGAAATGCCCGGTCAGGCACATCTCGAGCGCGTTGACGCAGACCTCGCCATCGCCCTGCACGCCATGCCCGTCGCCGGCCGAGAAATTGGCGCCCGGGACGTGCACCGGCAGGAACAGGGTCGCGCCCTCGCCGATCTCCTTGTTGTCGAGGTTGCCGCCATGCGCCCGCGGCTCCTTGGTGCTGACCGTGCCCCAGTCGGCGGGCGGGGCCACGCCGATCACGCCGAAGAAGGGGCTGAGCGGCAGGGTGATGCCGGGGCCGATGGGGACGGTGCAGGTGCGCGCGGCGCGGTCGACCGGGATGTGCAGCACGCGGCGATAGGGGAAGTCCTCCGGCAGGGTGCCGGCCAGCGGGCGGAAGCCGCAGAAGCCCCAATCGGCGCCGAGCTCGATCTTCTCGATATCGACGCGCAGCGCATCGCCCGGCTCGGCGCCGGCGACGGCGATGGGGCCGGTGATGATGTGCGGGCCGAGGCGTGGCAGGCCGGCATCCTGGATCGCCAGCAGCTTGGGCGGGATGACGAAATCGGGGTGGTCGCGCGGCGGCGTCTGCTCCGGCCCGCCCGAGAGGGTCTCCAGCACCACGAGGTCGCCGGAGGCGACGGTTGCGATCGGCGGGAAGGACGCGTCGAAGGACCCCCAGCGGATGGTGGCGGGCGTCGCCTCGAAATGGTGCGTGGCGTGTGGCATGGCGCGGGGACCCCCTCTCTCGGAACGATCCCGCTGGCTAGCAAGCCCCGCGCCATGCGCAAGGGCGCGCGCCGCCTACAGCCAGCCCTTGCGCTTGAAGTAGACGATCGGCAGCACCGCCGAGACCACCATCAGCAGCAGCGACAGCGGGTAGCCCGCCACCCATTTCAGCTCGGGCATGAACTCGAAATTCATGCCGTAGATGCTGGCGATCAGGGTCGGCGGCATCAGCGCGACCGAGACGACCGAGAAGGTCTTGATGATCCCGGTCTGCTCGACATTGATGATGCCGAGCACGGCATCGAGCAGGAACTGCGCCTTGCTGTTGAGGAAGTTGCCGTGCTCGACCAGGCTGCGCACGTCGCGCACCAGGCTCTTGATCAGCGCCTGGTTCTCCTTGCGCACCGCCGTCGCCTTCTCCGCCCCCACGAAGGTCAGGATGCGCGACAGGCCGAGCAGCGTCTCGTTCGCGCGCGTCGTCACCTCCCCCACCTGGCCGAGGGTCAGCAGCGCCTCCTTCAGGTCGGCGTCCTTGCGGCTGGCCTTCACCTTCTCCGCCCGCGCGGTGCGGAAGGCGGCCTGGCTGGCGCGGTCCATGTCGGCGGCCACGCGCTCGAGGATGTCGGCGAGCCGGTCCACCACCTGCTCGAACAGATGCAGCATCACCGCGTCGGGGCTGGGCAGCAGCGCCTGCGGCGTGCGCTGGCACCGCAGCGCGAAGACCGCGAAGGCCTTGGGCGTGGCGTAGCGGACGGTGACCAGGTTGGCGTTGCCGAGGACGAAGGTGATGGCGGTCGAGCCGAGCTCGTCCTTCTCGACGCCGTAGAGGAAGGGCGCGGTCAGGTAGAGCGTGTCGTCCTCCTTGTAGAGGCGGGACGAGCTCTCGATCTCCTGCATCTCCTCGCGCGTCGGGATGTCGAAGCCGAGCGCCTGCTTGAGATGCCGGTCCTCCTCCGCGGTCGGGTTCAGCACGTCGATCCAGACTGCGGCACGCAGCGCCGCGGCCTCGGCGATGCCCTCGCGCACCTCCAGCCGGCCGTTCTCGAACGTGTAGGTGGTCATCATGCGGCAGGCGGGCTCCCGGCGCGGCGGGCGACGGCGATGGAGCCGGCTTCTAGCCGGGCGCGCCGGGCAAGTCACGCCGCGGCGCGGATCCTCGGCGCCTGGACAGCGGCCGGAGGGCTGCGGAACGAAGCCCGCTGTGGCGCCCTTGCCACCGGGCAAGGTCCGATTGAAACGCCCCGTCCGATTCAAACGCCCAGAGGGCGCAGCGCACGATCCGTGCCCTGCGCCCGCGCGACTGCCCTCGACGTCCTCAGCCGCTGGCGGGCCGCCCGAGCGGCCCGCCCCCACGCCTCAGCGGGGCGGGGTCTGCTGGTAGGTCACCGTCGGACGGTTGCTGCCGCCGCTGGTCTGCGAGCCCGTGATCACGGGCGTGCCGCCCGGGGCGATGCCCGGGTTGGTCGGCGGCGCGGTGTAGGCCACCTCCGGCCGGTTGCTGCCGCCGCTCGTCCCGGCGCCGACGATCGTCGGCGTGCCGGCGGAGGCGTTGGCGCTGCCCGGCGCCTCGCGGCTCAGCTGCCGCAGGGGCGGGGCGCCCGGCCCCGCGCTGGTGCCGACCGGCGGCGGCTGGACATTCGCATCAGCGCAGGCCGCAAGGGCGATGGCGCCGGCGACGAAGACAAGGCCCCTGGCCGAAATCATGCAGTTCGCTCCCCTTCGAGGTGCTTCGCGTGTTGCACGCCGTGCGCGTGGTGTCCAGCCGCACACGTGATGCTCGCGTAACACCTATGGTAAAAGTATCACGGTCCGGCCTCCAAGCGGAAAGCGGATCGATCCCCGGCGCCGGGCAGCCGGCGCGCGATTGCGCGCGCAAGCGTGGCGGCAGCGACACGATGCCCGGCCCTGCTCGGCCCTGGCTTCGGTTCCGGCCGAAGCGCGACCCGGCGGGACGCGCTATAGGCTGGGCGTGCCCTTCGCGTTCGACCATGCCGACGCCGCCCTCGTCGCCGCCATCTTCGTGCTGGGAGGCCTGGTGAAGGGCGTCGCCGGCTTCGGCCTGCCGACCATCGCGCTCGGCCTGCTCGCCCTGACCCGGCCGCTGCCGGAGGCGATCCCGCTGGTGCTGCTGCCGACGGTCGCCACCAACATCTGGCAGGCCCTGGCGAGCGGCGCGCTGCGCCCGACGCTCCGCCGCCTCTGGGGCTTCATCCTGGCCGCGGCCGGCTGCACCTGGCTGGCGGCGGGGCAGCTCGCGCGCGCCGACGCGGCGCTGCTCGGCGGGATGCTCGGGCTGCTGATGGCGGCCTCGGCGGCGGTGGCGCTGCTGGCGCCGCGCTGGCCGCAGCCCTCGCCCCGGACGGAGGCCTGGCTCTCGCCGCTGTTCGGCGGCGCCTCGGGCGCGGTGGCGGGGCTGACGGGCAGCTTCATGATGCCGGCGACGCCCTACCTCGCCGCGCTTCGCCTCTCGCCGGATGCCTTCGTGCAGGCCTTCGCGCTCGGCGCGGTGGTCGCCACCCTGGTCCTGGCCCTGCGCATGGCCGGGCAGGGGCTGCTGCGGCCGGAGCTCGGCCTGGCGGCGGTGCTGGTCATGGTGCCGGCCTTCCTCGGCATGGGCATCGGCCGGGCGATCCGGGGCCGGTTGTCGGAGCGGCAGTTCCGGCGCGTGGTGCAGGCGCTGCTGCTGGCGCTCGGGCTCTACCTGGCGGCGCGGAACCTGCTGGGCGGGTGAGGGGCTGCGAAAGAGGGTGGTCGGGGGGAAGAAGGCACGTCTTCCCCCCCGGCCCCCATCATCGTCTTCTGGCCATGGTTCCCGGTGGCCCGGATCGCGGGCGGGGCGTGGCCCGGGCGCCGGCGGATCAGGGGGCGCGCTTCCGGGGCGCCATCGCGGTATCCAGATCCGCTGCCGTGTCGACATCCCGAAGGGTGCGCAGCAGGGCGACCGGCCGTCCGCGGCAATTCCCGATGCTGTCCGACAGCGCGTGCGGCCCGGACCAGCGCACCCGCGCGAAGGGCGCGGGCGGGCGCCGCGGCCCCAGGCCGACCAGCCAGTAGCCGCCATCGGCCGCCGGCCCGAACACCGCCCGCGCGCCGCGCCCGAGCGCGCGGAAGCCCGCCGCCACATCCGCCGCGCCAAGGCCCGGGATGTCGCAGCCCACCAGCACGGCGCGCCGGTAGCGCCCGAGCGCCCGTCCCATCCGCTGGCCGAGATCGCCCCGCCCCTGCGGCACCCGCGCGAGCCCCGCCCAGCCAGGCCAGCGCGCTCGGTCGGGGGTGATCGCCAGCACCGTCCGCCAGCGCCGGTCCCGTCCGAGCGCGCGCACCACCCGCGCCAGCTGGGCGCGGTGGAAGCGCAGCGCCGCCAGCGCGCCGATGCCGCGCGCGAGCCGCCGCTTCACCTGGCCGAGCCGCGGCGCGCGGGCGAAGATGATCGCGGTATCGCCCCTCATGCTCGCCTCGGAGGCCGCTGTCCGGCGCCAGGAGTAGGCCGGAAACCCCGCCGCCGTCACCCGTAGAGGCGGCGGATCCAGCGCGGCGGGACGCCGGCGAACCACAAGGCGAGGCAGGCCAGGTTGCGCGCCGAGCGCCGCGTCCAGCCATCCCGCCGCCAGCGCTCGGCGGAGGTGACGGCCGCGACCGGCAGGGCGGCCAGGCGCCGGCGGCCGAGGCGGCGCACCAGGTCGACATCCTCCATGATCGGGATCGGGCGGTAGCCGCCGAGGGCGTCGTAGAGTGCGCGGGGGATCAGCAGCCCCTGGTCGCCATAGGGAAGCGCCAGGGCGCGACAGCGCCAGGCGACCATGCGCTCGAGCCGCCGCGCCTGCGGCGACGGGTCGTCCAGGGCGAAGGCGAAATGCCCGGCCCGGTCGCGGTTCGCCGGGTCCGCCATGAAGCGCCGGACGGCCTCGACCCATCCCGGGGCGGGGCGCGTATCGGCATGCAGGAACAGCAGCCAGTCGCCGCGCGCCGCCGCGGCCCCGGCGGCGAGCTGGGTGCCCCGCCCGCGCGGCGCGCCGAGGACCCGCGCCCCGGCCGCCCGGGCGACCGCCGCGGTGCCGTCCCGGCTGCCGCCATCCACGACCACCACCTCGGCGCCGTCCCAGGCCGCGCAGGCCGCGAGGGTGGCGCCGAGTCGCGCGGCCGCGTCGAGGGCGGGAATCACGATGGTCAGGCTTTGTTCCTGGCTTCGATTAACCATATGTTCGCATCATGTTCTTGACACTCGGGCAGGTGCCGGAGCAAATTGACAGCGAACGAAGGAGGAACCGAGACATGCCGGATGGCTTCATCACCCCGCCGCGCACGCCCTCCGGCGCCATCCTGCCGCCGCCGCGCAAGGGCCGCGGCGCCATCACCAACCCCGCCGTGCGGTTCGAGCGGACGGCGCGGGAGGCCTTCGACGATGGCTGGGGCACCATCGAGGATCTGGCGGACCTGCCGCCGCTGCCGACGACGCTGCTGAAGGACAGCAGCCGCGCGGCCATGGCCTGGAACGATTCCCCCGACATCGGCTTCGACCGTTCCATCAACCCCTATCGCGGCTGCGAGCATGGCTGCGTCTATTGCTACGCCCGCCCGTCCCACGCCTATCTCGGCCATTCGCCCGGCCTCGACTTCGAGACACTGCTCTACGTCAAGCCCGACCTGCCGAAGCTGCTGGAGAAGGAGCTTCGCAAGCCCGGCTACGTCGCCAGGCCGGTGGCCCTCGGCGCCAACACCGACCCCTACCAGCCGGTGGAGCGGAGCCTCGCCCTGACCCGGCAGGTGCTGGAGGTGCTGGAGCGCTTCGGGCATCCGGTGACGATCGTGACCAAATCCGCGGGCGTCTTGCGCGACCTCGACATCCTCGGGCGCATGGCGTCGCGCAACCTGGTGCATGTCTGCCTGTCCGTCACCACCCTCGACGCCGCCCTGGCGCGGACCATGGAGCCGCGCGCGGCCGCCCCGACGCGGCGCCTCGCGGCGATCGAGGCGCTGGCACGCGCCGGCATCCCGACCGGCGTGCTGGCCGCACCCATGATCCCGGGCGTGAACGACATGGAGATGGAGCGCATCCTCGAGGCCTGCGCGCGGGCCGGCGCGACCCGGGCCGGCTACGTCCTGCTGCGCCTGCCGCTCGAGATCGCGCAGCTCTTCGAGGAATGGCTGCGCGCCCACCTGCCCGACCGGGCGCAGAAGGTGCTGGCCCTGGTGCGGCAGACGCGGGCCGGCGCGCTCTACGACAGCCGCTTCGGCAAGCGGCAGACCGGGACCGGGCCGTATGCGGAGATGCTGGCGGCGCGCTTCCGCCTGGCGATCACGCGGCTCGGCATGAACCGCGTCGGCGTCGGCGCGCAGCCGCTCGATTGCGGCCACTTCCGGATGCCGGAGGACGCGGAAGGGCCGCGGCAGCTCGCGCTGCTCTGACCGCCCGGCTGCGCGGCGCGGCGGGGTGTCAGCCCTGCGGCTCGGTGAAGAATTTCCGCCCGTCGGCGAAGATGTTGGGGCGAAGGAAGATGCCGATCACCGTCGCGCCCTCGGGGCCCGCCCAGGCCACATGGGTGTTGCCTTCGGGGCGCCAGACGAACTGCCCGGGCAGGCACTCCCCCTCCTCGTCGACGAAGCGGCCCTTCAGCACGTAGGTCTGCTCGATCGCCCGGTGCTCGTGCAGCGGCACCTCCGCGCCCGGCTCCATCTCCAGCAGCAGCGTGCACATGCCGCTGCCATCGGCGTAGAGCGTCTTGTGCCGGATGCCCGGGAACATCCCGGTCTCCCAGGGCATCGTGTCGGGGTCGACGAAGACCGAGGGCGGCGAGGGCGCGTTCACGGTCAGCCTTGTGCGCGGCGCGGAGCCGGGGGACCGGCGGCTGCCATCGGGCATGGGACACCTCCTTCTGTGCTTCGCGGCGCCTGCTGGGTGGGCGCGGCGGGAAGCTTAGGGGAGATCCTGGCCAAAGGGAATCATCCGATCGCCCGAAGATGCTCTGAAAACAAGGAGCTAGGCCAGGCTGCGCGAGGTCGGCCCGAGGCGCTGCCAGCGTCAGCGACATCCCCCGGGCGCCGCGCCGGGCCGCTTTCGGGATGACAGGCCGCCGGCGCCGCGCCAGCATCGATCCCGAGGCGGAGAGGCTCCCCGGTCCGCGCGCCCGGCCTGCCCGCCCGCGACGCAAGGCAGCCCGCGCCCATGACCATCCCCGTCTCCGACATCGACCCCTTCTCGGCCGAGTATTTCGAGGATCCGCACCCGGCGCAGGAGGCGCTGCGCGAGGCGGGGCCCGTGCTGCGCCTTTCCCGCTATGGCGTCCACGCCTGTGCCCGCTACGCGGAGGTGAAGGCGATGCTCGACGACTGGCGAAGCTTCTCCTCGGCCCGCGGCGTCGGCCTGCAGGACTTCGCAAAGGAGACCCCGAAGCGCCCGAAATCGCTGGTGCTGGAGACCGACCCGCCGCTGCACGACCGCACGCGCCGGGTGCAGGCGCGCGTGCTCTCGCCCGCCGCCATCGCCGCGCTGCGCGAGCCCTTCGCCGCTGCGGCCGAGGCGCTGGTCGAGCGGCTGCTGGAGCGGCGGGAGTTCGACGCCATCCCCGAGATCGCCGAGGCCTATCCGCTCGAGGTCTTCCCCGACGCGATGGGGATGCCGCGCGAGAACCGCCGCCATCTGCTGCCCTTCGGCAACCTGGTCTTCAACAGCTTCGGGCCCGAGAACGCGCATCTCGCCCAGGCCGTCGAGGACGCGAAGGAGGCGCTGCCCTGGGTCTTCGAGCAGTCGAAGCGGGAGAGCCTGAGCCGGACCGGCTTCGGCGCCGGCATCCACGCCGCCGCCGACACGGGCGAGCTGACGGCGGAGGAGGCGGCCGGCGTCACCCGCGGCGTGCTGACCGCGGGCGTGGACACCACCGTCAGCGGCATCGGCGCGGCGCTGTTCTGCCTGGCGCGCTTCCCCGACCAGTTCGACCTGCTGCGCGCCGAGCCGCGGCTGGCGCGGGCCGCCTTCGAGGAGGCGGTGCGCTTCGAGACCCCGGTGCAGACCTTCTTCCGCACGACGACGCGCGAGGTCGCGTTCGGCGAGGACACCGTGCCGGAGGGATCGAAGGTGCTGATGTTCCTCGGCGCGGCGAACCGCGACCCGCGCCGCTGGGACCGGCCGGAGGCCTACGACATCACGCGGCGCACCCAGGGCCATGTCGGCTTCGGCAGCGGCATCCATGCCTGCGTCGGGATGGCGCTGGCGCGCCTGGAGGGCGAGTGCATCCTCGCGGCCCTCGCCGCCCGCGTCGCGCGCATCGAGATCACCGCGCCGCCGCGGCGCCGCTACAACAACACGCTGCGGGGGCTGGCCAGCCTGAAGGTGCGGCTGCACGCGGCGTGAGCGTTCGCGAAAGCCTGCCCGTCAGCCCCGGATCCGGAAGGGGTTGCCACGTGAATCCAAAGGCGATTCTCCCGCAGGTTCCTTTTTGTCACGCGCTCTGAGGGTCAGGCCCCGGGCAGCACCAGCTGCGTCTGGATGACGATCGCGACCGGCTTCCCCGCCTCCGTCGTCAGCCGCGTCTGCCAGACCATCGTCGTCCGCCCGCGATGCAGCGGCGTCGCCTCGCCGGTGACGCGCGTGCCGACCGGGGCGGCGCCGAGGAAGTTCGTCTTGCTCTCGATCGTCGTCGTCCGCGCGCCCGCCGGCAGGTTCAGCACCGTCCCCGCCGCGCCGAGCGTATCGGCGAAGGCCATGATGGCGCCCCCGTGCAGGATCGCCGGGCGGGTGCAGAGCTCGTCCCGCACCACCAGCTCCGCCACCACGCGGTCCTTCGCCGCGGCCACGAAGCGCAACCCGAGCAGCCGCGCGAAGGGCAGCATGGCCTCGTTCAGCCGGTCCAGCGCGTCGTCCATGGGCGTTGCTCCTCCGCTTCGGTCCGCCCGATGGAAGCCTCGCGCCGTCGCGCCTGTCCATGACCCGGCAGGTCGTTCGAGCACGATCGCCGGAAGGGCCGGCGCCGCGGGCGTGGATCACTCGAAGGAACAACGAGCTGGGGCACGGGCCGCGCTTCATCGCGCGCCGACCGCGCCCTAGGATCGCCGCGATGCCCCCCGATTTCCGAATCGAGCGCGAATCCGCCGCGCCCGGCCAGCGCGTCGCCGGCGTGGACGAGGCCGGGCGCGGCCCGCTCGCCGGCCCGGTCATGGCCGCCGCCGTGGTGTTTCCCCGGGGCGTCCCGCCGGCGCTGGCCGCGCTGCTCGACGACAGCAAGGCGCTCAAGGAGGCAGCGCGGCTCGCGGCCTTCGCCGCCCTGCTGGAGGCGCGCGCCGGCGGCGTGGCGGAACTGGCGCTCGGCGCCGCCTCCGCGGAGGAGATCGGGCGGGTCAACATCCTGCGCGCGACGCACCTGGCCATGGCGCGCGCCGTCGCGCGCCTGCCACGGGCGCCGGCGCTGGTGCTGGTGGATGGCAACCAGCCGCCGCCGCTGCCGCACCCCGTGCGCTGCGTGGTCGGCGGGGATGCGCGGAGCCTTTCGATCGCCGCCGCCTCGATCCTGGCGAAGGTGGTGCGCGACCGCGCGATGGTCCGGCTCGACGCGCGCTGGCCGGCCTATGGCTTCGCCGCGCACCGGGGCTACCCGACGGCCCGGCATCGGGCGGCGCTGGTCGCGCATGGCCCCTGCCCGCACCACCGCCGCGGATTTGCCCCCGTGGATCAACGACTTCTCGACTTTGGTTGACGCGTCGACTCGGCAAGGCGATGGTGCCCGAAGGGCGATGCCGATCCCGGCCGCCCCAGCCAGGGGGACCAGCTTGGGGACGGGACTCGATCTGCCCCTCGACCAGGTGCTGGTCGGGGACGCGGTGGAGTGGCTGCGGCGCCTGCCGCCGGCCTCCGTCCACGCGATCTTCGCCGATCCGCCCTACAATCTCCAGTTGAAGGGCGATCTGCGCCGGCCGGATGACAGCCTGGTCGATGGCGTCGACGAGGCCTGGGACCGGTTCGAGAGCCTGCCCGCCTATGATGCCTTCACCCGCGAATGGCTGGCCGAGGCGCGGCGCGTGCTGCGCAAGGACGGCACGATCTGGGTGATCGGCAGCTACCACAACGTGTTCCGCCTCGGCGCCGCGCTGCAGGATCTCGGCTTCTGGATCCTCAACGACGTGATCTGGCGCAAGGCGAACCCGATGCCGAATTTCCGCGGCCGGCGCTTCACCAACGCGCATGAGACGCTGATCTGGGCCGCGCGCGGGGAGGACAGCCGCTACCGCTTCAACTATGCCGCGATGAAGTCGCTCAACGAGGATGTCCAGATGCGGAGCGACTGGTTCATCCCGCTCTGCACCGGGCCCGAGCGGCTGCGCGATCGGCAGGGGGCGAAGCTGCATCCGACGCAGAAGCCCGAGGCGCTGCTGCACCGGGTGATCCTCTCCTGCACCGCGCCCGGCGATGTCGTGCTGGATCCCTTCCTCGGCACCGGCACGACGGGGGCGGTCGCGCGGCGCCTCGGGCGGCGCTTCATCGGCATCGAGCGCGAGGCGGCCTATGCCGGGGCGGCGCAGGAGCGCATCGATGCGGTCGCGCCACTCGGCGATGCGGCGCGGGAGACGATGCCGGCCAAGCGCGAGCAGCCGCGCATCCCCTTCGGCGCGCTGGTCGAGCGCGGCCTGGTGCCGCCGGGCAGCGTGCTGACCGATGCGCGGCGCCGCTGGCGCGCGACGGTCGGCGCGGATGGCTCGGTCCGTTGCGGCGCGGCGCAGGGCTCGATCCACCAGGTGGGCGCCGCGGTGCAGGAGGCGCCGTCCTGCAATGGCTGGGCGTTCTGGCATCTCGACCAGGGCGATGGGCGCCTGACGCTGATCGACACGCTGCGCGCCCGTCTCGCGGCGGGCTGATCCGCGTCGCCGGCCGGGCGGGATGGCGGCGAATGCGGTCCGCCGCGCGGCCCGGGTTCCGGCGCGCCGCGTCGCCTCCCACGGTGCCTGCGTGGAAGCTGGGCCTGCGCGGACATGCCCCTTCTTCCCGGTGGGGATGCGCCCCCGGCGGGGATCCCTCCCGAAGCGCTCAGGCCGCCCGCAGGTCCTGCAGGAACCCGTCCACCGTGCCGCGCAGATGCGAGGCTTCGCGCGCCAGGTCGGCCGAGGCGCTGCGCAGCCGCGCAGCGACCTCCCCCGTCGTCTCGGCCCCGACCGAGACCGCGGTCGCATGGTGCGAAACACCCTCCGTGCCCGACGCGGCCTCGGCGACGGCGCGGCTGATCTCGCGGGTCGCCGCCGATTGCTGCTCCGCCGCCGTCGCCACCTGGGTCGTGATGCCGGTCATCGCGTCGATGGTGCGGCCGATCGCGCCGATCGCCTCGACCGCGCGCGAGGTCTCCGCCTGCATGGTCGCGATCTGCCCGCCGATCTGCTCGGTGGCCTTGGCGGTCTGCGCGGCCAGCGCCTTCACCTCGCTCGCCACCACCGCGAAGCCCTTGCCCGCCTCGCCGGCGCGCGCCGCCTCGATCGTCGCGTTGAGCGCGAGCAGGCTGGTCTGCCCGGCGATGTCGTTGATCAGCCGCACCACGTCGCCGATCCGGCTCGCCGCCTCCGACAGCCCGCCGACCGCGGCATCGGTCGCGCGCGCATCCTCGGTCGCGCGGCGCGCGATGCGCGCGCTCTCGGACACCTGGCGCGACACCTCGGCGATGGACGCGGCCATCTCCTCGGCCGAGCCGGCGACGGTCTGCACATTGGCGGAGGCCTCGGTCGCCGCGCCGGAGACGGCGATGGCGCGCTCCCGCCCCTCGGCCGCCGCCTGCGCCATCGCGCTGGCGGAGGCGTCGAGCTCCGCCACCGCCTTGCCGACCGAGCCGAGCGCCGCCTCGACCTGCCCCTCGAAGCTGCGCGCCAGCGCCTCGACCCGGCTGGCCCGCTCGGCGCGCGCCGCCTGCTCCGCCGCCGCCTGCGCGGTCGCGCGGTCGGCCTCCGCGGCGCGGTCGCGCAGCACCTCGATCGCCCCGGCCATCGCACCGATCTCATCGCGCCGGCCATGGCCGGGCACCTCCAGCGCCCGCTCGCCCGCCGCCAGCCGCCCGACGGTCGCGGTCAGCGCCACGATCGGCGCGATGACCCGCCGGTCGAGGAGCAGCGCGGCCGAGAGCAGCAGGGCGCCCAGCAGCAGGGCCGCGCCGAGCGCCAGCAGGAAGCCGAGGAAGGCCTGCCGCGCCGAATCCGCGGCGCGCGCCGCCGCCTCGTCCATGGCCGCGTCGCGCAGCAGCAGCAGCTGCTGCAGCGTGGGCGTCGAGAAGGCGGTCATCTCGTCGATCGTCATCGGATAGGCGTTGCCCTCCCGCCCGGCCGCGACCAGCGCCGCGGTGCGCACCGCGGCGTCGCGGAAGTAGCGTGCGTCCACGGTCTCGAGCGCGGCGGCGAGGCGGGGCGGGGCGCCGAGCGCGGCAACGCTGGCGCGCGCGCGCCGCCAGAGCGTGTCCATGCTGCCCGAGGCGGTGGCGATCGTCTCCAGCTCGGCCGCGGTCAGGCGCCGCCCGGAACTCACCGCCCCGCTCACCGCGACGATCCGCCGGCTGCCGGCCTCCCGCAGGTCCCAGGCCATCTGCGCCAGGGCCAGCAGCGGCTCGAGATCCGGCGATTCCCTGGCGACCTTGGCGCGAAGCCGGGCGAAGGAGGCCTCCACCAGCGACAGCCCCTCGCCGAAGCGCGGCGCCACCGTGGCGGCGATGCCCGGCGGCCGCTCCGACGCGGGCCGGCGCGCCGCGGCCCGCACTGTCTCCCGCCATTCGGCCAGGTTGCGCGCATAGGCTTCGAGGGAGGCCGCCTCGCCGGCGCCGCCGGGCAGTGCGCGCAGCGCCGTGATGGCACCGGCCAGCGCCGCATCCGTCGCCCGCGACACGCCGGCGATCCGCTCGGCGATGGTGTCGTCCATCGGCGTCGGCACCGTCATCCGCACGACCATGTTCCCGCGCTCGATCGACAGCCGCTCCACCGCGCGCAGCAGGGCCGCCACGACGGGCGTGTCGCGCTGCGCCTCGTGCGCGGCGGCGTAGCGATGCCACTGGCCATAGGCGAGGGCGCCGGCGATGCAGAGCGAGATGACGGCGATCACGGCAACGCCGCTGACGAAGAGACTCCGGATGCGCATGGTTGGAACTTCCCCTCGGGGCTTCCTCCGCAGCCTAGTCCGGGGAGTTGGATTCCAGGTTAAGGCCAGACCTGCTGCCCCAACTTGCGCCGGTCTCGCGCCAGACCACGATCGGCCGCGGGGGATCGCCGGGCCGCCGGGGCGGGAGCGGCGGCTTCACCGCCTGGCCCGGTCGGACGCGGCCGGCGCCGGAAAGGATCCCCCGGGCCGCACCCCTCGCCATTGATCGGGGCGGGCCGTTCCACCCGGCGCCCGGGAACCGGGCATCGGCGCCGGAGCGTCAGAGATACCGCCCGCGCTCCAGGATCTCGAGCGTGTAGGCCCGGTAGCTCAGGCCGAGCTCCTCCGCGCGCGCGAGCCGGCGCAGCGTGATCTCCCGTGGCGGGGTCTTCCAGGCGCGCCGGTGCGCCCGCCGCCACACCCAGCCGCGCCAGGAGAGGTTCGGGTCGTCCTCGAGCGGCGGGCCGCCATTGTCGCCGATGCCGCGGGCGGCGCCCGCTCCCGGATCAGGATCCCTCGCCATCGCCTTGCTCCCGACCGGCCCCGTGGCGCCGCCGCGGCCCGGAGGGGCCGGCGCGGGCGGTCGGGCCAGGGTCGAGCAAATCCCGCGCCGCCGCTACCCCGCCGCTTCCTGCGCCCGGCCGGGCCGTGCCTCGCGGACCCGCCGCCACTCCCGCATGCGCGCCAGCAGGATCAGCGCCGCGATGCCGATGCCGACCAGCAGCGGGTCCAACCAGCGCCAGGCCTCCGGCCAGAGGCGCAGCGCGGTGGTCACGCCCCAGGCCAGGAACAGGCCGACGCAGAACACCTGCAGGCTGTGCCGCCCGACCACGGCCATCGTCCCCGCCGCCGCGCTGCGCATCCAGCCCGCCTCCCGCGGCACCAGCGCCGCGACCAGATAGGCCAGGGCGAGGGCGTGCAGCAGTCGCGCCGGGGCCAGGTGCTCCTTGATGCCCATCAGCGTCGGCGCCAGCCAGGCCGGCCCGGGCAGGAAGCCGTGCTCGACCATGCGCGCCCAGGCGCCGAACAGCACGATCGCGGTCGCCAGAAGCACGGCCCAGGCGCGGCGCGGCACCGCCGCCTCGCCGCGCGCGGCCGCCAGCAGGGACCGGCGGCCGAGCCAGGCCCCGAGCAGGTACAGCAGCTGCCAGGCCAGCGGATCGAAGGCGATGCCGTTCGGGAACAGCGCCGGCGTGGCCACCCAGCCCGCCTGCACCGCGCCGTAGAGCGCGACCGGGGGCAGCAGCGCCCAGGCGCCGACCCGCCCCTCCAGCCACAGGAAGGGCGGCAGCAGCAGCATGCCGCAGACGAAGATCGGCAGGATGCCCATGAAGGCCGGCTGGTAGAGCATGGACGCGGCGGCGGGCACCGCGGCCCAGGGCTCGGCCAGCAGGTAGGACCAGTGCATCCGCTCGACCTCGCCCGGCAGGGGCACGCAGACCTGCGCCACCACCACCAGCACCGCGAACATCGTCAGCATGGTCAGGTGCGTGCCGTAGAGCCGCCAGGTCCGCCGCGCCATGTCGGCCCGGGCCGGCGCGAAGCCGTCGCGCGCCGCCTTCAGGGTGAAGACGGAGCCGAGCGTCATGCCGGAGAGGAAGACGAATTGCTCGGAGCTGTCGGAGAAACCCCAGGTCGCGTGGATGCCCCAGCCGATCATCGATCCCGTGACATGGGAAATGAAGATCGAGATCTGCATCCAGCCGCGCGTGATGTCGAGCCGCAGGTCGCGGGCCGGACGAAGCAGGGTCGGGGCGTCGCTCGGGCGCATGCGGGCTCCGGAAGTCGCGTCTGCCGGCGCTTCGCCGGCGAGGGGGGGCCGGTTAGCCGGGGGGCTGGCGGTGGCAGGGACGGGGCGCGCCGGGAAGATGGGATGACGGCGGCCCGATGGGGAGGGGCGTCGGCGCTCGCGCGCGCGGGACTGCCGTCAAAGCTCGTGGAGAAAACGAACTTGCCAAAGAATGCCCCCTGGAATCATTGGGGAAAATCTTCCAGGATCGGCGCTGACGGGCACTCCTCGACCATCTCTCAGGCGACGGCGTGGGGCGGGCGCAGCCGCGCCCATGCCGCGCGGCCGAGCGCCATCAGCTCCCGCCGCCGCACCGCCATCACCACCACCGCCATGCACCAGGTGAACACCGCCTCCTTGAACAGCACCCCGCCATCCTCGTAGGGATCGACGCCGAGCGGGGTCGCCAGGTGGAAGAGGATCGCGCCGGACATGATGCCGCAGGCGAACAGCGCGCCGAAGGCCTGGGTGCGCGGGATCAGCACCAGAATCGCGGCGCCGATCTCCATCGCGGCCACGAACAGGCGGAAGGGCTGCTCCGGGATGCCGCTCCAGTCGGAGAGGATCTCGAAGATCAGGGTCGGCCCGGTGAGCTTGTACTGCAGGTACCAGAGGAACTCATAGGCGATCCAGAGCGCGGCGGCCCAGGCGATCAGGCGCGCGAAGCGCCCCGGTTCCATGGTCATTGGCAGGCTCCTGCAAGGCCCCGGAGCGGGCTCGGGGCGGTCGGCCTCGCTTCGCGCGGGACGATGCGGGTGGTTACGGGCGCCGCGGCGGGCCCGGCCCCGCCGCCGCCGGCCAGCCCGCCGCCTCGGCCAGCGCCAGCAGCCGCCGCATCGCCGTCGGCAACGCCGCCGCGGCCTCGGCCAGCGGCCGCGCCTCCATCCCCGGGGGCGGCGCCTCCAGGTGTGGCGTGGCGGCGGCCAGCAGGATCATCTCCAGCGCGACATGGGTGAAGCCGTGCCGCGCCACGCCGGGCAGGCGGCGCCAGGCCAGGCCGGCGATGGGCGGCGCATGGGCCAGCGCCTCGGCCTCGCCCCAGGCGCCCTCCTCCCGCCACGGGGTCCCGGGCAGTTCCAGCATGCCGCCGAGCAGGCCGCTCGGCGGGCGCCGGCGCAGCAGCACCCGCGCCGTGCCGTCGGTGACCAGGAAATGGGCGCCGTGGCGCAGCCCGCGCGGCCGCTTCGGCGCCTTGCGCGGCAGGCCGCCCTGAATCCCGGCGCGCCGCGCCGCGCAGCCCTCCCGCCAGGGGCAGAGGGCGCAGGCCGGCGCCGCGCCCGGGGTGCAGAGCGTGGCGCCGAGGTCGAACAGCGCCTGCGCGAAATCCCCGGGCCGGTCGCGCGCCGCCGGGTCGGCCAGGAAGCCCTGCGCCAGCGCGGCCAGGCGGGGCCGGGCGCCCGGCAGGGGCTCCTCGACCGCGAAGACCCGCGCCGTCACCCGCTCGACATTGCCATCCACCGGCACCGCCGGGACGCCGAAGGCGATCGCGCCGATCGCGGCGGCGGTGTAGGCGCCGATGCCGGGCAGCGCCCGCAGCCCCGCGACCTCGCGCGGGAAGCCCCCGGCGGCGACGATGGCGCGGGCGGCGGCATGCAGGTTGCGCGCCCTTGCGTAGTAGCCGAGGCCCGCCCACTCCTCCATCACCGCGGCCTCGGGCGCGGCGGCCAGCGCGGCGGCGTCGGGGAAGCGCGCGAGGAAGCGGCGGAAGCGGGGCCCCACCGCGGCGACGGTGGTCTGCTGGAGCATGACCTCCGACAGCCAGACGCGGTAGGGATCGGCGGCCTCGCCCGGGCGTGCGCGCCAGGGCAGGTCGCGGCGGTGCCGGTCGTACCAGGCGAGCAGCGCGGCGGCGGGCGGCGGGGCAGGGATCATCGGAGGGGCTCTTCGTGACCGGCGCGGGCGATGATGACCAGCGATTCCTCGGCGGCCCCCGCGCCCTCGGCGCGCTGCTGCCGCGCCTGACCCGCCCGGCCTTCCGGCGGCGCAGCCCGGCCGGGGCGCAGCTCATGGCCGATTGGGCGATGGTGGTGGGCCCGGCGCTCGCCGCCGTCACCTCGCCGCGGCGGCTCTCCGGCGCGACCCTGACCATCGGCTGCGCCGGGCCGGTGGCGATGGAGCTCTCCCACCTCGCCCCCCAGCTCGTCGCGCGCATCAACGGCCATCTCGGCCGCGTCGCGGTGGAGCGGCTGCGCTTCGTCCAGCAGGCGGCCCCGCCGGGGACCGTGCCCGCCCGCCGGCCGCCGGACCCCGCGTTGCCGGACCGGGTGGAGCGGCGGCTGGCCGAGCTGCCGGACGGGGCGCTGCGCGAAGCGCTGGCAAAGCTCGCCCGGGGCGTCTATCGGAGCCGCGACTGAGCCGCCCGCCTGCCGGGCGATTCGCCCCCCAGGGGGCGCGCGCGTGTCCCTCGCCCGCGCGGACCCGTCCCGTGGGCCTCGCCGCCCGCGGCGCGCGGGCCCGCGCCCCAGCGGAGCCGGAAGCCCCGATGTATCGCAGCCGCCGTCCCCTCCTTCTCCTCCTCGCCGGCGCCCCCCTGCTGGCCCCGCTTGCCGGCCGCGCCCAGGCGCCTTCCGATCCGCGCCTGGCGGAGCGGAGCACCGGCAGCCCCGGCGCGCCGGTCACGGTGCAGGAATTCTTCTCCCTCACCTGCTCGCACTGCGCCGCCTTCCACCGCGACACCTGGCCCCAGGTGCGCAGGGACCTGGTGGAGCCCGGCCGGGTGCGGATGGTCTGGCGCGACTTCCCGCTCGACCGGATCGGGCTGGTCGGCGCCATGGTCGCGCGCTCCCTGCCGCCCGAGCGCTATGAAGGCTTCGTCGGCACGCTGCTCGGCAGCCAGGATCGCTGGGCCTATGCCCGCGACCCGATCGAGGAGCTCGGCAAGCTCGCCGCCCTGGCCGGCATGGGCCGCGCGGCCTTCGAGGCGGTGACCAGGGACGAGGCGCTGGCGCGCGCCATCCTGGAGCTGCGCCAGACCGCCGAGCGGCAGTATTCCATCCAGGCCACGCCGAGCTTCGTCTTCCAGGGCGCCGGCGCGCCGATCCTGCATTCCGGCAACCTGCCCTTCGAGCGCTTCGCCGAGCGGGTCGAGGAGGCATCGAAGCGCGGATGACGACGCCGTCCGGGCGGGAGGCCCGGCGCTGATGGACGCGCCGGCCGGGGAGGACGGGACGCCGCGGGAGGCGGGGGACGCCGCGCCCGGCGCCCCGCGCGCCATCCTCGCGCGGCTGCGCATCCAGGGCTTCAAGAGCTTCGCCGACGCCACCACGGTCGAGGTGCTGCCCGGCCTGACCGGCATCGTCGGCCCGAATGGCTGCGGCAAGTCGAACGTCGTCGAGGCGCTGCGCTGGGCCATGGGCGAGACCTCGGCGCGATCGATGCGCGGCGGCGAGATGGAGGATGTGATCTTCGCCGGCACCGCGACCCGCCCGGGGCGGAACCTGGCCGAGGTCGCGCTGGTGCTGGAGGAGGCCGCCGGCCTCGCCCCCCCGCCGCACCACGACGCCCCGGATCTCGAGATCACGCGGCGGATCGCGCGCGGCGAGGGCTCGACCTTCCGGGTGAACGGGCGCGAGGTCCGGGCGCGCGACGTCCAGACCATGTTCATGGACATCGGCTCCGGCGCGCGCGCCTCCGGCATGGTCAGCCAGGGCC
>CAZMCV010000054.1:0-22962 GCA_964564645.1 uncultured Acetobacteraceae bacterium
CGATGCTGCGCGCGGCGGTGACGGCGGGCGGCACCTCCGCCGCGCCGGCGATGCCCGCCCCCGCCGCCATCGAGGAGCCGGCCCATGCGGCCGCGCCGCTCGGCCCCGTCGCCGTGGCGGCGGAGCCCGCGATGCCGGAGCCGATGCTGACGCGCCCGGCCCCGGCGGCGGCGAGCGGCCAGGGCGGCGGCCTGGGCAACCTGTTCCGGCGGGTCACCGGCGCCTCCTCCGGCCTCATGCGGCGCCAATTGCCGGAAGAGGGCGTGGGGCATGCGCCCGCGGCGCGGATCGAGCCGGCGGCCTCGGGCACGCCCCGCCCCATGGCCGCGTCGCGCCCGGCGCAGCAGGATGAGATCGGCCTCGACATCCCGACCTTCCTGCGCCGGCAGTCGAACTGAGAGTTTGTGAAAGAATCCCCGTCAGCCCCGATTTCGGAGGGAATTCCCCAATGATCTCAGAGGGCATTCTTTCGCAGGTTCGATTGATTCAGAGACCCTGAGGCGGCGATCCGCCCTGCGCCCGCGCGGCGTGGGGCGCTTGCCTTGCCTGTGGATGCGCTCCATCCCGGCCCTCCTCCGCGCCGCGGGGGAGGGCGGGCGCGGCGGCCAGCCGAGGCCCCCGACCCCGCCCGTCCGGGCCTCTCCGGACCTCCCGCGCCGATGTCAGTCTGATTTGCTGCATCGCAAAATTACTGCAAAATCAGCGGGTTATGGCGTAATATTCGGAAATAGAAGGTGACTCGCGGCGGTCGCGCGGCAATGCGAAAAGCACCGTGGCGGTCGATCATCGGGTGCATCCCCGACTCTGCCGCGAAGAACACAGGGGCAGAGATGGACGGGCATTTCCCACTGGATCTGGGCCTACGCCGGACGCTCAAGGCCGCGATCGGCTGCGTCGGCATCGGCCTGCACAGTGGCCGGCGCGTGGCGCTGACCCTGCGGCCGGCGCTGCCCGGCACCGGCATCCGTTTCCGCCGCACCGATCTCGGCGGCGTCGAGATCCCGGCGCGCCACGATCTCGTCGTCGACACGCGCCTCTGCACCGCCCTCGCCCTGCCGGACCGGCCGGAGGCGCGGATCGGCACGGTCGAGCATGTGATGGCGGCGCTGGCCGGCTGCGGCATCGACGACGCCATCATCGATGTCGACGGGCCGGAAGTGCCGATCCTCGACGGCTCCGCCGCGCCCTTCGTGTTCCTGATCGACTGCGCCGGCACGACCGACGGCGCCCCCGCCCCCGGCGCCGCCACGGCGATCGAGGTGCTGCGCCCGGTCCGCGTGGCCGACGGCGATGGCCCCGGCGCCGCCTGGGCCGAGCTGCTGCCGCCGGCCCCGGGCGGCGAAGGCGCCTTCGAGGCGGAGCTGACGATCGAGTTCGCCGGCACCGCGATCGGCCGGCAATCCCTCGCCCTCCGCGTCACGGAGGCGAGCTTCCGCGGCGCCCTGGCGGAGGCGCGGACCTTCGCCCTCGCCCAGGATGTCGAGCAGCTGCGCGCCATCGGCTTGGCGCAGGGCGGCAGCCTCGCCAACGCCGTCGTGGTCGAGGGGCCGGTGGTGCTCAACCCGGAAGGGCTGCGGCATCCGCAGGAATTCGTCCGCCACAAGCTGATGGACGCCGTGGGCGACCTGGCGCTGGCCGGCGCGCCGCTGCGGGCGCGCTTCCGCGGCCATCGCTCCGGCCATGGGCTGAACAACCGGCTGCTGCGCGCGCTGCTCGCCGACCGGGCCGCCTGGCGGCGAATCAGCGCCCCGGCCTGGATGACCGAGGGCGGCGCCTCGACCGGCGCGATCCGCCTGCCGGCCGCCGCCGCGCCCAGCATCGCCTGAGAGCTTGCGAGAGAATGCCCGCCAGCCCCGATCTCGCGGGGAATTCTCCCATGATCCCGAAGGGCACTCTTTCGCAGGTTCGACTTCTTCACGAACTCTGAGGCGCGTCGATCCCGGGGGCAGGGCGTCCGCTGTCGCCGTCCGCGCGGGGCGTGCTATACCCCGCCGCTCCCATGACCGTGCCGACATGACCCCCCTCGCCCGCCTCCTCCCCCGTCTCTGCCTCGCGGCAGCCCTGCTGGCCGGCTGCAGCAGCGTCAGCAATTGGGACGGCAATGACCGCTCCCTGCGCGGCGCCTCCGGCCAGAGCGGGGTGCTCGACCAGTCGGCGGAGGGCCTCTACGCGGCCGGCGTCCAGGCGCTGCAGGCCCGGCGCTACCAGCAGGCGGTCGACCTGTTCGACCGCGTCGAGCGCGACCATCCCTATTCGGCCTGGGCGACCAACGCCAAGCTGATGGCCGCCTATGGCGACTACCAGCGCAACAAGTACACCGAGGCGATCGGCGCGCTGGACCGCTTCATCCAGCTGCATCCGGCGCATCGCGACATCGCCTATGCCTACTACCTGCGCGCGCTCTGCTACTATGAGCAGATCGCCGACATCCAGCGCGACCAGCGCGGCACCATCCAGGCGATGGCCGCGCTGCAGGATGTGGTGAACCGCTTCCCCGACACGCCCTATGCCCGCGACGCGCGCCTGAAGATCGACCTCGGCCGCGACCACCTGGCGGGCAAGGAGATGGAGGTCGGGCGCTTCTACCAGCACCAGCGCCTCTACGCCGCGGCGATGAACCGCTTCCGCCGCGTGGTGGACGAGTACCAGACCACCAACCACGTGCCGGAGGCGCTGCACCGCCTGACCGAGATCTACATCACCCTCGGCCTGACCGAGGAGGCGAAGCGCACCGCCTCCGTCCTCGGCTACAATTTTCCCGGCAGCCCCTGGTACCAGGACAGCTACGCCCTGCTGGTCGAGGGCGCCGAGCCGGCGCCGCAGGACCGCCGCGGCTTCGTCCGCCGCGCCTGGGACTGGGTGTTTTGAGGCCAGGCGCAGGCGGCGTTCCGGGTCGGCCGGCCGCGCCGCGGCACGGGGTGTCCCTCCGGGGCATCGGCTGATCCGGGCATGCTCGCCTCGCTCGCGATCCGCGACGTGGTGCTGATCGAGCGGCTGGACCTGCAATTCGGCCCCGGCCTGACCGCCCTGACCGGCGAAACCGGGGCGGGCAAGTCCATCCTGCTGGACAGCCTGGGCCTGGCGCTCGGCGCGCGGGCCGAAGCCGGGCTGGTGCGCGCCGGCCAGCCCCAGGCCTCCGTCGCCGCCGGCTTCGCCCCGCCCGCCGCGCACCCGGTCTTCGCCCTGCTCGAGGAGCAGGGCATCGCGACCGAGGAAGGCGAGGTGGTGCTGCGCCGCGTGGTGCAGGCCGATGGCCGCTCCCGCGCCTTCGTCAACGACCAGCCGGTCGCGGCCGGGCTGCTGCGCCGCGTCGCGGCGATGCTGGTCGAGGTGCAGGGGCAGCACGACCAGGTGGGGCTGGCGGACCCGGCGACGCATGGCGGGCTGCTGGATGCCTTCGGCGGGCTCGAGGCGGCGCGCGGCGCGGTCGCCGCCGCCTGGGGCCGGCTGCGCGCCGCCGACCGCGCCCTGGCCGAGGCGCGTGCCGCGATCGCGGCCGCCGAGCGGGACGAGGAGTTCCTGCGCCACGCCGTCGAGGAGCTGACCGCCCTCTCGCCCGAGGAGGGCGAGGAGGCGACCTTGAGCCAGGAGCGGCTGCGACTGCAGCAGGGCGAGAAGCGGGCCGAGCAGATCGCGGGCGCGCTCGGCGCGCTGCAGCCGCGCGACCGCCGGCGCGGCGGGCCGGGCGAGGCGCTGCGCGAGGCCGCGCGCTCCCTCGAGCGCCTGCCGCCGCCGCAGCCCGAGGAGGTGCAGGCGATCCTGGCCAGCCTCGCCGCCGCGCAGGATTCGCTTGCCGAGGCCGAGACCCTGCTCGAGCGGCTGATGCAGGAGGAAGGCCCCGATCCGCGCCGGCTGGAGCAGGTGGAGGACCGGCTGTTCGGCCTGCGGGCGGCGGCGCGCAAGCATGGCGTGGCGCTGGTCGGGCTGCCGGCGCTGCTCGACGGGCTGAAGGAGCGCCTGGCCGCGCTCGATGCCGGCACCGGCCGCGTCGCAGCGCTGGAGCGCGAGGCCGGGGCGGCGCGGGAGGCCTATCTGGCGGCGGCGCGGGCGCTGTCGGCGGCGCGGCGGGAGGCGGCGGGGCGGCTCGAGCGCGCCATCGCGGCCGAGCTGCCGCCGCTCAAGCTCGACCGCGCCCGCTTCGTCCTCGAGATCGCCCCGCGCGAGGAGAGCGCCTGGGGCGCCGACGGGATGGACCGCGTGACCTTCCTGGTCGCGACCAACCCGGGCACCGCGCCGGGGCGGCTGGACCGCATCGCCTCGGGCGGCGAGCTGTCGCGGCTGATGCTGGCGCTGAAGGTCGTCCTCGCCCGCGGCTCGCCCGTGCCGACCCTGATCTTCGACGAGGTCGATGCCGGCATCGGCGGCGCGACCGCGGCCGCGGTCGGCGATCGCCTGGCGCGCGTCGCCGAGCGGCTGCAGGTGCTGGTGGTCACCCACAGCCCGCAGGTCGCGGCGCGCGGCACGGCGCAGATGCGCGTCGCCAAGCAGCTTCGCGGGGCGCGCGCGGCGACGGTGGTCGAGCCGCTCGGCAAGCGCGAGCGGCGCGAGGAGATCGCGCGCATGCTGGCCGGGGAGCGGGTGACGGAAGCCGCGCGCGCCGCGGCCGACAGCTTGCTGGAGGGCTCGCTGCTGTGACGCGCGTGCGTCCCTTCCGCGCGGAGGACGCCGCCGCCGTCGCGTCCATGGTCGCCGCGCTGAACGCGGAGGAGGGCTACGATCCGCGGAAGGGCCCCGATGCCGCTTCGCTCGGCGCGGCCTTCCTGGGGGCGGGCGCGGCGGGGCGGCTGCTGGTGGCGGTGGACGCCGCGGACCGGCCGCTCGGCTACGCGACGATCCACGCGATCTACGAGACGGCGGTCGGCGCGCGCGGTGCCTTCCTCGGCGACCTCTATGTCGCGCGGGCGGCGCGGCGCCAGGGAATCGGCCGCGCGCTGGTCGCGGCCGCCGCCATGGCGGTTCGGGCGGATGGGGGCAGGTTCCTTTCGTGGACGGCCCTGCCCGGCAACCCCGCCGCGCACGCCTTCTACCGCGCGCTCGGCGCGGAGGAAGAGGCGCTGCAGGGCTTCACCCTGGCGCCGGACGCCTTCGACCGGCTGGCCGGCGCATGAGCGTGACCATCCGCGCGGCGCGCGAGGCGGAGGCCGGGGCGGTCGCCGCGCTGATCAACGCGATCAACAGCCTCGACGGCGGCGCGCCGATGGTGCCGATGACGGCGGCGATCGTCCGGCGCGACCTGCTCGGCCCCGCGCCGCGCGCGCTGCTGCGCGTCGGCGAATGGCGCGGCGCGATCGCGGGCTTCGCCACGGCGGGGCGAATCTATGATGCGTCGCGCGCGGCCGATGCGCTGATGCTGCTCGACCTCTATGTCGCGCCCGAGGCGCGGCGGCAGGGCATCGGGCGGGCGCTGATGGCGGCGCTGGCGGCGGAGGCCGGGCGCTGCGGCGCCGCCTGCCTCTGGTGGGGCGTCGATGAGGGCGACGAGGACGCGATGCGCTTCTACCGTGCGATCGGGGCGATGGAGGAGGAGCGCTTCGCCGGCATGATCCTGGCGGGCGAAGCGCTCGACCGCCTGGCGGCCTCGGCATGAGCGCGGCGTCGCTCCGCGCGCGCCCGGTCGAGGCGCTGACCGAGCCGGAGGCCGCCGAGGAGCTCGCCGCGCTCGCCGCCGAGATTGCGCGCCACGACCGGCTCTACCATGCCGAGGACGCGCCCGAGATCACGGATGCCGACTACGATGCGCTGGTCCGCCGCAACCGCGCGATCGAGGGCCGCTTCCCCGGGCTGATCCGCGCCGACAGCCCGAGCCGGCAGGTCGGCGCCGAGGCCGCCGAGGGCTTCGCCAAGCTCCGCCACGGCGTGCCGATGCTCAGCCTCGACAACGCCTTCGACGCCGCGGACTTCGCCGAGTTCTGCGCCCGCATCCGCCGCTTCCTCGCCCTGCCGGCGGAGGAGGTGCTGCGCTTCGTGGGCGAGCCGAAGATCGACGGGCTGTCGATCAACCTGACCTACGAGGACGGGCGGTTCGTGCGCGGCGCGACGCGGGGCGACGGGGCGGAGGGCGAGGACGTCACCGCGAACCTGCGCACCCTCGGCGACCTGCCGCCGCGGCTGAAGGGCGCCTTCGTGCCCGCGCGCATCGAGATCCGCGGCGAGGTCTTCATGGAGAAGGCCGCCTTCCTTGCCTTCAACGCCGAGCAGGCGCGGCGCATCGAGGCCGGCGAGAAGGGGCTGCGCGTCTTCGCCAACCCGCGCAACGCCGCCGCCGGCTCGCTCCGCCAGCTCGATGCGCGCATCACCGCCGGGCGGCCGCTGAAGCTCTTCGCCTATGCGATGGGGGAGGCGAGCGAGGCGCCGGCGACGACGCATTCGGGCTGGCTCGAGCGGCTGCAGGAATGGGGCTTCGCGGTGAACCCGCTCTCGCGCCTGCTGGCGACGGAGGATGCGGCGGCCGCCTTCCAGGCGGAGATGGCGGCGGCGCGCGCCGATCTCGGCTACGACATCGACGGCGTGGTCTACAAGCTCGACCGGCTGGACTGGCAGGAGCGGCTCGGCTTCGTCGGCCGCGCGCCGCGCTGGGCCATCGCCTGGAAATTCCCGGCCGAGCAGGCGACGACGCGCCTGCTGGAGATCCAGATCCAGGTCGGCCGCACCGGCGCGCTGACGCCGCGCGCGGTGATGGAGCCGGTGAATGTCGGCGGCGTCGTCGTGCAGCACGCAACGCTGCACAACGAGGACGAGATCGCGCGCAAGGATGTGCGCATCGGCGACACGGTGGTGCTGCAGCGCGCCGGCGACGTCATCCCGCAGATCGTCGCCGTGGTGCCGGAGAAGCGGCCGCCGGACAGCGTGCCCTACGCCTTCCCCACGGTCTGCCCCGCCTGCGGCAGCCATGCCGTGCGGCCGGAGGGCGAGGTGGTGCGCCGCTGCACCGGCGGCCTGGTCTGCCCCGCGCAGACGGTGGAGCGGCTGATCCACTTCGTCTCCCGCCGCGCCATGGACATCGAGGGGCTCGGCATCGAGAACATCCAGAAGCTCTTCGACGAGGGCCTGGTGAAGAGCCCGGCCGACATCTTCCGCCTCGAGCGCCACGCGGAGGCGATGCGCCAGTGGGAAGGCTGGGGCGCGAAGTCGAAGAAGCCCGAGGAGGCGAGGAAGGTCCCGAACCTGCTGGCCGCCATCGAGGCGCGGCGCCGCGTGCCGCTCGACCGCTTCATCTTCGCCCTCGGCATCCGCCGCATCGGCGAGGCGAACGCGAAGCTGCTGGCGCGGCACTACCATTCCCTGCCCGAATGGCGCCAGGCGATGCTCGAGGCCCGCATCATCGGATCCGAGGCGCGCGAGCAGCTCGGCTCCATCCAGGGGATCGGGCCCGCCATCGCCGAGGAGCTGGTCGAGTTCTTCGCCGAGCCGCGCAACCTCGCCGCCCTCGACGACCTGGCCTCCGAGGTGACGCCCGAGGCGGTCGCCGGACCCGCCGCCGGCGACAGCCCCGTCGCCGGGAAGACGATCGTCTTCACCGGCACGCTCGAGACCATGTCGCGGCCGGAGGCCGAGGCGCGGGCGGAGGCGCTGGGGGCCAAGGTGACGAAGAGCGTCTCGAAGAAGACCGATTTCGTCGTGGTCGGGACGGATGCCGGCAGCAAGGCGACGAAGGCGGCCGAGCTCGGCCTGCGCGTGCTGACCGAGGAGGAGTGGCGGGAGATGGCGGGGTTCTGAGCACCCGGTTCAGCGCGTGCCCGACACCCTGCGGCGACGGCGGCGATCGTCGAGGGCGGAGGGCGGAACGTTGAAGCCCGCCACCTGCAGCGCGCGCGCGATGACGGCCGTCATCGTGGTCTGGTCGCGCTGCGCCACCGCGTCGAGCTCGCGGTAGAGGACGTCCGGCAGCCGCAGCAGGAAGGAGACCGTCGGGGTGGGCTGGCGCGACCGCTCGGCAGGCTCGCGCCGGGCGGGCGCCTCCGCCGGCGAATCGCGCTGAGGGGCGTCCGGCGCCCTGGTCCGATCGCTGACCTCACCGGGCATGTCGCGTGCCTCGCCTGATCGGCTGAAATGACACCAGTCCGTCGCATCGCGCCGCCCGCAATGGCGACCATGATGGTCATCCGCGAAATCCGCGGCAGTCCCGGTTTTTCTTCCGCGTGGAGACAAGTCCTGTCGCGCCGGCAAGAAACATGTGGTGTCATTGATGATGCGCAGGGGGATTTGTTGGGCGGCCCGCCGGGTCTCCATTCGTCGAGGACTTGGACGCGCCGCCGCGGCCGCGGGCTCAGCCGAGCCGGCGCAGCTCCGCGGCCGCCCCGCCGACCAGCCGCACCACCGCCGCATCCGCCCCCGCCGCCCAGTCCAGCACGCTGGCCGTCCCCGGGCCCGGCTGGAAGCGGCCGAGGCCATCCAGGCCCAGCCCCTGGCAGCGCGCCAGCAGGTAGCCGATCACCGGCTCATGCGTGACCACCGCCGCCCGCCGCCAGCCCGGCCGGGCCAGCAGCCGGTCCAGCGCGCGCCCGACGCGTCGCGCGAATTCGTCGAAGCGCTCGCCGCCGAGGAAGCGCGCACCGGGCTGGCCGGCGTCGCGGAACGCCTCCCGCACCGACCGGCGGATCTCCTCGGCGGAGCCGGCAAGCACCCTGCCGCCGCGCAGCTCGTTCCAGCCCTCCTCGATGCCGGGCACCAGGCCGAGGCGCGCCGCCAGCTGCGCGCCCGTCTCGATCGCGCGCGGCACCGCCGAGGTGACGATCAGGTCGAGGCCCCAGCCGGGCAGGATGTCGGCGAGCGCGGCGACCTGCGCCCGGCCGCGATCCGTCAGGACGGCCTGCCAGGGATCGGCCGCGCCCCCTGCCCGCGCCACGGGCGCCGCCTCGCCATGGCGGATCAGGTAGAGCCGCCGCGCCGGACCGGGTGGCGGGGGCGACGCCCCGGCCTCGTTCGTCATCCCGCCCATCGCGCCCCCTCCCCGTCCCCCGCCGCGCCGCGCCCGGTCGCGCAACCGACCCGCGCGGCCGGCGCTCCGAGGCTGTAACCTGCGCCGCCCCCGCCGCGAACCGCGCGGGGGCACCCAGGGGAGGGAAGCGGCACGCATGGCTCTCGGCGCGGCGGTGGCGATCGTCTGCAAGACACCGGGCGTCGGCGGCGGCAAGTCGCGCCTGCGCCCCCTGCTGGGCGCCGAGGCCGTGGCGGCGCTCTCGGCCTGCTTCATCCGCGACATCGCCGAGACGCTGGATGCCCTGCCCCCGGGCATCGGCGGCGCGCGCATCGCCATCTACAGCCCCGCCGGGTCGGAGGATGCGCTGCGCCCGCTGCTGCCCCCCGGCTGGCGCCTGTTCTTCCAGCAGGCGGCGACGATCGGCGAGGTGCTCGACGCCAGCACCACCGCCTTCCTCGCCGAGGGCCATGATTGCGCGCTGGTGGTCAACGCCGACAGCCCGACCCTGCCGGCGTCCCTGGTCGCGCAGGCGGTCGAGGCGCTGCGGGCGCCGGGCGATCGCGTGGTGTTCGGCCCGGCGAGCGATGGCGGCTACTATCTGGTCGGGCTGAAGCGCCCGCATGCGCGGCTGTTCGAGGACATCACCTGGAGCACGCCGACGGTCCTGGAGCAGAGCCGCGACCGCGCCGCCGGGATCGACCTGCCGGTGACCCTGCTGCCGATGTGGTACGATGTGGACGACCCGCCGACCCTCGCCTTGCTCGAGGCCGAGCTGGCCGGGCAGCGCCCCGGCTTCGCCGCGGACGGGCTGGCCGGCGGCCCCGCGCGGCACACGCGGGCGCTGCTGGCCGCGCGCCTGCGCGCCGGGGCGGCGTGATCCGCGACCGGCCCCTGCTCGGGCTCGGCGCGCTCGGCTGCCTCCTGGTCGTGACGACGCTGCTCGGCCCGGCCCTGCATGCGCGGGCCGGCGACATGGCCTTCGCCGCGCTCGCCATCGGGCAGGGCCTGGTCGTGCTGCTGGCGCTGCGGGTGGCGACCGGCTGCGCGCCCCGGCCGGCGCTGGCCGTCATCGCCGCGGTCGCCGTGGCGCTCCGCCTCGCCCTGCTGCCGGTCGCGCCGCACCTCTCGACCGATGCCTATCGCTATGTCTGGGACGGTCGGGTGCAGGCGGCCGGCATCAACCCCTACCGGCACATCCCCGAGGACCCGGCGCTGGCGCCGCTGCGCGACGAGGCGATCTACCCCTTCATCAACCGCCGCGACGTGGCGGTGACGATCTACCCGCCGGCGGCGCAGCTGCTGTTCCTCGGCGTCGCCGGGCCGGGCGGCGGGCTGCTGGCGATGCGGATCGCCCTGGTGGCCTGCGAGGCCGTGGTGGTGGCCGTGCTGCTGGCGATGCTGGCGCGCTTCGGCCTGCCGGCGGTGCGCATCCTCGCCTATGCGTGGCACCCGCTGGCGGTGTGGGAGATCGCCGGCAGCGGGCACCTGGATGCGGCGATGCTGGCGCTGGTCATGCTCGGCCTCTGGCTCGGCGTCATCGGCGGGCGGCGCGTCGCCGGGGCGGCGGTGCTGGCGGTGGCGACCCTGGTGAAGCCCTTCGCCCTGCTCGCCCTGCCCGCGATGTGGCGGCCCTGGGACTGGCGCGCGCCGGCGGCGGCCATCGGCGTCGCGGCGCTGCTCTACCTGCCCTATCTCTCGGCCGGCGCGGGCGTGCTCGGTTACCTGCCGGAATACCTGGGCGAGGAGCGGATCGAGGATGGCGGCGCCTTCTGGGCGGTCGCCGCGCTGCAGGCGCTGTTCGGGCCGCTGCCCTGGGCGCGGGCGGCCTATCTGGGCTTGGCGGCGCTGCTGATCGGCGTCCTGGCGCTGGCCATCCCCTTCGCGCCCCCGGCGGCACCGCCCGAGGCCGTGCTGCGCCGGCTGTTCTGGCTGGTCTTCGCCTTCCTGACGCTGCTGTCGGCCAATTGGCCCTGGTACAACCTGCTGCTGCTGCCCTTCCTCGTGCTGTTCGGGCCGGCGCCGGCCTGGGTGGCCACGATCGGCGGCTTCATCCTCTATGACGAGATCTGGGCCGATTTCGACATCGGCCGGCTGGCACGCGAGACCCTGCTGAACCTCGCCGTGCTGGCGAGCCTGGCCATCACGGCGCGCCGCGCCCTCGAGAAGGAGCCGCTTCGGGCATGAGCACCCTTGATGCCGCGCACCCCGGCGTGACTGACCCCGCGCGCCCCGGCGCGACGGAGCCCGCGCGCCCCGGCGCGACCCCCCGCCTCGATCCGCGCCGCTACCATGAGGCGGTGAGCGCCGACGGGCCCGTGGCGACGCGGCCGCCGGTCTGCCTCTACCTGGAGACGACGAACCGCTGCAACCTGCTCTGCACCACCTGCCCGCGCACATATGAGGAGCTGGAACCCCCGGCCGACATGAGCTGGGAGTTGTTCACGGGCATCGTCGACCAGGTGCCCGACATCGCCCGCGTCGTGCTGCACGGGGTCGGCGAGCCGATGCTGGTGAAGGATCTGCCGCGCCAGGTGCGCTACCTGAAGGATCGCGGCGCCTATGTGCTGTTCAACACCAACGGCACCCTGCTGACCGCCCGCAAGGGGAAGGAGTTGGCCGAGGCCGGGCTCGACGAGCTGCGCGTGTCGCTGGACGCGGCCGACGCCGCCACCTACCGCGCCGTGCGGGGCAAGGATTTCTTCGCCCGCATCCTGCGCAATGTCCGCGCCTTCACCGAGACCCAGGCGCGCGAGGGCTGGGACAAGCCGCGCGTGTCCATGTGGCTGACCGGGCTGCGCGAGACGGTGGAGCAGCTTCCCGCCTTCGTCCGCGTCGCCCATGGCGCCGGAGTGAAGGAGGTCTATCTCCAGCGCCTGGTGTTCTTCGAGGATGATTCGATCGGCCATGCCCGCCCCGACCAGGCGCTGTTCGAGCGCATGACGCGCGACGAGGCCGGGCACCTGGAGGAGGCGGCGGCGCTGGCGGCCTCGCTGGGCATGACCTTCAGCGCCTCGGGCGCGGCCAGCGAGCCGGGGATGAGCCTGAAGCGCGCCGACGATTCGAACCCCTGGTCGCTCTGCCGCCGGCCCTGGTCGGTGATGTACTTCACCGCCAATGGCCGCGCCCTGCCCTGCTGCATCGCCCCCTTCGCGCAGCGCGGCTACGAGAACTACACCCTCGGCGACGCCACGCAGCAGAGCCTGCGCGAGATCTGGAACGGCGCCGCCTACCAGGATTTCCGCTCCGCCCTGCAATCCGCCAGCCCCCCCGGAAGCTGCGCCGGCTGCGGCATGCGATGGAGCCTTTGATCGCCGCGATCATCCCCTGCCTCGACGAGGAAGCCGCGATCGGCGGCGTGGTCGCCGCGGTGCGGGCGCAGGGGGTGGCGCGGGTGATCGTGGTCGATGGCGGCTCGCGCGACCGCACGGCGGAGCGGGCGCGGGCGGCGGGCGCGGTCGTGGTCGTCGAGCCGCGGCGCGGCTATGGCCGTGCCGTGCAGGCCGGCATCGCCGCGCTGCCGCCGGAGGCCGGGATCGTGCTGTTCCTCGACGGCGATGGCAGCGACCCGCCGGAGCGCATCCCCGAGGTGCTGGCGCCGATCCTGGCGGGGCGCGCGGCCTTCGTGCATGGCACGCGCATCCGGGGCGGGCGCGAGGCCGGCGCGCTGTCGCCGCAGCAGGTGGCGGCGGGGCGCATCGCCGGGGTGCTGCTGCGCCTCTTCTACGGCGCGCGCTTCAGCGACATGTCGCCCTTCCGCGCGATCAGGCGCGACGCGCTCGCCCGCCTCGGCATGCGCGAGGAGACCTATGGCTGGAACCTCGAGATGCTGATGCGCGTCGCCGCGGCGCGGCTGCCGGCCGAGGAGGTGGCGGTGGGGCAGCGGCGGCGGCAGGGCGGCGTGTCGAAGGTGTCGGGCAATCCGCGCGCCGTGGCGGCGGCGAGCCTGTCGATCGCGCGGACCTTCCTGCGGCTGGCGGCCGAGTTGCGGCGGGAGCGGTAGCGGCGGGGCGCGCGCCCGGTGCGCCCGCCACCCGCCACTTCGGTCCTGCTACGACGCCAGCCGGTGCAGCCGCCCCAGCGTGCCGGCGGGACGCCCCTCGCGCCGCAGCAGCGCATCCAGCCCGAGGCTCCGCCCCGCGCCCTGCACCGCGAACTGCGCCATCACCACCGCCAGGAAATAGTAGATCCACGGCCATTCCTTCGGGTGCAGGTAGAGCCCGAGCCAGAGCTGCACCGCGAACCCCACCCCCAGCACGCCGAACAGCCGCACGCCCAAGCCCAGGATCAGGCTGGCGGCGAAGGCCAGCTCGGCCAGGAAGACGACGGGGCCGAGCAGCGCGATGTTCGGCACCAGCACGTCATTGGCCAGCGCCCGGTGCCAGTCGAAGGCGGCGAACTCGCCGATGTTCTTCGTCCAGTCGAGGAAGGGGCCCGAATAGGGCAGCGGCAGCTTCCACAGCGCGCCCTGGAACCACATGCCCCCGATCGTGACGCGGAAGAACCAGGTGAAGAGGTTCGCCGCGCTGCGCTGCGCCGGGTCGCGCCGCCAATTCGTGACGGCCAGCCAGACGCTGCCCGCGAGCAGCGCCGTGAACAGCAGCACGAACAGCCAGCCCCAGATGCCGAGCGCGGTCTGGTCGCCCTGCTGCCCGGTCAGGAACAGCCAAGTGTCGTGGAACGGATTCGTCCGCATCCGGTATGTCCCCCCTCAGCCCCCGGCCATCGCGCGCAGGACGCAGCCGAGCAGGCGCAGCGCATCCGCCGCCCCATCGGCCTCGCCCTTCTCGAAATCCCCTTCGTCCTGGCCCATGGCGTTGGTGACATGCGCGATGCAGAGCACGCGCCGCCCCGTCGCCCCGGCGAAGGCATAGAGGGCCGCCGCCTCCATCTCCACCGCCAGGCATCCGGCCGCGCGCGCCGCGGCGATCGCCGCCTCGGTCTCGCGGAATGGCGCGTCGGTGGTCCAGGTGGCGCCGCGGAGCACCGCGATCCCCGGCGCCTCCGCTGCCAGCGCCGCGGCGGCGCGGTCGATCAGTCCGGGCTCGGGCATCGCGGCGAAATCGGCGGGCGGGGCGTAGTGGTGGCTGGTGCCCTCGTCGCGCAGCGCGCGCTCGATCAGCACGAAATGCGGCGCCGTGGGCAGGTCCGGGGCGATGCGGCCGGACGAGGTGATGCTGACCAGCGCGCGGCAGCCGCTGGCGAAGAGCTGCTCGGCCAGCAGCACGGCGAAGGGCGCGCCGACCGCGCGGCCGATCACGCCGACCGGATGCTCGAGGCCGGGCAGGTCGAAATCCAGCAGCTCGGTGTGGTAGCAGGCCCAGCCCGGATGCGGCCGCGCCCGCCCGGTGCGCTGCAGATGCGCGACGATGTCGCCATCGGGGTCCAGCAGGCAGGCGGGCGGCACGGCGAGGTCGGGCAGCGCCTTCTGCCGCCGCGCCTCGCGCAGCAGCGCCGCCGGCTGGAACACCGATGGCGCATCGAAGCGCTTGGCCGAGAATAGGGGCGAGGTCATGCCGGGCCCCGATGACCGGACCCTGCGGCCGGCCGGGGCGCCGATCGGCGCCCGCGGGGCTGTTGGAGAAGTCTCGACGCGCGATCGGGTGAGGGGGCGTTGCGGCGGGGGGAAGAAGACACTTCTTCCCCCCGCAGCCCCCCATCATCGTTTTCTGGCACTCTTTCCTGGTGGTTCGGGATGAGTGCCAGAGGGAGGAGGCAGGGGGGGCTTCCAGGGGGGAGAAGGCGTTCCCTCCGTCTCGCCCCTGGCAGCAGGCGCCCGGATGGGCGCAGCGTGTCGGCACTTCGCACGCCGGGCATGAGGGCGGATCGCTCACGATCCGCGGGACCATGCATCATGCGCCGACCAGCTCCCGCCGCGCCGGCGCCGCCCCGGGCTCGCCGGGCAGCAGCAGGATCGGCTCCAGCGCGTCGGACCGCGCCAGCACCTGCCCGATTACCGCCGCCGCCTCGTAGCCCGCCGCCCGCAGCGCCGCGACGCAGGACGCGGCGCGCGCCGCCGGCACGCCGGCCAGCAGGCCGCCGGCGGTCTGCGGGTCGAACAGCAGCGGGTAGTCGGGCAGCGCCTGCGCCCGGTCGAGGTCGCGCACCGCCCGCCTCAGGCGCACATTCTGCGGCTGCAGCGAGGAGAACACGCCGCGCGCCACGCTCTCCCGCGCCCCGTCCAGCACGGGGATGCGGTCGAGGAAGAGGGTCGCATCCACCTCGCTCGCCCGCGTCATCTCGACCAGGTGGCCGAGCAGGCCGAAGCCCGTCACGTCGGTCGCCGCCCCCGCGCCATGCGCCGCCAGCACCCCGGCCGCGCGCCGGTTGGTCGCGCACATGTGCCGGATCGCCGCCTGCACCCAGCGGGCGCGCGCCAGGCCCCGCATCTCGGCCGCCAGCAGCGTCCCCGTGCCGATTGGCTTGCTCAGCACCAGCGCATCGCCCGGGCGCAGGCCGCCCTTGCGCAGGAAGGCGTCGCGCGCGACCAGCCCGTTCACCGCGAAGCCGAGCGACAGCTCCGCCCCCTCGCTGGTATGGCCGCCGACCAGCGCGCAGCCGGCATCCCGCAGCACCGCGTTCGCGCCCTCCATCATCGCCGACAGCTCGGCCTCGACCTTGGCCTCGAGGCCATAGGGGATGGTGGCGATGGCCAGCGCCGTCTGCGGCTCCCCGCCCATCGCGTAGATGTCGCCCAGCGCATGGTTCGCCGCGATCATCCCGAAGCGCCAGGGATCGTCCACGATGGCGCGGAAGTAGTCGACCGTCTGCACCGACAGGCGCGGGCCGCCGGTGTCCACCACCGCCGCATCGTCCGGCGCGGCGAGCCCGACCAGCACCTCTGGCCGGGGGAAGGGCTCGAGCGCGCCGAGCGCGCGCGACAGCACCGTGGCGCCGACCTTGGCGCCGCAGCCGCCGCAGCGCATGGCGATCGCCGAGATGTCGCGCAGCGCCGCCTTGTCGGCCAGCGGCGAGACGGGCCCCGCGTCGGGCTCCGCCATCGCCGGCAGGTCGCGGAAGCGGCGCATGAAGCGGCGGTCGATCCAGTCCTTCCAGCGCCAGGCCCAGCCGCCTTCGAACACCAGGCCATTGCGCGTGCCGACGGCATGCGGCGTGCCGGTCGAGACCAGGTAGAGCGCGTCGCGCTGCGGCCGGTAGGGGCGGAGCGCGCGGCCGGTCAGCACGGCGCGGATGTTGTCGGCCAGCACCGGGCCGGCGCGCACCGCATAGACGCCGGAGCGCGGGATCGGGCCGGGATCGAAGGCGATGGTGTCGCCGGCAGCGAAGACATCCCCCCGGCCCGTCGCGCGCAGCATCGCGTCCACCCGCAGGAACCCCGCCGGGTCGAGCGCGAGGCCGGTCCCGGCCAGCCAGCCGGCGGGCGCGGCCTGGGTGGTCCAGAGGATCTCGTCCGCCGCAATCCGCCGCCCATCGGCGAGCAGGACGGCCCCGGCCTCCACCGCCGCGGCGCGCGCCCCGGTCTCGACCGCGATGCCGCGGGCCTCCAGCAACGCACGGAAGCGCGCGCGGAAGCCTCGGGGGAAGCCGCCCAGCACCTCCTCGCCGGCCGCGACCAGGGTGAAGCGCAGCGCCGCCGCATCGCCGCCCGCGGCGGCGACCTCGCGCCGCAGCCGGTGCTCGGCGGCGAGCAGCAGCTCGACCCCGCCCGCCCCGGCGCCGACCTGCAGGATGTGCCGCGACCGCCCCGCCAGCACCCGCGCGCGCAAGGCCTCGAAGCGCGCGAGGAAGCTGTCGATCGGCTTGACCGGCATCGCATGCTCGGCCGCGCCCGGCACGCCCAGGGTGTTGGGGCGGGAGCCGATATCGATCGAGAGGATGTCCCAGGGCAGCGGCGGCCGCTCCCGGCACAGCACGCGCCGCCCCGCCAGGTCGAGCCCCACCGCCTCGTCCTGGTAGAGCCGGGCGCCGGCGAAGCGGGCCAGCGGGCCGGTGTCGATCAGGATGTCGTCCGCCGCGTAGTGGCCGGCGACATGGCCGGGCAGCATGCCGGAATAGGGCGTGTCGACTTCGCGCGTGAGGAGCGTGAGCCGCACCCCGGGGATCGGCTTCATGCCGAAGCGCCGCAGCACCGTGATGTGGGCGTGGCCGGCGCCGACCAGCACGACGTCCTTCACCACCGGGTCCGTCGTCATGCGCATGTCGCGGCACTCCTTCCCGGCATCGCCCCGCCCGGCATGGCCCCCCCTGGCATCGCCTCGGCCGAGAGCCGGACGGGGCGGTTCTCGATCCTGAGGCGCCGGCGCAGGCCGCGCGACAGCGAATCGATCCCGATCGACAGCAGCCCCGTCGCGGCGATCAGCACCACCGCCGCGTCCAGCCGAAGCTCGGTGATCGCCGCATCGATGTAGTAGCCGAGGGTGGCGACGCCGAGGATGCCGAAGATGGCGCTCTCCCGCACGATGATCTCCCACCGGTAGAGGGCATAGGCGAGGAACTGGCCGTAGAGGCGCGGCACCGTCTCATACGCGTAGAGGTCGAGGCCGCGCGGCGCATCCGCCCGGTAGGCCAGCCCGTCGGCGTGCCGGCCGAGCAGGTAGCCGATGATCCCGCCATTGTGCAGCGCCAGCGCGATGACGGCCGGCAGCATGGAGGGCCCGAGCGTCTGGAGCAGGATGTAGGCCAGCATGTATTCCGGGGTGGAGCGCAGCACCACCAGCGCGACCCGGCCGAGCGGGCGGCCGGCGCGGCCGGCGAAGCGCCGGCAGACCAGCGGGAACAGCACCAGCGCCAGCGCGCCGCTGGCCACCAGCGCGATCTGCGAGAGCACCAGCGTCTGCACGAGGCCCGGCAGGGCCTGCCCCGCCAGGATCGCCCAGAGCCAGGCGCCGAGCGCGGCCCAGGTGGCGGGCTCGGCCAGGTCGGCGCCCCGCAGCGGCCGCGGCACGATGTCGTGCCCGAGGAAGCGCGCCAGGTTCTGCCAGAGGCTGTCCCCGGCCAGCGGCTCGGTCAGCCAGAGCAGCGCCAGCAGGCTGCCCGCAATCAGGAAGGGCAGGGTCGCCGGCCGCACCCAGAGCCGGCGCGTGCCGATCAGCACGTAGAACACCAGCACCAGCGCCGCGGCCTCGGCGTAGCGGCCCTGGCGGAAATAGGTCTCCAGCTCGTAGCCCATGGTCGGCAGGCCGATGAAGCCGAGCACGAGGGTCGAGCGCATGCCGCATTCGAGCCGGTACAGCAGGTAGGTGCCGAAGGGCCCGGCGAGCACGGGGATGCGCGCATAGGCGAAGCGCGAGACGGCGTCGGTGCCGGTGGGCAGCACGCGGTCGGCCGCGAGGTCCGCCTCCTCGACGATCTCGGCGAAGACCTTGGCGAAGATCCCGGCATAGGGGATGGCGATGGCGAGGATGCCGGTGGCGGGCGACAGGCCGGTGACCTGGATCAGCAGCAGCGCCCAGAACAGCTCGTGCACCGAGCGCATGGCGGCGGCCAGCGCCCGCACCGCGCCGAGGCGGGCGAAGACCAGGGCCAGCAGCAGCCCGGCCGTGGCGCCGAGCGCCACGCCGAGCACGGCGAAGCTGACCGTGAGCAGGACGCCGCGCCCCGTCACCGCCAGGAATTCGGGGCGCAGGATGCCGCCCGCCAGCCGCAGCAGCTCGGCCCAGGGGTCGGGGCCGGAGATGGCGAGGTCGGCGACCAGCAGCGCCGCGGCCGCGGCCAGCGCGAACCAGCGCGTCGCGCCCGCATAGCCGAGCCGCGCCGTCCCGCCCGACACCGCGCCCGCCTCAGCCATAGTAGGGCAACAGATCCGCCACGGTGAGGTCGGCCGCGGGCGCATCCAGCACGATCCGCCCCTGGTCCAGCACCAGGATGCGCCGCGCATGGGCGAGTGCGAGGCCGATGTCGTGCATCGCCAGCACCATCGTGCCGTGCCGCGCGGCGAGACGCGACAGCACCTCGCCCCCCTGCAGGCGGTCGAGCGCCGAGACCGGCTCGTCGCCGATCACCACGGGGCGGCCATTGTACAGCGCGCGCGCCACCGAGACGCGCTGCTGCTGGCCGCCGGACAGCGCGCCGGCGCGGCGGAACAGGTGCTCGGCCATGCCGAGCCCGGCGAGCACGCCCTCCACCGCCGCGACCTCCTGCCGCGCGGGGAAGGCCAGCATGCGCAGGTTGCGCAGCGCCGAATGGCGGTCGAGCCGGCCCATGTAGACGTTGTGGAAGACGCTGAGCGGGGCGACCAGCGCGGCCGCCTGCGGGATCAGCGCCGCGCGCCCGGCGAGCTGCGCATGCAGCAGGTTCAGCAGGGTCGACTTCCCCGCGCCCGACCGGCCGAGCACGGCGACATGCTCGCCCGCGCGGAGCGCGATGTCGACGTCGTGCAGCACGGCGCGGCCGGCATAGCCCGCGCTGGCGCCGCGCAGCGCGATCAGCGTCTCCGACACCTAGTCGAGCAGGCCGAGGGCGCGCGCGGCGGCTTCCATCGGCGCGTAATCGGCGTTGGAGGCGGGGATGAAGCGCTCGCGCGGGAAGATGTTAAGGATCTGCGGATCGTCGATCGCCAGCAGCGCGGCGCGCACGCGGTCCCTGAAGCCGGCGCCGAAGCGCTGGTCGACATCGCCGCGGATGCTCCAATTGTAGTTCGGGAAGCGCGGCGTCTGCCAGATCACCCGCACCTTCGCCGCGTCCACCCGGCCGAGCTGGCGCTCCAGGTCGAAGACGGTGAAGTCGAGCGCGCCCACCTCGAAGGCACCCGACTGCACCAGCTGGAGGGTGCGCGAATGGTCGCCCGAGAAGCCGACGCGGGAGAACACCTGGTCCGGCGCGCGGCCGAAATGCTGGCGGATGAAGGTCTCCGGCATGACGCGGCCGGAGGTCGAGGCGCGGCTGCCGAAAGTGAAGCTGCGCCCGGCGATGCCATCGGGGAAGGCCTCGGCGCGGGTCAGGCCGGTCGCGGCGTTGGCGATGAAGTAGCTGAAGAAATTGGCGTCCTCGACGCCCTGCACGATGGCCTCCGAGCCGGGGACGGCGCGCCGCGCCTGGCTGCTGGTCAACCCGCCGAACCAGGCGAGCTGCACCTGGTTGTTGGCGAAGGCGGTGACCGCGGCGGGGTAGCTCTTCACCGGGGCGTAGGTGACCGGCACGCCGAGCGCGCCTTCCAGATAGGCGACGACGCGGCGGAAGCGCTCGACCAGCCGGGTCTCGTCCTGGTCGGGGATCGCGGTGAAGGCAAGCCGCGGCGGGGTCTGGGCGAGGGCCGGGCGTGCCAGGGCGGCCCCGGCCAGCAGGGTCAGCAGCGAGCGGCGATCGGTCATCCTCGGTCTCCTCGGCTCCCGCGGATTCGTCGCGCCCGCCGCCAGGGTTACGGCCGCCGCCCGAGGCAGATCTGGGCGACGGCGCGAAGTGCGACCGGCCCGTCGCCCTGATCGGCCTCGAGCCGGGCGGCGAAGGCGGCCTCGACGGCGGCGCGGTCGGGGCCGAGGCCGCCGAGCATGGCCGCCATCCCCGGCGCGAAATCCAGCGCGCCGGCCAGCGCCCGGGCCGAGGCCGCGTGCAGCCGCGCCTCCACCCGCTCGGTCGCCTCGATGCGGAACCCGCCGGCGGCGACGAGCGCCTCGAAGGCGGCCGGATCGGTGTAGCGGAGCTGCGCCGGCAGGGGCCCGGGCGCCGGGGGCGCGCCGCGCACGGCGGCGATGGCGGCCCCGAGCCGCGCCGCCAGCTCGTAGCGCTCGGGCTCGGTCCAGGTCACCACGGCCAGCCGCCCCCCCGGGCGCAGCACCCGGTGCAGCTCACGCAGCGCCGGCACGGGATCGGGCAGCAGCACCACGCCGAGGCAGGAGAGCGCGGCATCGAAGCTGCTCTCCGCCGCGGGCAGGGGCGCGCGGGCATCCACCTGCTCGGCGCGCAGCCGGCCCGCGGCGCGCGCGCGGATGCGCGTAACCATCGCCGCCGCCGCGTCGAAGGCGGTGACATGGGCACCGCGCGCCATGGCCTGCATCGCGGCGCCGCCGGCGCCCGCGCCGAGATCGAGCAGCCTGGCGCCGGCCAGCGGCTCGAGCCGGTCGAGCGCGCGCGCGGCGAAGCCATCCGTCAGCCCCTCGAACAGGGCCTCATAGGCTTCGGCATGCGCATCCCAGCGCGCCGGGTCCTGGTCGGGCTGCAAGGCAGGGCGGGAATCGTTCATAGTGCGAAGACTAATGCTCGGGAGAAGGCGGCACCATGACCCTGTCGAGACAGTCCGCCGCGCCCGGTTTCGCGCTCGGCCTCGGGCTGACCAACGAATGCAACCTGTCCTGCGCGTTCTGCTACCGCGACCCGACGCGCACCGACCGCCTCGACCTCGACCAGGTGCGCGCGGTGATGGGGCGGCTGCCGGTCCGGTCGGTCAACCTCGGCACCGGCGAGAACGGCATGCACCCGGCCTTCCGCGACATGCTGGGCTTCTTCCGCGACCAGCCGGTCAAGCTGACCATCACCTCCAACGGCCATTCCATCGCGGTGCTGGAGGATGCGGAGCTGCGCAGCTTCGCCGATGTCGAGTTCTCGCTCGACTACCCGAACCGGGAGGAGCAGGACGCGCAGCGCGGCGCCGGCAATTGGGACCTGATCCAGCGCCAGGCGCGGCGCTGCCGCGAGCTCGGCGTCGGCGTGACCATCATCGCGGTGATGATGCGCAGCAACTACGACCGGCTGGCCGAGATCGCCGAGGTGGCCGGGGCCTTCGACGCGCCGCTGCGCATCAATGTCTACCAGGCGGTGCGCAGCGACCGCTACGCCCTGACCCATGAGGAATACTGGGACGGCTTCGCGCGGCTGTTCGCCGAGACCGACGCCATCGCGGTCGGCGAGCCGCTGGTCCGCGCCATGGCCGGCCTGCCGCCGCGCCAGGGCGGCTGCGGGGTGGCGACCGTGCGGGTGACGCCGCGCGCGACCGTGCAGCCCTGCGTCTACTGGCCGGGCGGCGGGGCGCCGCTCGACCTCCTGCTCGAGGCGGGGGAGGCGATCGTCGCGACGCCGCCCTTCATCGCCGCGCGCTCCGTGCCCGCCGCCTGCGAGCCCTGCGCGCATCGCGCGACCTGCGCCGGCGGCTGCGCTGGGCGGCGGCGGCTGCTGGAGGCGCTGGACCAGCCGGACCCCTACTGCCCGGTGATCCGCGGCGAGGCGCGCCCGATCGCGATCCGCATGGCGCCCGCGCGCGACCTGCCCAAGCTGGAGAGCGCCTGCACGACGATCGTCGCGGCGCGGCGCTGACAGGGCGGCGGAGGGGAGGAGCGGGAGGTTGCCGATCCGGCTGTTCTACACCCAGGGCTCGCCCTATGCGCGGGCGGTGCGCCTCGGCATCGACCGCCTCGGCCTCGCACGGCGGGTGGAGGAGGTGGCGACGACCCTGCGCGACCCGGCCTCCACCCTGCTGCCCTGGAACCCCGTGGGGCGCGTGCCGACCCTGGTGCTCGAGGACGGCGTGACCGCGCTGACGGAGACCACCCTGATCCTGCCCTTCCTCGACCGGCTGGCCGCGGGCACCGGGCGCGCGCCGCTGCTGCCGATGGATGGCGGGGATGGCTGGCGCGGCCTGGCCGCCTTCGGGCGCATCGCCGGGCTGATGGAGGGCATCGCGGTCTGGAACCGCGAGCTGCGGCGCCCGCCGGAGGAACGCTCGCCGGGCGTGATCGCGCTCGAGACCGTCCGCGCCCGCCGGATCGCCGACGCGCTGGAGGGCGAGGTGGCGGGCGGCGGCCTGGCGCCCGGATCGGGGGTGGAGGCGGCGCGGATCCTGCTGGCCTGCGCGCTCGGCTATGGCGACCACCGCCACACCGTCTGGGGCTGGCGGGAAGGCCGCCCGGCGCTGGCCGCCTGGCTGGCCGGCTTCGCCGCGGCGACCGGCCCGGCCTGGGACGCGACGACGCCGCCGCCGAGCGGGATCTGACCCCGGACGGCCGGCGCCGTCCGGGATCCCTGCGGGCAGCCGGTCAGGGGGTACGGGGCGGCAGCCCGCCGGGGCTCGCCGCCGGGGCCTTCGCCGCCTGGGCCAGGGGCCCGGCGGTGCCGCCGATCGGCCGGCCCGGATGCGCCGGCGCCTCGTCGCCGGG
>CAZMCV010000055.1:0-22580 GCA_964564645.1 uncultured Acetobacteraceae bacterium
TCGGCGCGGTAGACGAAGGGCAGCCAGTCCAGCGTGATGCTGAACAGCAGGATCATCATCAGCCCGGTGAAGAAGGTGGGCAGCGAGAAGCCGATGAAGGCGAAGGTGTTGGCCAGCTGGTCGAACAGCGAATAGGGCCGGGTCGCGGCCAGCACGCCGACCGGCAGCGCGATGGCCAGCGCCAGGATCTGCGAGGCGCCGATGACCACCAGCGTCGTCGGCAGGCGCTGCAGGATCAGCGTGTCGACATCGACGCGCGAGACGAAGGAGAAGCCCCAGTCGCCCTGCGCCATCGCCAGCAGCCAGCGCCCGTAGCGCACCAGCACCGGGTCATCGAGGCCGAATTTCTCCCGCAGCGCCAGCCGCACCTCGGGCGGGATGGCGGGGTTGGTCGCAAGCTCCTCGAACGGGTCGCCCGGGGCGAGTGCGAGGACGGTGAAGAGCACCAGGCTGATCCCGAGCAGGCTCGGGATCGCCAGGAGCAGCCGCCGCACCAGGTATTGCGTCATGCGTCGCGGGCCGGCCGGGTCGGATCAGACGCGATACCAATCCGCCAGGTGCCCGAAGGTCACGTCCCAGCCGGACAGCACCGGCCGGAGGCTCTTGGCGCTCGCGGTCACCTGCGGGCGGGCGACGACGGGGATGATGTGGCGGTCCTTGATCACCAGGTCGTTCATCTTGATGAACAGCGCCGCGCGCTTGACCGGGTCGATCTCGCGGTCCGCCGCCTCGTAGGCCGCATCGTACTCGGCGTTGCGCCAGCGGACGATGTTGCGGCCCTGCCACTTGTTCTCCTTGGTGGCGACCTCGGACGACAGGAACTGCCCCATGAACCGGCCCGGATCGGCCTGCGTCATGGTGGTCGTGTACATCTGCATGTCGGCGTAGAACTTGGTGTAGGTGTCCGGGTTGGCCACGTCGGACGAGAAGAAGACGGAGGCCGTGACCGACTTCAGCTCGACCTCGATGCCGGCGCGCTGGCAGGCCTGCTTGACGATCGCCTGGTTCTTCTGGCGCGGCGCGTTGATCGAGGTCTGGTAGAGGAAGCGGAGCTGCCTGCCGTCCTTCTGGCGGATGCCGTTGGCGCCGCGCGCCCAGCCCGCCTTGTCCAGGATCTCGTTGGCCTTGGCGATGTTGAACTCGAAGCTCATGTTCTTCGAGACGAAGGCCGGCGGGTTGTTCAGGAAATTCGCGGTGGCGATGCCGGTCCGCCCATAGATGAACTCCTGCACCGACTTGCGGTCGACCAGCAGGTTCAGCGCCTCGCGCACCGCCGGGTCGGACAGGGTCGGGTGCCGGGTCTTCAGCGAGGAGCGCTCGCCATCCACCTCCGTCGCCGGATCGGTGGTGTTGAGCTGGATGTGCTCGATGTTGCCGGTCTCGGTGATGTTGACCTGGCCGCGGCCGGCCGCCTCGAGCCGCTTGAGGATCTCGTCCTCGACCTGCAGGTTCCAGGCGAAGTCGAACTCGCCGGTCTGCAGCACCGCGCGCGCCGCCGAGACCGCGTCGCCGCCGCCCTTGACCTCGATCGCATCGAAGAAGGGCCGGTTGGCGCCGTGGTATTCGGGGAAGATCTCGCCGCGCACCATGTCGCCCGGCTTGAACTCGGCGAAGCGGTAGGGGCTGGTGCCGACGGGGCGGAGGTTGGTCGGCGCGTCGCGCGACTTGTCGCCGAGGAAATCCTTGAACTTGTGCTTGGGGATGATCATCCCGGTCGGGCCGACGAAGGTCTCCGCCCAGAACGGGGTCGGCTTGGGGAAGACCACCCGCACCGTGTAGTCGTCGACCTTCTGGACCTCGACATCCTTGAAGCTGCCGACGGTGGTCGCCGCGGTCGCCGGGTTGCGGGCGTATTCCCAGTTGAAGACGACGTCGTCGGCGCTGAAGGCCTCGCCATCATGCCACTTCACGCCGCGCTTCAGCTTCCACGTCACCATCCGGCCGTCGGGCGAGATGGTGCCGCCATCCATGCTCGGCACCTCGGCCGCGAGCACCGGCACGAGGCTGCCATCGGCGGCGAAGGCGGCCAGCGGCTCGTAGAAGACGCGGCTGCCATCCTGGTCCTTGGTGCCGACGGCGAAATGCGGGTTCAGCAGGGTGGCGCCCTGCCAGTAGAGGATCTTCAGCGTCCCCCCGCCGCCACGCTTCGTCGGCGGGTAGGCGGGCGCCTGGGCGTGGGCGGGGGTGGCGCCGGCGAAGGCGAGGAGCTGCCAGGCCATCGGCGCGGTCAGCCCGACCGCGGCCATCCGCCGCACGAAGCCCCGGCGCGACAGCCCGCCGGACTTCACCTGCGCCATCAGGCGCCGAAGCTCGAACTCGTCCATGGTTCACTCCCGACGTCGCGGCCCGTCCCTGACCAGGCCCTGGGCGATCATTTGCCGTAAAACCGCCATGCTCCGCTAGTGTCGGTTTCAACCACGGCCGTGCCCGGCGCGCGAAACAGGCGAAACGCCGCGCGACATCGCGGCGCAATGCGGCCCGGCTAGACGCGGTGTCGGCCCCGGCGATGCCGGGGCGGCGGGACAGGGGTCCCGCCCCAGCCCGGAGACGCCCCGCCATGCAGAACCATCGGTCCCGCCCCGCATCCCCCGCCTGGCCGCGCAAGACGCGCGAGATCCAGAGCCACCACTTCGATTCGAGGATCTGGAACGACTTCGCCTTCCGCGACGACGACATCGTCATCGGGACCTATGCGAAGTCGGGCACCACCTGGACGCAGCAGATCATCTCGCAGCTGATCTTCGCCGGCGCCGAGGGCCTCGAGGTCGCCGAGATGTCGCCCTGGCTCGATCTGCGCGTCCCGGAGAAGGCGGTGAAGCTGCCGGCGGTGGAGGCGCAGACGCATCGCCGCTTCCTCAAGACCCACCTGCCGGTCGATGCGCTGGTCTACGCGCCGCGCGCGAAGTACATCTATATCGCGCGCGACGGGCGCGATGTGGCCTGGAGTCTCCACAACCACTTCTTCCACGCGAACGAGCAGCTCTACCAGGCGCTGAACGACACGCCCGGCCGCGTGGGTCCCCCGATCGGCCGCCCGCCCGCCGATGTCCGGCGGTTCTTCCTGGAATGGCTGGAGGGCGACGGGTACCCGATCTGGTCCTTCTGGGAGAACATCCGCAGCTGGTGGGCGATCCGAAGCCTGCCGAACCTCCTGCTGCTGCATTTCGCGGACCTGAAGGCCGACCTGCCGGGGCAGATCCGCCGCATTGCCGACTTCCTCGACATCGCGGTGGCGGAGGAGCGCTGGCCGGCGATCCTCGAGCATTGTTCCTTCGACTACATGAAGCGGCATGCGACCAAGACCGTGCCCCTCGGCGGCGCGTTCTGGGAGGGCGGGGCGGAGACCTTCGTGCACAAGGGCACGAATGGCCGCTGGCGCGAGGTGCTGACCGCCGAGGATTGCCGGCGCTACGAGGAGGCGGCGCGGCGCGAGCTCGGCGAGGCATGCGCGCGCTGGCTCGCTTCCGGCGGGGCTGGGGCGGAGGGGCTGCGCGCGGCCGCCTGACCCGCGCCACGGCGGCTTCATGCGAAAGGGGCGGCCCCGTCGCCGGGACCGCCCCTGCCTTTTCCTCCGGTCCGGCCGCCCCTTGCGCGGGGCGGCCGGGGCCGATGGGATCAGCTCACGAGCCGGTGGTGCAGTCCGGGGCCGGCGTCGCCGGGCCGGTGACCGGGCGGATGTAGAGGTTCAGCGCGTTGCCCGGGGTCGCGAAGGTCTGGATGATCGCGGTCCGCAGGTTGACCGGCAGCACCGTGAAGGTGTTGCGGTTGAGGATCGCGGTGACGCCGGGGCGGTTGTTGTAGAACCAGTTCAGGAAGCCCTCGGTCGCCGCGGTGCGGGCCAGCACCTCCGCCTTCGCCGTGCTGGAGTAGCAGGTGAAGAAGGTGAAGTTCGCGGTGCCGACGATCGGGTAGGCGGTCGCGGCCGGCGGATCGGCGATCGGGTTGGCGATCGGGTCGGCGCCCGACGGATCGGCCACCCAGGCCAGCGGGTTGGAGCGGGCGGCGAAGGTGTTCGCCGGGACCGGGAAGGTGCCGAGCGCGGCGGAGACCGTGGCCGTGGTCGGGGCGACGAAGTTGCCCGACTTGTTCTCCAGGTCGGCGGTGTTCAGCGCGAAGCCCAGATAGGGCTGCTGCGTCACGCCGGGGCGCACGAAGCTCGGGCTCAGATAGCCGATGCGCGCGCCGATGCGGACGGAGCCCGCGGCGGCGGCCGGCGCCTTGGTGTCGAGGCAGTTGGCGACACCCTCGTTGCCGCGCGCGGCGATCCAGCGGTTGTTGATGCCGGGGCCGGTGAACACCGTGTTCACGTAGCTCAGGCAGGCGGTGCTGCCGGAGGGCAGCGACGCCGCCGGGGAGCCCGGGTAGCGCTGCGAGAAGCCGGCGGTGCCGAAGACGCCGGCGAATTGCGGGCACTGGGCGCGCAGCGCGCGGGTGTAGAGCGAGGTCGTGCCGCTGTCATCGTCGCGGTGGACGATGGTGATGAAGCGCTCGGACTGCTGCGGCGCCGGGTCGGCCGGATCCGGCCACACCGGGGTGCCGCCATTGTCGGCGGTGATCTGCGCGTCGTTCCAGAAGCGGATCTGGCCCGAGAAGATCTTGCAGAAGGTGTCGCGCGACAGCCTCAGGCCGCCCGAGTTGTTGGCGCGGCGCACGAACTGGAAGCTGTAGTTCGTGATCGGGCCGCCCTGGGTGGTGCGGACGCGCTTGTAGACCGGGTCGAAGGCCACGGTCACCGGGGTGCCGGCCTTCGGGATCTGGATCAGCGGGCCGTTCTCGACGCGCGGATTGTCGAAGCAGGACGGCAGGCCGCTGTCGCTGCCCGTGCCGGCCGGGGCCGGCGAGACGCAGGCATCGGCCTGGTTGGCGAGGTCGACCGGGCCGGTCGAGGAGAAGCGGCCGCCATTGTTGTAGAAGTCGAGCTGCGCCTGGGTGAAGGCCGCCTCGGAGGAGGCGAGGTTCACGTCCGGCAGCAGGGGCGAGCCGCCCATGATCGCCGGCGACTGCGAGACGAAGCCGCGCTGCCCGCCGCCCGAGCCGACCGAGTTGTAGAGGATGCGCGCATTGACGTTCACGCGCGCCGGGCAGCCGGTGGGCACCGGGCTGGCGGCGTTGCCGCCGGGCGGCACGCCGTAGCAGTCGAACAGCTCGCGCACGAGCAGCGACGACAGCGTCGCGCCGCCGGCACCGAGCTCGGTCTGCGCCTGCGCCGGGGCCGGCGCGGCGGCGATGGCGGCGGCCGCGACGAGCGCGCCGATACCACCCCGGGCGAGGAGGTTGGACGAAAGGATCTTCATCGGGTGAATGGCTCCTGGGTTCTTGTCCGGCACCGCCGCCGCAGCGGCGGGTGGCCGAGGGGCGGAAGACCAGGCCGCGACCCGTACCGCGCCGGTCCACGGGAAGGTGGGCTGGCGGCGGAAGGAAACGGGGCGGCCACGGCTGGCTATCAGCATCGGTGCCGCCCAGCAAAAGAAGGATCATGTTAAGTTTCTTTACCCTACTGTGACTGTTTGACATCGTTTGTGGCAAACAGGGCAGGATCGGCAGGCGCTCGCGATTTTGTATCTGATTGTATTTATGACATTTCGATGAAAAGCGGCTGCCGCGCCGCACCCCTCGGCGCGGCATCCGGCATGGTGGTATGAAGCGGCCCTGATGAAGCCCATCCCGCCCAGGCCCACCCCGCCCAGGCCCGGCCGGCGCATCCGCGCGGAGCATCCGGGCGCCGCCCCCATCCGCCCCCCCGGGGCCCCGCGGACCGGAGGGGCCGGAGGCGCGCATGCCTGACGCCCTCCCGCAGCCGACCCCGGCGGATGGCCTCGCCGGCATCCTCCTCGCCCGTCGCCTGCTGACGCCGGAGGCCCTGGAGCGTGCCCGACGCCTCCAGGCCGAGGGCGGGGCGGAGACGCCGCCCCTCGACACGGTGCTCACCCGCCTCGGCATCCTGCCCGAGCGCAGCCTCGCCGCCGCCCTGGCCGAGGCGCTGCACCTGCCCCTCCTCGGCGCCGCCGAGCTGCCGCCCCAGGCGCCGCCACCCGCCCTGCCCGCGCCGCTCAGCCAGCGCTTCCTCCGCCACCACCGCGCCCTGCCGGTCCGGCTCGAGCCCGAGGGCAGCCTCCTGCTCGCCCTCGCCGACCCGCTCGACCCCTACCCGGCCGAGGCCGTCGCCTTCGCCACCGGCCTGCCCGTGCGCCGCGCGGTGGCGACGCCCGGCGACATCGAGGCCGCGCTCGACCGCCTGCACGCGACCGCCCCCGCCGCCGCCCGGGCCGCCACGCCGGAAGGCTCGGCCAGCCTCGAGGACAGCGAGCGGCTGCGCGACCTGGCCTCCGAGGCGCCGGTGGTGCGCATCGTCAACGCGCTGATCGCCCGCGCCGTCGAGAGCCGCGCCTCCGACATCCACCTGGAGCCGACCGAGGACCGCCTGCGCATCCGCCTGCGCGTCGACGGCGTGCTCGAGGAGATCGAGGGCCCGCCGCCGGCGCTGCGCCACGCCGTCGTCAGCCGCATCAAGATCATGTCGAAGCTCGACATCGCCGAGCGGCGCCTGGCGCAGGACGGCAGGCTGCGCTTCTCGGTGCGCGGGAAGGAGGTGGATTTCCGCGTCTCCACCACCCCCGTCATCTACGGCGAGAGCGTGGTGCTGCGCGTGCTCGACCGCGGCTCGCTGGTGCTGGAGTTCAAGGCGCTCGGCTTCGCCGAGGACGTGCTGCCCGCCTACCTCGCGGTCCTGCACCGCCCGCACGGCATCCTGCTGGTGACCGGGCCCACCGGCAGCGGCAAGACCACCACCCTCTACACCTCGCTGATGGCGCTCAACACGCCGGAGCGGAAGATCCTGACCATCGAGGACCCGATCGAGTACCAGCTCGACGGCATCAACCAGACCCAGGTGAAGCCGCAGATCGGCCTGACCTTCGGCGCGGCGCTGCGCAGCTTCCTGCGCCAGGACCCGGACGTGATGATGGTCGGCGAGATCCGCGACCTCGAGACCGCGCAGATCGCCGTGCAGGCGGCGCTGACCGGCCACATGATCCTGTCCACCCTGCACACCAACGACGCCGCCAGCGCCGTCACCCGCCTGCTGGACATGGGCGTCGAGCCCTTCCTGCTGACCTCGACCCTCGCCGCCGTGGTCGGCCAGCGCCTGGTGCGCCGGCTCTGCCCGCATTGCCGGCGGACGGTGACGCCGAACCGCGAGACCGCCGCCGCCCTCGGCCTCGACCGGCTGGCGGCGGCGACCGGGCGTCCCCTGCGGCTCTGCGAGCCGGTCGGCTGCGCGGAGTGCAACGGCAGCGGCTTCCGCGGCCGCACCTCCATCCTGGAATTGCTGCCGATCAGCGAGGGCATCGCGCGCCTCGTCCTCGCCCGGGCCGAGGCGCGCGCCATCGGCGCGATGGCGGAGGAGGAGGGGATGCGCAGCATGTATCTCGACGGGATGCTCAAGGCGCTGGAGGGCGTCACGACGCCGGATGAGGTGCTGCGGGTGACGCGGGATGCCTGAGGGCGGCGTCGTGCCGGGGGAAGAAGACACTTCTTCCCCCAGACCCCCATCATCGCTTTCTGGCAATCGGGTCGGGGGGGAAGGACATTTCTCCCTCCGCCGCCGCCGCTAGGCCGATGCCGCATTTCCGCTACCGCGCCATCGGCCCCGGCGGCGAGACCGCGACCGGCGTGCTGGAAAGCCCCGACCGCCCCGCGGCGCTCGAACAGCTCCGCGCCATGGGGCTGCTGCCGGTCGAGGCGGTCGAAGGCACGGCCACCGCCCCGCCCTGGTGGCGGCGCGAGCTCAAGCTCGGCGCCGCCCGCGCGCCTTCGGGCAAGGGCCTCGGCCACGCCATGCAGGAGATGGCGGTGCTGCTCGATGCCGGCCTGCCGCTCGACCGCGCGCTGGCGATCCTCTCGACCCAGGCGGAGCACAAGGGGCTGCGCCCGGCGATCGAATCCGTGCTCGACCGGGTCCGCGCCGGCGCGCCGCTGTCGGAGGCGATGCGCCCCCACCCGGCGGTCTTCCCGCCCGTCGCGGTGGCGCTGGCCGAGGCCGGCGAGGCCTCGGGCAAGCTCGACCGCACCCTCGGGCGGCTCGCCGAGATGCTGCTGCGCGCCGAGCAGCTCGCCGAGCAGCTCCGCTCCGCCCTCATCTACCCCGTGCTGCTGCTGCTCGCCGCCGGCGGCTCCATCCTGCTGCTGCTGACCGTCGTCGTGCCGCAATTCGAGGCCTTCTTCGAGGGCAGCCGCGCCCCCCTTCCGGCGGCGACCGTGATCGTCCTCGGCGCCAGCCGCCTGGTGCGGGAGGACGGGGCGCTGGTGCTGCTGGCGATCCTGGCCGCGCTCTTCGGCCTGCGCGTCGCGCTGCGCCGGCCGGAGGCGCGGCGCCGCCTCGATGCGCTGATCCTCAAGGCCCCCATCGCCGGCACGCTGACCGCGCGCGTCGAGACCGCGCGCTTCGCCCGCACCCTCGGCACCCTGGTCGAGAGCGGGGTGGCGCTGTCCTCGGCCCTGCCGATCGCGCGGCGCACCTTCGCCAACCTCGCCATCGCCGAGGCGGTCGACCAGGCGACGCAATCCCTGAAGGAGGGCGAGGGCCTCTCCGGCCCGCTGGAAGCCACCGGCCTGCTGCCGCCGATCGCGCTGACCTTCCTGCGCACGGGCGAGGAGACCGGGCGGCTCGGGGAGATGCTGACGCGGCTGGCCGATGCGCTCGACCGCGAGATCCAGAAGACCACCGCCCGCCTGCTCGCCCTGCTCGTGCCCGTCATCACCATCCTGCTTGGCGTCGTCGTCGCCGCCGTCCTCGGCGCGATCCTGACCGCCATGCTGTCCGTCAACGATCTCGCCGGTTGAGCACCCCCATGCGCCTTCGCACCCCCGCCCGCCGCCGCCACGCCCAGCGCGGCTTCACCCTGCTCGAGCTGCTGGTGGTGTTGACCATCCTCGGCCTGCTCGGCGCCATCGCCGTGCCGCAGGCCATGAAGTACCTCGGCACCTCGCGGACCAAGACCGCCCAGGTGCAGATCCAGGCCCTGATGTCGAGCCTCGACCTCTACCGCCTCGATGTCGGGCGCTACCCGACGGAGGAGGAGGGGTTGCGCGCCCTGGTCGACCGGCCGCAGACCGCGGCGATGTGGAACGGCCCCTACCTGTCGCGCCGCAACGGGCTGCTGGACCCCTGGGGCAACAGCTATGGCTACCGCACGCCGGGGCGGAACGCGCCGGTCGAGGTCTTCACCCTCGGCTCCGACAAGGCCGAGGGCGGCTCCGGCGAGGCGCAGGATGTCGGGAGCTGGCAGTAGCCCGCCCCGGCGCGCCGGCTTCACCGCCATCGAGCTGATGGTGGCGATGGGCGTGCTCGCGCTGCTGTCCGGGCTGGCCGTTCCGCTCTTCTCCGTGGTCTCGGACGCGGTGCGCTTCCGCACCGCCGCGCGCGCCCTGGCGGCCGATCTGAAGCAGGCGCGGGGCGCGGCCCGGCGCGGCGCGGCCCCGGTGGTGCTGGCCTTCGACCCGGAGGGGCGCGGCTACGGCATCGCCGGCACCGGCCGCTGGGTCACCCTGCCGGAGGATCTGGCGCTGCGCTGGCAGCCCGGGCCCTTCGCCGCGGATCCGGCGACGCTCGGCTTCTTCGCCGATGGCAGCACCACGGGCGGCACGCTCTGGCTGGCCGGGCCGCGGCATGCGGCCGGCATCGCGATCGCGCCGCTGACCGGGCATTTCGCCACCCTGGTCGCGCCGCGCGCGCCGGACGAGGCGCGCTGAGATGCGGCCGGCGCGCCCCCGCGGCTTCACCTTGATCGAGGTGGCGGCGGCGCTGGCGATCGGCGCCGGCGCGCTGTCGGTGCTGCTGGCCGCCTTCGTCGATGGCGGTCGCGGGGTCGATCGCGCGGGCGCGCAGCGGCTGGCGGTGATGGTGGCGCAATCGGCCCTCGCCGCGGCGGGGACCGAGGGGCCGCTCGCCCCGGGCGCGCGCTGGGCCGGCGGCGCGCATGGCCTGGCCTGGCTGGTCGAGGTGGAGCCCTGGGGCGAGGCGCGCGCCGCCACCGGCCGAGGCCCCGCCCTGCCGGAGCCGCTGCTGGTGCAGGTGACGGTCGCGGCCGGGGCGGACGGGTCGGGGCCGGTGCTGGCGCGGCTGGCGACGATCCGCCTGAGCGACCCGCCGCCCCCGCCCGCGCCGGGGCGGCCCCGCTGATGCGCGCCGCGCAGCAGGCCCCCACCCCCTCCCTCCTCCGCAGAGCGGGGGAGGGAGGGGCCCGCGACGCGCAGCGGCGTGGGAGGGTGGGGGATGAAGCCGCCCGCGACGCGCAGCATCGTGGGAGGGTGGGGGATGGAGCCGCCCGCGACGCGCAGCGTCGTGGGAGGGTGGGCGATGAAGCCGCCCGCGACGCGCAGAATCGTGGGAGGGTGGGGGTTGGGGTGGGGGACTGGCCGCCGGCCCGTCCCCTGACCGACCAGGCGGGCCTCACCCTGCTCGAGCTTCTCGTCGCCCTCGCCCTGCTCGCCCTGCTGTTCGGCCTGTTGCAGCAGGGCTTCACCCTCGGCCACCGGGTCTGGGAACGCTCGACCGTGCGCGCCGCCGCCGCGCTCGACGAGGTGGAGGCGGTGCAGGCGCTGCTGCGCGAGCGGCTCGGCGGCATCAACGCCGCCTGGACCTTCACGAATGACGGCCAGGTCAGCTTCGAGGGCGACGCCGCCGGGCTGGCCTTCGATGCCCGGGCGCCGCAGGTGCTCGGCCCGTCAAGCTTCCTCCGCTACGCCCTCGGCGCCAATGCGGAGGGGGAGCTGGAGCTGGCCTGGCGCCCGGACACCGATCGCCGGCCCAACGCCCCCTGGACGCGCACCGCGCTGATGGGCGGCATCGCCGGGATCGAGATCGCCTATTTCGGCCAGACCCGCACCGATGTGGTGCCGCGCTGGCGCGAGGATTGGCGCGGCCAGCCCCGCCCGCCCCGCCGGCTTCGCATCCGCATCCTGTTCCCGCCCGGCGACCCGCGCCTCTGGCCCGAGCTGGTGGTCGAGCCGCGCGCGGTGGTCGATGCCCTCTGCGAGTGGGATTCCGCCCGCCGCGACTGCCGGGGGCGCTCATGAGCGGCAGCGACGCCACCGCGCCGGCGCTCGCCGACCGCCTGGGCGCGGCGCGCGAGGCGGCGGGCGAGCTCTGGGCCTGGTGGAAGGCCGAGCTGGCGGGGATGCTGCCCGATGGGCTGCGCCGCCGCCTCGCCGCCCCGCCGCCGGTGCTGCTGGCCGACCTGGCCGGCGCGGAGATGCGCCTCGGCCGGCTCGAGGGTGGCGGGACCGCCTGGCGCCCCCTGCCCGCCGGGGCGGCGGCGCCGGCCGGGCTGCCGGTCTGGCTGCGCCTGCCGGCCGGGGCGGTGCTGACCCGCCGCCTGGACTGGCCGCAGATGTCGATGGCGGATCTGCGTCGCGCCATCCTGCTCGACCTCGATCGCCAGACGCCCTGCGCGGCGGAGGAACTCTATCTCGACCTCCTCGTCACCGGGCGCGACCCGGCGCGGCGGCGCGTGGCCCTGCTGCTCGCCGTCGCGCGCCGGCCGGTGGTGGAGGCGGCGCTCGCCCGCCTCGCCGAGGCGGGCCTGCCGGCCCCGTCGCGGATCGGCGTCGCCCCGCAAGGGGCGCGGAACCTTGTCGCCCCGGCAGGGGCGCGGCACCTTGTCGCCCCGCAAGGGGCGCGGGACCTTGTCGCCCCGACAGGAGCGCGTGAACCGCACGCCCCGACAGGGGCGCGGGATCTGGCGGGCCACCTCCTGCCGGGCGCGGAGGATCCCACCGCCCTGGCCTTCGACCTGCGCCCCGCCATCCCCGAGCCCGGCGCCGCGACCGCGCGCCGGCGCTCCCTGCTGCCGGCGAGCGCGCATGGGCGCCTGCTGCTGCTCTGCGCCCTGCTCGGCGCGCTCAATCTCGGCCTGCATGCCGAGTCCGAGGCGCGCCGCGCCGCCCGGCTCGACGCCGCGGTCGCCGAGGCGCGCCAGCGCGCCCAGCGGGTGGAGGCGCTGCGCCAGCAGATTACGGAACGGCGAAGAATCCGTGACAGCATCGTGGCACGTCGCGGCGAGATCTCCCTGCTCTCGATACTGGAGCATTTGACGCGCGTGATTCCGGACGATGCCTGGCTGGACAGTGTTGAGGTGCGCGGTTCTTCCCTCTATGTGACCGGCCACGCGCCGCTCGCGGTATCGCTGGTGCCCTTGATCGAGACCTCGCCGATGTTCGCGGATGCGCAGTTCCGGTCCCCGGTGACACCCGACCGCAGCACCGGCCGCGAGCGCTTCGACCTCTCGATCCGGCTGCGGACCGACGCGCCGTGACCGCCTTCTCCACCCCCCTGCCCCCCGCCGGCCTGCCCGAGAGCCCGGCGCGGCGCCGGCTGCTCGCCCTCGGGCTGCTCGGCGCCGTCCTCGCCTTCCTGCTGCTCGGCGTGATCGGCCCGATCGCCGAGGGGATGGCCGAGCGCGCCGAGCATGAGGAGCGCCAGCGCAACCTGCTCGAGCGGCTGGAGCGCCTCTCCGCCCAGGGCCCGGCGCTGCGGCGGGAGCTGGAGGCGCTCGACGCGCAGCTCGCCGCGCCGGAGGTGATCATCCGCGCCGCCAGCGCGACCCTCGCCGCCGCCCAGCTCCAGACCGATCTCCGCCGCCTGCTGGAGGCGGCGGGGGCGGAGGTGACCAGCGTGCAGCCCCTGCCGCCGGCCCAGCAGGGCCCGCTGCTGCGACTCGCGCTGCGCGTCGAGCTGCAGGCCGGGCTCGAGCCGCTCTCGCGCCTGCTCGGCGCGATCGAGGACCACACCCCCCGCATGAGCGTGCGCGACGCGCTGGTGACCGCCCCGCGCGGCGGCGCCATCCGCGATGGCGGGGCCCAGGAGCCGCGCCTCGCCGTGCGGCTCGATGTCCAGGGGCTTGCCCAGGTCACGCCGGCCGATGCGCCCCGCCGCTCCTGAACCCCGCGCGGCGTCCACGGGGCGGCAGCGTCACCTGCTCGCGCTGCTCGCCGTGACCCTTGCCGCGCTCGCCGCCTGGCAGGTGGTGGCGGATGCGGAGGATGAGCCGCTGTCGGGCATCGCGATGCCGGTCCGCCCCCCGCCGCAGGCCCCTGGCGCCGCGGCGCGGATGGGCGGGGCGGACACCGCCGCCATCCTGGAGCGGCCCGTCTTCTCGCCGACGCGCAGCCGCATCGCGCCGATCGCGCCCGCCCAGGCCGCCCCCCCGCCGCCGCCGCCCGAGGAGCCGCCGCCGCTGTCGGAGGGCTGGCAGCTTCTCGGCCTTGGCCTCGCGGATGGCCAGGCGGTGGCGCTGGTGCGGCCGGTGGCGGGCGGGGCGGTGCTGCGGCTGCGCCAGGGCGAGGCGATCGAGGGCGACTGGGTGCTGGCCGGGGTCGAGCAGCGCCGCAGCGCGATCTTCGCCCGCGGCGAGGACCGCCAGGCCCTGGCCCTGCCCTCCGCCGCGCCGGCCGATGCGGCGCCGCGGGCGGGCGGCGGGGCGGGCTTCGGCCTGGCGGGCGGCGGCAACGAGGATGAGTAATTGCCCCCGGCTCACAGAGTGCTGACACGCTTCACGCTAGCACCCGCATCGCGCCTTCGGTGCCTGCCGCCAGCCAGGGTGGAGAGAGACGGACTCCGTCCGGCGCGATTCCCCCCCCGGAAACCGGTGCCAGAAGACGATGATGGGGGGCTCCGGGGGGAAGAAGTGTCTTCTTCCCCCCGCCGACGCGCCGCCCTGCCATGCCTGCTCGCCACCGCCGCAACTCTCCTGCTCTTGTCCGCCTGCAAGAGCCCCGAGGAGCGGGCGGCGGAGCTGGCCGCCACCGACCCCTTCAACCAGTTCGGCCAGCCCGGCGTCAGCGCGCCCCTGACCGGCGGCGCGACCCCACTGACCCCGGGCCTGGCCGGCGGCGCCGCGCTGCCCTCCGGCGCCGCGACTTCGCTGCGCCCCGCCGCGCCGCGCATCGCCTCCGGCATCTATCCCGGCACCGGCCAGCTCGTCGGCCCCGGCCGGTCGGAGATCGGCCCGGCGCGGCGGGCCGGGGCCAGCGTGACCCCGGGCGGGGAGGTGGAGCTGTCCTTCGTCGGCGCCGAGGTGCGCGACGTCGCGCGCATCGTGCTCTCCGACATCCTCGGCCTCGGCTTCGCCGTCGGGCCGAGCGTGACCGGCACCATGACGCTCGAGACCAGCGGGCCGATCGAGCGTTCGGCGGTGCTCCCGGTCTTCGAATCGGCGCTTCGCCTGGCCGGCTTCGCGATCTCCGTCCAGGGCGGGCTCTACACGGTGACCGAGGCGACGAACGCGGCGCGGTCGGGCATCGTCGCGCGCGGCCAGCCGGGCTTCGGGACCGAGGTGATCGCGCCGCGCTATGTCGGCGCCGCCGCGATCCGGCGCCTGATCGAGCCCGTGGTGCGCGACGGGCAGCTGACGCAGATCGACCCGGCGCGGAACATCCTGCTGGTGACCGGCACCGAGGCCGAGCGGCGCGCCGTGCGCGACATGGTCGCCCAGTTCGACGTCGACTGGATGCGGGGGATGTCCTTCTCGATCTACGCGGCGCGGCGGGCGCCGGCGCGGCGGCTGGCGGAGGACCTGAACCAGCTGATCGGCGGCGAGGGCGGGGCGATCGCAGGCCTGGTGCGCATCGTCCCGCTGGAGCGGCTGAACGCCGTGCTCGCGATCTCTGCCCAGCCGCGCTACCTGCAGCAGATCCAGGCCTGGGCGGAGCGGCTGGACCGCGAGGGCGCCGGCGAGGACCGGCAGGTCTTCGTCTACCGCGTGCAGAATGGCCGCGCCGCCGACCTCGCCCGCGTGCTCGGGCGCGCCTTCGGGGTGAACGTGGCGGCCGATGGGCCGGGCCAGGGCGGGCCGGGCCGCGGCGGGGCGCCGGGCGGGGGCGCCTTCCAGGGCGGCAGCCCCTTCGGCACCACCGCGCCGACCGTCCCCGGCGCGGGCGGACGATCGGGCGGCGGCGGCTTCGGGGCGAGCCCCATCTCCAACCCGCTCTCCGCCCTGACCGAGCCGCTGGTCACCCCGGCGCAGGCGCCGGACGCGGCGCCCTTCTCGGCGCTGCCGCCCGGCATCCTCGGCGGCGGGGCGCCGGGCCAGCCGGGCGGCGCGCAGCCCGGGCCGGCCCAGGCCGGCATCAGCATCACCAGCGACGAGACGAACAACGCCATCGTCATCGTCGCCTCGCCGCGCCAGTACGACAGCCTGCAGGCGGCGCTGCTCCGCCTCGACGTCCAGCCGCTGCAGGTGCTGATCGAGGCGGCGGTCGCCGAGGTCACCTTGAGCAACGCGCTGCGCTTCGGCCTGCAATGGGCGCTGACCACCGGCCAGAACACCTTCACCCTGAACCAGAACCAGGTGAACCCCTCGGTCGGCACCGCCTCGGGCTCGACCGGCGCGGCGATCAACGCGCTGCGCGGGGCGCTGCTGCCGCAGGTGCTCAACGCCTCCGTCCCCGTGCCGACCTATCCGAACTTCTCCTATGTCTACTCGGCGCCCAACATCACCGTGGTGCTGGAGGCGCTGGACCAGTTGACCGACGTGAAGGTGCTGTCGGCGCCGCAGCTCCTCGTTCTGAACAACCAGACCGCGACCCTGCAGGTCGGCGACCAGGTGCCGATCCAGACGCAGTCGGCGCAGTCGACGCTGACCGCGGGCGCGCCGCTGGTCAGCTCGATCGAGTATCGCGACACCGGCGTGATCCTGCGCGTGACGCCGCGCGTGAACGAGAGCGGGCTGGTGCTGCTCGACGTCGCGCAGGAGGTGAGCGCGGTGGTGCAGGCGACGCAGAACAACACGCTGGCCGCGCAGCTCTCGCCGACCATCCAGCAGCGCCGCCTGGCCAGCAGCATCGCGGTGCAGGACGGGCAGACGGTGGCACTCGGCGGGCTGATCCGCGATGCACGGCAGCGCAGCGGCGGCGGCGTGCCGGTGCTCTCCAGCATCCCCGTCCTCGGCTACCTGTTCGGGCGGACCAATGATGCGGTGGACCGGACGGAACTGCTGGTGATGCTGACGCCGCGCGTCATCCGCAGCCCGCGCGACGCCAATGCGGTGACGGAGGAGCTGCGCAACCGGCTGCGCGAGGTGCGGCCGATCGTCACCCCGGTGCCGGTCGCGCCGAATGCGCGGCGGCTGGTGCCGGGGTTCGCGCCGTTCTGAGGCGGGGCGGGGTGGGGGGTCCGGGGCAGGGCGTGGAGCGTGTTTCTGGGGGGAAGAAGACGCTTCTTCCCGCCGTCGGACGTATACGTCCGACCCCCCCATCATCGCTTTCTGGCCCTTGTCCCTGGTGGCGCGGCACGGCCGGCATGAGCGGCGTCCGGCCTGCATCGCGGCAGCGCGGCATCGCGCTGATCGCCGTCATCTGGGTGGTGGCGCTGCTGGCGGTGATGGCCTTGGACGTGCTTGCCGCGGCGCGGCGGGAGGGTGCCTCGGCCTACGATCTGGCGGAGCGCGCGCGGCTCGACGCGGCGGCGGATGCGGGGATCGCGCTGGCGATCCGCGCGCTGCTGGTGGCCGGCAGCGCAGTGGCGCCGCCGCGCGGCGGGGTCGCGGCCGCGGCGGCGCAGGATCTGGACTTCGCGGGCACGCGGCTGCGCGTGGCGGTCGAGGACGAGGCCGGCAAGATCGACCTGAACCGCGCGCCGCAAGCGGTGCTGCGCGCGCTGTTCGAGGCGCTGGGCGAGCCACCGGCGCGGGCCGGGTCGCTTGCCAACGCCATCATCGACTGGCGCGACCAGGACCAGGTGCCGCGCCCGGGCGGCGGGGCGGAGGCACCGGAATACCGCGCCGCCGGCCGCGGCTTCCCGCCGCGGGACGGCGATTTCCAGGCGGTCGAGGAGCTGTCGCTGGTGCTCGGCATGACGCCGGCGCTGATGGCGGCCGCCGCGCCGGCACTGACGGTGCACAGCCAGCGGGACCAGCCGGACCGCACGGTGGCGGTGCCGCTGGCGCTGCGTGCGGCCGCCGGGCCGGCGGCGGTGGCGCCTCCCGCGGCGGCGGCCCGCGCCGGCGACCTGTCGGGCCGTGCCTTCCGGATCCGCAGCGTGGCGGAGACGGAGGCCGGGATGCGGGTGCGGGAGGCAGTGGTGCGGCTGACCGGGGTGCCGCACGACCCCTACTGGGTGCAGGAGTATCGGTGAGGTTGGGCGTCGTGCCGGGGGGCAAGCCTTCGCCGACAGCCCCGGGGACCGCCGCGCTTGCCCCGGGTCGTGGCTTTCACTACCTCGGTCCCATGGATCAGATCGTCTCCGCGGCCGAGGCCAATCGCCGCTTTTCCCGCCTGCTGCGCACGGTGCGGGAGGGGCACAGCGTCACGGTGACCTCGCATGGCCGGCCGGTCGCGCGGATCGTCCCATTCGCGGATGAGGAGCCGACGCGCCGCGCATCCCGCAGAGCCTGGCTCGAGGAGCTGCGGGCCCGCCCTGCCGCGGAGCCGCCCATCGGACGCTGGACGCGCGAGGAACTCTACGGGCGCGAATGAGGTGCGGATCGCCCTCGATACCAACATCCTGGTGTATGCCGCCGGGATGAATGGCGCAGCGCGCCAGGCGGATGCGTTGGCCGCCCTGGCGCGCCTCGAGGAGGAGGAGGTCGTCATCCCTGCCCAGGCGTTAGGCGAGTTGTACGTCGTGCTGGTCCGCAAGGGTCGCTGGGATGGTGCCGCCGCGCGGCGGGAGGCCGGGCGCTGGGCGGAGGGGTATGCGCTGGCGATGACCACGGCGCCGGTGCTGTTCGAGGCGATGGAACTCGCCGCCACGCACCGGCTCGGCTTCTGGGACAGCATCATGCTCGCGGCGGCCGCGGAGGCGGGCTGCGCGTTGCTGCTGTCCGAGGATCTTCAGGACGGCTTCACCTGGAATGGCGTGACAGTGCGCAATCCATTCGCGGTGACGCCGCCCTGAATTCCTCCGCCTTCAGGCGACCGCCTTCTGCGCCGCCGACGCCTTCGCGCGTTCCCGGAGGAAGCCGAAGAACTCCACCCCCTCGCGCAGGCGCCGCACCAGCATCTGCCGGTCGCGGATCATCTCGCCGCAGATCGCCGCGATCTTCGGCGCGCGGAAGTAGAAGCGCCGGTAAAAGGTCTCGACGCTGTCGAAGATCTCGGTATGCGCCAGGTGGGGGTAGGCGAGCGGCGCGATCTGCACGCCATGCGCGTCCACGTATTCGGTGTTGGCCGTGTCCAGCCAGCCCTCGCGCGCCGCCTGGTCGAACAGGAAGGTGCCGGGGTAGGGCGCGGCGAGGCTGACCTGCAGCGTGTGCGGGTTGGTCTCGATTGCGAAGCGGATGGTCTCCTCGATCGTCTCCTTCGTCTCGCCGGGCAGGCCAAGGATGAAGGTGCCGTGGATCGTGATGCCGAGCTCGCGGCAGTCGCGGCTGAACCGCTTGGCCACGTCGATCCGCATGCCCTTCTTGATGTTGTGCAGGATCTGCTGGTTGCCGCTCTCATAGCCGACCAGCAGCAGCCGCAGGCCGTTGTCGCGCAGGACCTTCAGCGTTTCCCGTGGAACATTGGCCTTGGCGTTGCAGGACCAGGTGACGCCGAGCTTGCCCAGCTCCCGCGCGATCGCCTCGGCGCGCGGCAGATCGTCGGTGAAGGTGTCGTCGTCGAAGAAGATCTCCTTCAGGCCGGGGAAGTTCGCCTGGATCCAGCGGATCTCCTCGACCACATGGCCGACGCTGCGGGTGCGGTAGCGATGCCCGCCCACGGTCTGCGGCCACAGGCAGAAGGTGCAGCGGCTCTTGCAGCCGCGCCCGGTGTATAGCGACACGTAGGGGTGCTTCAGGTACCCGATGAAGTACTTCGTGTAGTCGAGGTCGCGCCGATAGACCGGGCTGACGAAGGGCAGGTCGTCCATCCGCTCCAGCACCGGGCGGTCCGCGTTGTGGACGATCACGCCTTCGGCGTTGCGGAAGCTGATGCCCTTGATGGCGGCCAGGTCGCGGCCCTCGGCGACCTCCTTGACCGCGAAGTCGAACTCGTTGCGCGCCACCCAGTCGATCACGGGCGCGTCGCGCAGGCTCTCCTCGGCCTGCACCGCCACCTTGGCGCCGATCAGCCCGACCTTCAGCGACGGGTTCTCCGCCTTCAGCCGCGCGGCCACCTTCACGTCGGACGCGAAGCTCGGCGTCGAGGTGTGCAGCACGGCGAGGTCATGATCGCGCGCCATCGGCGCGACATCGGCCATGGTCTGCCGGTGCGGCGGCGCGTCCACCAGCTTCGATCCCGGCACCAGCGCCGCCGGCTGGGCGAGCCAGGTCGGGAACCAGAAGCTCTTGATCTCCCGCCGCGCCTGGTAGCGCGAGCCCGCGCCGCCATCGAAGCCGTCATAGGAGGGAGCCTGCAGGAACAGGGTGCGCATCATCGCCCGGACTTCATCCCTCTTGCGCCGCGGGGCGCGCGGCCGCGCCGCCCACCTCGATCATTCGCCCATCGCGGTCCATCCGATACCGCCGGCCCTGCCACACCACCGTGCCGCGGACCAGCCCCGCGGCCCATATAGCGAAGGAAAGCGAATCCCGCATTGGCAGAAGCACGATTCGCCCCGGCCGGACGGGATGCCCGAGCGCCCGGTCCACCGTGACCGCCAGCGCCAGCCGCCCCGCCAGCGCCGCCACCAGCGCCCCCACCCCCCAGGGCCAGGGCAGCAGCACCGCCGCCAGCAAGGCGAAGGGCAGCGGATGCGTCGCCACCATCCCGGCATAGCCGCCCGGGTCGAGCAGCCGCACCGTCCGCGCCCAGCGCAGCTCATGCGCCAGCAGGGCGCGCGGCCCGGCCTCCAGGGTCCAGTGCACCGGCAGCACCGGCGCCACCACCACCTTGAGCCCGAGCCGGCGCACCGCCGCGCCCAGCGCATGGTCATCCGCCAGCAACCCGGCCAGCGCCGCGAAGCCGCCGAGCCGCGCCAGGGTCTCCGCGCGCAGCGCCATGGTCGCGCCGTAGCAGCCCCGCGCCCGCCCCAGCGCCTCGCCGAGCGCGGCATTGGGCAGGAAATGCCAGTCGATGCCGAGCGCGCCGAGGCGCGACCACAGCCCCCCCTCCGCCGCCTCGCCACGGTAGAGGCAGGTGACGAGGCCGATTGCGGGATCGGCCAGCGGCGCGGTCACCGCCGTCAGCCAGTGCGGCGGCACGCCGATATCGTCATCCGCGACCACCAGCACCGGATGCCGCGCCCGCGCCGCGGCGTTGACCAGCTGCGAGACCTTGCGGTTCGGCCCGTGCAGCGCCGCGTCCTGCTCCACCCGCCCCGGCAGCCCCGCCAGCGCCGCCCGCGCCACGGCCAGCGCCGGCGAGGCCGGGTCGCGGACCATGCCGAGAACCTCGTAGGGCGCGGCATGGTCCTGCGTCGCGGCCTGGCGCAGCGTCTCCGCCAGCCTCGGCGCATGCCCGTGCAGCGGCTTGAGGATGCTGGCCGGCAGGGCGGGCGCCCCCGCCGGGGCGCGGGCGGCGAGCGAGCGCACCGCGCGCGCCGAGAGCAGGCTCGTCGCGACCCCGGCCAGCGCCAGGGCGACCGCGACCAGGCCCATCAGCGTGGCGACGATCACCTTATTGACGAACAAGTAACGGTGCGCTCGCAAGGGAGCCTCGTCGGCCCCACCTCGCTTCCGCTAGGGTCCCCGTTCCCGATTGCCCGGATGTGCCATCCCCCCATGCCCCGTCGCCCCGCCGTCCCTGCGCTGATCCTGGCCGCCCTGCTCGGCGCCTGTGCCCAAACGCCCGCCGGACCGCAAGCGCCGGCGACGACCGCGGCGCTCGCCACGGCCTCGGACGCGACGCTGGCCGATACGACCGCCGCCGCCGCCCCGCGCCGCCCGACCGTCGACAATGGCGATCCCTTCGAGGACACCAACCGCGGCATCCTCGACCTCAACCTCGCGCTCGACGATTGCTGCATCAAGCCGGTCGCCGAGGCCTATCGGGACAACGTCCCCGTCTGGGTGCGCGACCGCATCGGGGGCGTGGTGCGCAATTGGGACGAGCCGCGCTTCGCCGCGAACTCCCTCCTCCAGGGCCGGCCGGTGGCGGCGGGGACGCATGTGATGCGCTTCGTCATCAACTCCACCCTCGGCCTCGGCGGCATGTTCGACCTGGCCCAGATCGGCGGGCCGCCGCGGCGCAGCACCGATCTCGGCGTCACGCTCCACACCTGGGGCTTCGATGGCGGGCCCTACCTGATGCTGCCGGTCGGCGGGCCGTCCAATTTGCGCGACACCGTCGCCTTCGCCGGCGACGGCTTCCTGAACCCGATCACCTGGTTCGTGCCCTTCTGGGGGGCGACGGCGCGCAGCACGGTGGACGGGCTGCACCTGCGCACCGACAACCTCGAGCAGCTGGACGCGCTGCGCGCCGAATCCCTCGACTTCTACGCGCGGCTGCGCAGCGTCTGGCGCCAGCGCCGGGCGGAGCAGCTCGGCCTGACCAACCCGGAGGGCGGCGGGATCGAGGTGCTGGAGGATCCGGGGGCGGACCTGCCGGAGATCTCGCTGCCGCGCTGAGGGCAGGCGTCTGATCGGGGGGGGGGCCGTCGCATTGGCCGGCAGGTGGGGGGGGAAGAAGACGCTTCTTCCCCCCGTCGGACGTATCCGTCCGACCCCATCATCGTTTTCTGGCACCTGTCCTTCGTGGCTCGGGGGGCGGCGCAGCGCTACTCCGCCGCGAGCGGCGGGGCCGTGCCGCCATGCTTGGCGCCGCGCTTCGCCGGCGCCTCATGCGCCATCTCCGCCATCGCCTTCTCGACATGGCGGGAGAACACGTATTGCGCCGGCCGCTGCTTCGAGAGGTCGAGCTCGGGCGCCATCGCGCCCTCGGTCCGCGGGCCGCGGAGCTGCGCGGCGATCGCCTTCCAGGGCTTGGTGATGGCGTCGATGGCCGCCGTCGCCTCGTAGCCCGAATGCACCATGCAGTCGGCGCATTTCTCGTACTTCCCCGTGCCGTAGGAGTCCCAGTCCGTGGTCTCCATCAGCTCGGCGAAGGTCTTCGCATAGCCCTCGCCCAGCAGGTAGCAGGGGCGCTGCCAGCCGAAGACGTTGCGCGTCGGCTTGCCCCAGGGCGTGCACTCATAGGCCTGGTTGCCGGCGAGGAAGTCGAGGAACAGCGGCGAATTGCCGAACTTCCAGCCCTTGCCCTTCCCCAGCCGGAAGATCTCCCGGTACATCTCCTTGGTCTTCAGCCGGTTCAGGAAATGCCCCTGGTCCGGCGCCCGCTCATAGGCGTAGCCGGGCGAGGTCATGATGTCGTCGACGCCCATGGCCGTCGCGTCGTCGAAGAACGCCGCCATCCGCTTCGGATCGGCGTTGTTGAACAGGGTGCAGTTGATCGCGACCCGGAAGCCGCGCTGCTTGGCCAGCTTCAGCGCGGCCACGGCGCGGTCATAGACGCCCTCCTGGCTGACCGCCCAGTCATGCTGCGCGCGGTCGCCATCCAGGTGGATGTCCCAGGTGAAGTTCGGGTGCGGCGCGTAGTCGCCGATCCGCTTCTCGAGCAGCAGCGCGTTGGTGCAGAGGATGACGATCCGGCCCTTCGCCAGGATCCCCCGGACGATCTCCGGCATCTCCTTGTGCAGCAGCGGCTCGCCGCCGGCGATGGCGACG
>CAZMCV010000056.1:0-22516 GCA_964564645.1 uncultured Acetobacteraceae bacterium
GCGACCGCCGAGGCCTTCCGCCCCGATGGCTGGTTCCGCACCGGCGATGTCGGCCTGGTGGATGCGGACGGCCGCTTCTGGTTCACCGACCGCCTCAAGCACGTCATCATCTCTGGCGGCGAGAACATCTACCCCGCCGAAATCGAGCGCATCCTGCGCACCGCCCCGGGCATCACGGAAGGCACGGTCTGCGGCCGCCCCGACCCGCGCTGGGGCGAGGTGCCGGTCGCGGTGGTGGTGCCGGGGAAGGACTTCGACGCCGCCGCGGTGCTGCGCCACTTCGAAGGCCAGCTCGCGCGCTTCAAGCACCCGCGCGCGGTGGTGACGGTGGAGGCCCTGCCGCGCACCGCGCTCGGCAAGGTGCAGGTGGCGGCGCTGCGGCGGATGGTGGCGGGGGGGTGAGGGTGGTTGGGTGTTTGGCCGGACGGGAGGTCCAGGGTCGCGGCAGTGCCGCGACCCTGGACCTCCCGCCAGAGGGGCTTTGCCCCTCTGGACACCCCACCAAAGGCCGAAAGGCCCTTGGAACCCAACACTTTCGAGTGGTGTGCTATTTCCGCCATCTGCGGAAAGCGATTACTCGTCCCGGGCAGTGACATGAGCCTCCGGTTAGTTTACTTCATGCAACACCCTCTCGATCTGCCGCGGTGGTCTTGATGAACGAGCCTATCGGTGCGACGGAAAACGCAAAGCTTCGCGTTCTGAAGAGTTTAGAGCTCGGCGCACGCACGGCCGAGGAGGAAGCCGATGTCTTGACGAAATACTTCGTTGAGACTGACCAATGGAAGCGGATGCTTCGTGGACACATCGATGTTGTCTACGGAGCGAAGGGCGCCGGCAAAAGCGCAATCTATACACTGCTTGGGAATTTGGAAGGCGAGTTGGCCAAGCAGAAAATTTTCACAGTCACAGCGGAGAATCCGCGAGGTGCCACCGTATTTCGGAATATTGAAGCTGATCCGCCTGCAAGCGAACGCGAATTTATTACGCTCTGGAAGATTTATGTAGCCCTTCTACTCGGACAGTCGATTCGAGATAAGAAAATTTCCGGAGATGCCGCGACGACTTATGTTGAAAAGCTAACACGCTTAAACCTACTGCCACCACAAGGGGGGCTGGCAAGACTGTTTCGGGCTGCCCGCGAAATTGCCGGGCGTCTCTTTCGTAGGCCTCAGGCGGTAACGTGGACCGCCACGATCGACCCAGTCACCGGAGTGCCGATCCCAAGCCGGACAGCAGAGTATGGAGCTATCTCCACTGAACCGATGGGTCCTGATCTGACCAACTTCTCTGCCGATGATGCATTGGAGGAGGCCAACGAGGCTCTTGCCGAAGAAGGGATCAAATGCTGGATTCTTTTTGATCGTCTGGATGTCGCGTTTGAGGAAACACGAGAACTAGAGAAAAACGCGCTGCGCGCCCTGTTCAGGGTCTACAATGACATTAAAGGTTTGAACCAGATCGGGCTGAAGATTTTTGTTCGAAATGATATTTGGCGACGAATCACCGAGACTGGGTTTGCCGAAGCAAGTCACATCACACGAACGGTAAACATACGATGGGATAATGAATCGCTGCTGAATTTGGCAGTGAGGCGTTTGCTGAATAATCAGTGCATCGTTGAGCTCCTCGACGTTGATGCGGCACAAGTCCTGAAGAATTTAGCCGTTCAACGTGATGTCTTTTATCGTCTGTTTCCGCGTCAAATTGACTCTGGACCTAACAAGCCAGATACGTTCGAGTGGATGCTGGGCCGGACCAAAGACGGGACAGGAAGTAATGCGCCGCGTGAGCTCATCCACTTCATGACAGAGATCCGTGATGAGCAGATCCGCCGTGTCGAGCGTGGAGAAGCGCTTCCCCCAGACACGATTCTCTTTGATAGATCCATCTTCAAGGTCGCATTGAAAGCAGTTTCAGAAACCCGGTTAAACCAAACTTTCCTCGCAGAGTACCCAGAGCTACGACAATTTGTAATGTTGTTGCATCGAGAGAAGACTTTGCAAACGCCCGACTCCTTGGCAAAAATATGGGGCGGATCGACACAAGAAGTGACTGCAAAAGCGGCTTCACTCGTGTCCGCTGGCTTTTTCGAAGCACGAGGCACAAAGGAAAATCCTGAGTATTGGGTGCCCTTTCTCTATAGGGACGCGTTAGAAATGGTCCAGGGAACGGCGGAATAGCGGTTAATAGAATTCTTTGTGTTGATTTAGAAACTCTCGTACCGACAGCGCCATCCTTAATCGACGTGCCGTCGTAGACTGTCCCTCGGGTGAGCGGTTTGGAGTGTCCTCTACAGGCCGCAACCTTACTCTCGGCAGGTGCCATGGTAGCGAGCGTCCACCTGCACGCTGCCTTTCGTTCTTGCTTCCTAAGGTAAATTTTCCTATTCTCCCCAGCTCCGCCTCCCGCCGGAGCCGCCCCCATGCCCCGCCGCCGCCGCCCCCGCCGCTCCGACCCGAAGACCCTCCCCGCCGACCTCCTGCCCCCCGACCTGGTCGAGCGCCACGGCCTCGTCGAGCGTCTCTACCTCGCCCCCCTCCGCCACCTCACCCGCCCCCGCCCCTGGGCGCCGATGACCGACCTCGAATGGGAGTCCGTGGCCCCCACCCTCTGGGTCCATGGCTGCGGCATGGCCGCCCCGGGCCAGCCGAGGCCCGGCCGTCCGCTGCCCGATCCCCGCGCCCGGCTGGATGCGATCTTCCGCGCCGTCACCCTCAACGGGCACCCATGCGCGTTGCCATGCAACGCGCACGGGATCCCGAAGGCCGCGGATGGCGGCCGCGCCCCCTGGTCCGCCCTGCCCGAGGCCTTCGGCCGCCCCGACACCATCCGCCGCACCTTCCGCCGCTGGGCCGCCGCCGGCCCCTGGGCGCGCCTGCTGGCGGAATCCGCCTGTCCCACCGCCCCCGGGCGCCGGAGCCATTTCCTCTGCTGCGTCGTCCGCCGCGCCGTCCGGGTCATCGGCCGCGACACGGCCATCGCCCTCGTCCGCCGCCTCACGCGGTGCTCCGCCCTGCCGGCGCCCAGCCCCTGGCTCCCGGATCCGGGTTTGTCCGAAATCCACACCCCCGTGATCGACGCCGCGCTCCGCCGCACCAACGGCGGTTCCACCTGGCGCCCCTCCACCGCCCCCTTCGCCCCGCGCCGCCGGAGCCAGCCCCGGAAGCCTGCGCTACGCCCGCCCCCGGTCTCCAGGGGTTGGTTTCCAAAGGCCTCTGGGCCTTTGGCGGGTGGGTTCGGGAGGGCAGCGCCCTCCCGTTCTTCGGTCCACCCTCCCGAACCGGCGTCGCTCCTCCCCCGGGCACCCCTCCGCAACGCCCAGGCCATGGGCGCCGCCTGACATGGACCGGCAAGGTCCCCGCTCGCTCAGGGCTCCGCCCCCCGCGCGACCGGACCGAATCAGGCCGCGCGCCGGTCGCGCCGCGGCCCCGCCTGGCCGAGGCGCCAGGTCAGGCGGCGTCGTCGCGCCGGTCGCGCACCTTCACATAGGCGACCGCGGCGTGCTCGGCGCAGTAGGGCTTGGTCGGCAGCGCGTCGCAGCCGCAGAAGCGGAACTCCGCCGTGCCCGGATCGCCGAGCGGCCAGGCGCAGCTCCGCGCATTGGCGCGCGGGAAGGGCCGCAGGATCGCCAGCGGAGAGGGCTGGGGCAGCGCCGGGCGCAGCGGGACCGGCGCCACCACCGCGGCCACCGGCGCGATCGCCGCCGGGACGACGCTCACGGGGCGCGGCATGGCCGGGGGCGCCGGGACGATCCGGCGCGGCGCGGGCGCCGGGCGGGGCGCCGGGGGCGTGCGGCGCAGCGGCATCGCCATGCCCTCGCCCATCGCGGCCTCGCGCCGGATCGGGCTCGGCCGCGGCGGCAGGTTCAGCCGGTGCGCCTTGCCGACGATGGCGTTCTTCGTGACGCCCATTCGCCGGCCGATCTCGGCGGTCGAATGCCCCTCCGACCACAACGCGCGAAGCTGGTCGATCGCCTCGGACGTCCAATCCATGTGGCTCTCCCTGACACGGACCCACTACATCTTGTCACCCACTAGATACGGTAGGCAACGCCGCGGAGCACCACAAGTTCTGGCTGAAGGTCGAGGCAAATTTTCTGTGGAAAAGCGTATCGTCCGGGCCGGGCATGGATGCAGCGGCATGCAAAAGGGGCGCGGCCCGCCAATGGACCGCGCCCCCGGTCGGGCCATCGGGTGGGGCCGGGATCAGGCGGCTTCGGCGTTCGCCCAGCTGCGCGCCCGCACCAGCTTCACGAAGGCCATCACCGCGCGGTTCATCGGCCGCCCCGCCGCGGCGGTCAGCACCACGGGGTGGCTGATCGCCGGCTCGGCGAGGGGCCGGGTCACCGTGCCCTCGGGCGCCGCGACGCCGTTCGGCACCAGCGCCAGGCCGAGCCCGAGCGAGACCAGCGCCCCCGCCTCCTCCAGCCCGCCGCCGCCATGAAGCGGCTCGGACAGCGCCAGGCCGTAGTCGCGCCGCAGCCGCTCGAACGCCGCCGCGGCGGTGCCGGAGGCCAGGGTGACCAGCGGCGTGGCGCCGAGCGACGCGGCGCGGATCTCGGCCTGCTCGGTCGCCGGGTGGCCGGCCGGGGCCAGCACCAGGATCCGCTCGGGCCAGAGCGCCCAGCGGTTCAGCCGCTCCGGCAGCGGCATCGCCTCGGGCAGGATCGCCAGGTCGAGCTCGCCGCGCAGCAGCGCCTCCGGCAGCGCCGGCTCCTCCCGCCGCAGCAGCGTCATCGCCACCCGCTCGACGCGCGACAGCACCTGGGCCAGCAGGGGCATCAGCGGCGGCATCGGGATGCTGGGGCCGAGGCCGAGGCGAAGCGGCGCGCTGTCCTCCTGCCGCCGGTGCTCGCCGGCGCGCCGCAGCACCGCCGCCGCGGCGTCATGCGTCTGGCGCAGCAGCGGCAGCATCGACTGGCCGAGCTCGGTCAGCTGGGTCAGGGCGCGTTCGCGGAGCACGAGCTTCCCGCCCAGCTCCTCCTCCAGCCGCTGGATGCCCCGCGACAGCGCGGGCTGGGTCACGTGGCACAGCTCGGCCGCGCGGGTGAAGTTCAGGGTGTCGGCGAGGGTCAGGAAATAGCGGATCTGGGTCAGGTCCACGGCGTGTCGTTCCATCCTCCGCGCCGCAATCCTGCCCCGGGCGGACGAAAGGCACCGTCCCGCGCCCGCCTCGCCGGTTCCTGAAGCGGCGCCGGATGGCAGACTGCCGCGATCGCGCGGAAATCGGAAGGGATCGCTCGGGCGGCGCACACCCCTCCCCGGTCGCTCCCATCTGTGGATGGGTCCGGCAGGCGGCCCCTCAGGCCGCCGCCCGGACGGCCGCGACGATCTCCGCGGGCTCGGCCCGTCGCGTGAAGTCGACATCGACGAAGCACCAGCGCACCACGCCCGCCGCGTCCAGCACGAAGGTCGCCGGCACCGGCAGCATCCAGGCCGCGTTCCCCTGCCGCTCGGCCAGGTCCAGCCCGGCGCGGGTCAGCAGCTGCCGATAGGGGAGGGGGACGCAGAAGGCGACGCCGCAGGCGGCCGCGAGCCCGTGGTCGACATCCGTCAGCATGGGGTAGCGCAGCCCGTGGCGCCGACTGGCATCGAGGGCCCGGCCCCCCGTCTCCGGCATGATGGCGACGAGGGTCCCGCCGGCCGCCTCGATGTCCGGCAGCGCCGCCTCCAGCGCGTCCATGGTCTCGCCGCAATAGGGGCACCAGTCGCCACGGAAGAAGGTGATGACGCTGGCCGACCGCCCCGGCCCGGGCAGGTCGTCCCGCGCCACCAGCCGCCCCTCCTGGTCGGGCAGCAGGAAATCGGGAAACGGCGCCCCCGGTCCGAGGACCGAGGCGGTGACGCCCGCGCGACCGAGCTCCGCCACGGTCGCCTCGACCGCGTCGCGCACCTCATCGCTCAGAAACAGCTGCCGCCGGATGGCGTCGAGCCTCGCCCGCAGGGTCATGGTCCCGGTCCCGAGGGCCGGTCGCCCTCCGGCACCTCCATCGCGCCTCCGCATGCCCTCCTTCAAGGACAGGTCGGGCATCCATTCGATGCCCATCCCGCATTGGCACGCGGCGGCGCGATGGCGGCAGCATGACGGCATCGGGGCGCGCGCAACAATCACGGTCTGCCCCGCGAAAGGCGCCATGCGCGGGATCGGTCCGCGACGACGCCTGCGACCATCGGAGACGGACCTGTCATGCGGACCAAGGCCCCCTGCCCCGCCGCCGGAACCCCGGCGGGTCCCGACAGCCCCGCGGCACGGCCAGCGAGCCGCCCGGGCGCGGAGCGCGCCGAGGAGGGGGCGCTGGAGGCCCTCATGCAGGCCGCCCAGGATGGCGACGCCCGCGCCTATGACCGGCTGCTCCGCGCCATCCAGCCGCTGCTGCGCGGCATCGCCCGCCGCCGCATCGCCGACGCGGCGGAGGCCGAGGACGCCGTGCAGGACACGCTGCTGACCGTGCACCGGCTGCTGCAGACCTATGATTCGTCGCGGCCGATCCGCCCCTGGCTGGTGGCGATCTGCGAGCGGCGCTGCATCGACCGCCTGCGCCGCGGCGCGCCGCGCCGGCTGCGCGAGACCAGCCTCGATCCCTTCCGCGAGACGCTTGCCGCGCCCTCCCACCAGCATCAGGGGCTCAACGAGGGGGAGGCGCGGGTCGCCGCGGCGCAGCTGCGCCAGGCGGTCGCGGCCCTGCCCGCCAGCCAGCGCACCGCGCTGTGCCTGGCCAAGCTCGAGGACCTGCCGCTGGCCGAGGCGGCGGCGCAATCCGGGCTTTCCGTCGGCGCGCTCAAGGTCGCCACGCACCGCGCGCTGCGCACCCTGCGCCGGCGCCTGGCCGAGGCGGGGCCGGAGGATGCGACCCCCATGCCGGCCTGAGCGCTTGTGAGATTGTGCCCGTCAGCCCGGATGCCGGTGGATGCCCTGCCTACTGCGCCAGGGCGGCGCGGTAGCGCTCCAGCATCTGCTGGCCCTCGGCGCCGGCGCGCTGGGTCCATTCGCGGGTCAGCGTGTCGCCGATCTCGCGCAGCTCGGCCATCAGCGCATCACCGGGCGGCGGCGTCAGCATGCCGCGGCTGCGCAGCCGCTCCGCCATCACCCCTTCCGCCTCCTGCGCCATGGCGCGACCGCGGGTGGCGGCGCGGCCGGCGGCGTCGAGCACCGCCTGGCGCTGCGCCGGATCGAGCGCGGCGAGGGCCCGGCTGTTCACGAAGACCGCGTTGCGCGTCCGCATCCCGCCGACATTGTACCAGTAGCGCGTGAAGTCCCAGGCGCTGACCGAGACGCCGGTCTGGGCCGAGGTGAACATCGACTGGATCACGTTGGTGGCGAAGGCCTGGCTGACCTCGGCGGCCTGCACGGTGACCGGGGTCGCGCCCATCAGCTCCGCCATGCGCGCGGTGACGTTGTTGTAGGCGCGGAAGCGCGTCCCGCGCAGCTCCTTCACGCTGGCCAGCTCGCCGCGGGTGTAGAAGCCCTGCGCGTCCCAATGGACCATGTAGAGCAGGGTCAGCCCCTGCCGCTCGAGCCGCGCGCGCACATAGGGCTCGGTCACCGCGTTCAGCGCCTCGGCCTGGCGCCAGGTCCAGGCGAGGAAGGGGACGCCATCGACCTCGAAGAACGGATCCTCGTTGGAATAGGCCGAGAGCAGGATCTCGCCGAGCTGGACCTGGCCGGTCTGCACGCCGCGCTTGATCTGCGCCATCGGCAGCAGCGAGGCGTTGTTGTGCAGCTGGACCGTGAGCTGGCCGCCGGTCGCCTGATCGATGTCCTGCAGGAACTGGCGGATGTTGAGGGTGTGGAAATTCTCGGCATAGGGCGTCGCCATCACCCAGCGCGTCTGCGCCGCAGCCGCATGGGACAGCAACAGGCCGAAGCAGGCCAGAAGGAACAACCGACGCATCGCACGCACTCCCGGCACCAGGGTCAGGCCGCGCGGCGCCGGGCCCATGCGGGCTCCGTCTCTCCTCGGTGCGCATCATCCATGCCGGGCCGGTCCCGGCAAGGGGCAGCCGATCCGCCCGGCGCCGGGGAACCGGGCGCCGGGACCAGACCGCTAGCCCGCCGCCGCCACCCAGGCGCGCGCGATCTCGTCCCGCCGCGCCACCCAGACCTGGTCGCCGAGGCCGGCGAGCCGCGCCAGCACCCGCTCGAAGCAGGCGAAGCGGCCCGGGCGGCCGGCGATGCGCAGGTGGTAGCCGATGTTGAGCAGCCGCGGCTGGCCGCGCGCCGCCTCGGCCAGCAGGGTCTCCAGCGCATCCTCGACATAGGCCACCATCTCGCCGGCGCGGGCGAAGCCGTTCGGGTGGGTGAACTTCATGTCGTTGCTGTCGAGCGCATAGGGCAGCACGACCAGCGAGGGATGCTCCGGGTCGCGGTAGGGCAGGTCGTCGTCGAAGGCGTTCGAGGCATAGAGGAAGCCGCGCTCGGCCAGCAGCGCGCGGGTCCAGGCGCTCTCGCTGCCGCGGCAGAAGAAGCCGACGGGGCGGACACCGCAGGACGCCTCGATGACGGCGATGCAGCGGTCGAGGTCGCGTGCCTCCTCCGCGCGGTCGGTGTAGTCGGCATGCGGGCGCCAGCGCCAGCCATGCACGGCGGCCTCATGCCCGCGCCGGACCGCCTCCCGCGCCTGGTCCGGCGCACGCTCCACGGCGCGGCCGCACATCAGGAAGGTGGATCGCAGACCGTGCCGGTCGAGCGCATCGAGCATCCGCCAGAGGCCCGCGCGCATGCCATAGGCGAAGAACTGCTCCTGCCCCATGTCGCGCACGCCGGGGGGGATGACGCTGGTGACCTCGCCGATGCGCTCGCTCTGCGCGTCGCCATCGCCGACCTGCTGCTCGGCGCCCTCCTCGAAATTCACGGCGACGGCGACGGCGAGGCGCGCGCCGTTGGGCCAGGCGAAGTCGGGGTCCTTGCCGCCGCGTCCGGTCAGGTCGCGCATGGGCTTCCCTTCTGCTGTCGGGGGGAGACAGGCGGGGGGAAGAAGACGCTTCTTCCCCCCGGAGCCCCCCATCATCGTTTTCCGGCAATTGGCCGGGGGCAACCGCAGCCAGTCCTCAGTTCATCGTAATTCCCGCCGCCTTCGTCAGCCGCCCCGCCAACGCCGTCTGCGCCGCCACGAACGCCGCCGCTTCCGCCGGCGCGCTGCCGACCCCCTGGATGCTGATCTTCTCGAGCCGTTCCTTCACCGGCGGCCGCGCCAGCGCCTCGGCCGCGGCCGCCTGCAGCCGCGCCACGACCGGCGCGGGCGTGCCGGCCGGCGCGAACATCGCACCCCATTCCAGCCACTCATAGCCGGCGACCCCGGCCTCCCGCAGCGTCGGCAGCTCGGGGAAGACGGCCAGCCGCTCCGTCGTCGTCACGGCATGCGCCTTCACCCGCCCCTCCTGCACCAGGGCGGCGGCGGAGCCGGCGGTGGCGATGTTGAGGTCGATCGTGCCGGCGATCAGCGCCTGGATCGCCGGGCCGCCGCCGCGGAAGGGCACGTGCAGCAGCTCGATCCCCGCGAGCTGCTCCAGCAGCACCGTGGCGTAGTGCGGCGCCGAGCCATTGCCGCCCGATCCATAGCTGAGCGGCTTGCCCTCCTTCGCCCGCGCCCGGGCCAGCGCCAGCAGCGCCGCGATGTCGCCGGCCGGCACCCCCGGCGCCGTCGCCACCAGCAGCCCCATGGAGCTGAGGACGGTGACCGGCGCGAAGGCGGTCTCGTAGCGGATGGGCAGGTCGCGGATCAGGTGCGGCGCCGTCGCATGCGCCGAGGCGTCGCAGAGCAGGGTGTAGCCATCGGGCGGCGCGGCGGCGACCGCGGCCGCGGCGATGCTGCCCGCGGCACCGGGGCGGTTCTCCAGCACCACGGGCTGGCCCAGCGCCTCCGCCATGGCGGGGCCGACCAGGCGCATCACGGTGTCGATCGCCCCGCCGGGGGGGAAGGAGATCACGGCGCGTACCGGCCGGCTCGGCCAGGGGGCCTGCGCCAAGGCGGGGGTGGCCAGGGGAGCGGCCACGGTCGCGGCGAGGCCGGACAGCAGGGCGCGACGCGGCGATCGGATCATGTGGCATCCCGTCATCTGGGCGACGGGCGTTTCCCCTGGCGGTTGGGCTTACACCCGGCCGCGGCGTCAGGCCAGCAGGCCGCGCAGCGCCCCGGCCAGCACGTCGAGGCCGGCGGCGACATCGCCCATGTCCAGCGCCTCCTCCGGGTTGTGGCTGCCATGGCGGTTGCGGAGGAACAGCATCCCCGTCGGCACGCCGAGGCCGGCGAAGGTCAGCGCATCATGCCCGGCGCCCGAGGCCATGCGGCGATGCGGCGTGCCGGTCGCGCGCGCCGCCGCCTCGAGCGCGGCGACCAGGCCCGGGTCCATCCGCTCCGGCGCGGCATGGGTCGGCGGGCCGAGATCGATCGTGACGCGGCGCTCGGCGGCGATGCGCGCGGCCTCCTCGTGCAGCCAGGCATCGGTCGCGGCCAGCAGCGCCGCATCCTCGCTGCGGATGTCGAGGCTGAAGCGGAGGCTGCCCGGCACCTTGGTCGGCGTGTGGTGCGCCGGGTCGGTTGCCAGGATCCCGGCGGTGCAGACCAGGTCCGCCCCCTCGGCCTCCAGCGCCTGCCAGCGGCGGTCGAGGGCGGCGAGCAGCGCGACGCCGGCCAGCGCCGCATCCTGGCGCCAGGCGCGGGGGACGGCGCCGGCATGGGCGTGGGCGCCGGTGACGCTCGCGCGCGGGTAGCGCAGGCTGCCGCGGATGCCGGTGACGATCGCGACCGGCAGCCCTTCCTCGACCAGCACCGGCCCCTGCTCGATATGCGGCTCGAGGAAGGCGTGGAGGCCGCGCGGGTCGAGCAGCGCCCGGCGCGCGCGGATCGGCGCGGCATCGAGCCCGAGCTCGGCCATGTGCGCAGCCAGGGTCCGGCCGCTATCGGCGCGCCGCAGCGTGTCCGGCGTGTCCGGCGGCAGCAGGCCGAACAGCGCCTTGCTGCCGAGATAGCTGAGCGGGAACCAGCACATCTCCTCGGCGCGGATGCCGAGCACCAGCAGCCCGCGCCGCCGCGGGGCGTCGCGCAGCGCCAGCGCCGCCGCCAGCCCGAGCACGACCCCCGCCGCGCCGTCGTAATTCCCGCCATGCGGCACGGCATCGAGATGCGAGCCCACCGCGACGGGGGCGAGCGCCGGGTCGCTGCCGGGCAGCGCCATGCGCAGGGTCCCGATGGCATCGACCGAGACCTCGAGGCCGAGGCCTCGCGCCGCCCCCGCCACCAGGTCATGCGCCGCCTGCTCGCGCGCGCCGTAGGATTCGCGGGTGACGCCGGGCGGATCGAGGCTGGCGGCGCGCAGCCGGTCGAGCAGCTCCGTGGCGAGGGCGATCGGCGTCATGCGGAGGGCCGGGCGAGGGCTACTCGCCCGCGGCCTCGCGCAGCCGCCGCTGCAGGGCGAGCCGCGCGCCGCGCATCCGCCCCATCAGCGCGCGCGGGGCGATGCCGCGCAGCTCCTCGCCCTCGACCGCCAGCAGGACGGTGGTGCCCGGCGTGAAGCCCAGCCGCGTGCGCAGCGGCTTGGGCAGGGTGATGCGGCCCTTGGCGTCGACCTTGGCGCGAAGCGGTCGCGGCGCGTTGCGAAGAATGGTCATCCGTTCCGAATCCGGCAGGATCTCGCCACTCTCGGCGTTCCTGCCGGCGGAAGCAACCAGCCGGGGGCGGGATCGCCCCCCGGGTCACGCCGCCTCGCTCTCGGCGCGGCGGGCGTGCTTCTTGCGCTCATGCGGGTCGAGGTGCCGCTTGCGCAGGCGGATGGCGGAGGGCGTCACCTCGACCAGTTCGTCGTCCTCGATGTAGGCGATCGCCTGCTCGAGGCTCATGCGCCGCGGCGGGATCAGCAGCAGCGCCTCGTCCTTGCCGGCGGCGCGGATGTTGGTGAGCTTCTTCTCCTTGATCGGGTTGACCTCGAGGTCGTTGTCCCGGCTGTGCTCGCCGAGGATCATCCCGACATAGACCTTCACGCCCGGGTCGACGAACAGCGTCCCGCGCTCCTGCAGGTAGAACAGCGCGTACTGGATCGCCTCGCCATCCGAGTTCGAGATCAGCGACCCGTTGCGCCGCCCCTCGATCGGCCCGACCCAGGGCTGATAGCCGAGGAAGAGCCGGTTCATCATGCCGGTGCCGCGGGTGTCGGTCAGGAACTCGCCGTGGTAGCCGATCAGGCCGCGGGAGGGGATGTGGAAGGTCAGCCGGACCTTGCCGCCGCCGGACGGCCGCATGTCCTGCATCTGGCCCTTGCGGATCGACATCTTCTCGACGACGACGCCCGAATAGCCCTCGTCGACGTCGATCAGGCACTCCTCGAAGGGCTCCTCGCGCTCGCCGGTCTCGGGGTTCTCGCGCATCAGCACGCGGGGGCGGCCGATCGTCAGCTCGAAGCCCTCGCGGCGCATCTGCTCGATCAGCACGCCGAGCTGAAGCTCGCCGCGGCCGGCGACCTCGAAGCTGTCGGCCTCCTGGCTGTCGGTGACCTTGATGGCGACGTTGCCCTCGGTCTCCTTGTAGAGCCGGTCGCGGATCTGGCGCGAGGTGACCTTCTTGCCCTCGCGGCCGCCGAGCGGGCCGTCATTGATGCGGAAGGTCATCGCCAGGGTCGGCGGGTCGACCGGGATGGCCGGGACGGGCTCGGTCACGTCGGGGGCGGCGATGGTGTCGGGGATGGTCGCATCGGCCAGGCCCGCGATCGCCACGATGTCGCCCGCCTGGACCTCCTCGACCGGGACCCGTTCGAGACCGGAATAGGTCATCAGCTTGGTCAGGCGCCCCGTCTCGACCACCGCGCCGTCCTGGCGCAGCACGCGGACCGGCATGTTCAGCCGCCCGACGCCCTGGGCGACGCGCCCGGTGAGGATGCGGCCGAGGAAATTGTCGCTCTCGAGGATCGCCGCGTTCATGGCGAAGGGCTTCTCCAGCTCGACCAGCGGCGGCGGCACGTGGCGCAGCACCAGGTCGAACATTGGGGCGAGGTCCTTGCGCGGCCCGTCCAGGCTCTCATCCGCCCAGCCCTGGCGGCCGGAGGCGAAGAGGGTCGGGAAGTCGAGCTGCTCATCCGTCGCGCCGAGGGCGGCGAAGAGGTCGAAGACCTCGTTGTGGACCTCGTCGGGGCGGGCGTCCTGGCGGTCGACCTTGTTGATCACGACGATGGGCTTGAGGCCGCGGGCGAGCGCCTTGGTGAGGACGAACTTGGTCTGCGGCAGCGGCCCCTCGGCGGCGTCGCAGAGGACGATCGCGCCATCGACCATGGACAGGATCCGCTCGACCTCGCCGCCGAAATCGGCGTGGCCGGGGGTGTCCACGATGTTGATCTTCACGCCCTTCCACGCGACGGCGGTGGACTTGGCCAGGATGGTGATGCCACGCTCCCGCTCGAGGTCGTTGCGGTCCATCGCCCGCTCGGCCACGTGCTGGTTGGCGCGGAAGGCGCCGGCCTGCTTGAGCAGGTTGTCGACGAGTGTCGTCTTGCCATGATCGACATGCGCGATGATCGCGACGTTGCGGAGGTCCATGCGGGTCGGGTCCCTGGGTCGGGCCGGTGCGGGACGCGCGAACGCGCCGGAGCCGCCCCTGGCGGGGCAGCCGGCGGACCGGGCGAGTCTGGCAGGCGGCGTCGTTGTGCGGTGCACAGATAAGGGGTCGCCGGGGGAAAAGCGAGCCTGGATCGCGGCGAACGGGCGCGTGCCGGGCGTGGCGCCGCCCTGTCCCGCCTGTCCGGACGGCCGGCCGAGGCTGGAGCCCACCGCTTCGTGACCCGGCATCGGCCCCGGGCCAGTCAGCCCGGCGATGCGATCCATCGCCGCCCGCCGCCCATGCCTGCGGTTTCCGGACAAACCCCGATCCGGCGGCAAGCGGCCAGGCATGCCCGTGCCCAGCGAGGGTGGTGGCGGGGCGCGGCCTCGGGTCGGGGGAGCAAAGGTGGCGAGGCATCGGGCGGCTCCGGCGCGGGGCCGGCATCTATAGGATTATTTTCCGCAAATCGCAACCGCGGAATGCCGCGCCCGGGCCCGGCGCCGGAGGAAGGCTCCGCCACCCCGCACCAGGCCGGCCGCAACGAAAGGCGCCGGTTTCCAAAGGCCTTTCGGCCTTTGGCGGGTCGGGGAGCCCGAGGGGGAGGGCAGCGCCCTCCCCCTCGGTCCTCGCCTCAGGGCGCGCGAAGAAATCAGACCTGCGAAAGAACGCCCTCCGGAATCATCGCAGAATAACCACCAGCATCGGGGCTGACGGGCACTTTTTCACAAGCGCTCAGCGATTGCTCGTCCCGCTGCCGCTGATCCCCGCGCCCGCGCCCGAACCGCCGCCCGGCTGGATCTGCCCGCCCGTGCTGAGGTTCGAGCTCGTCCCGCCCGAGCCCGGGTAGGGCGAGCCCGGGTTCGGCGCGCCGCGCGGCCCGGCCGGCTGGCCCTGGATGTTGCCCAGCGCACTCGTGCCCGGCTGCAGCTGGTTCGGCATCGACCCGGTGCCCGCCGCCGTGCCGTAGGAGGAAGCGCCGCCGGGGGTGCCGATTCCGCCCTGCACCGGCGGCGTGGTCGTCTGCGACTGGGCCGGCATCACCAGGGTCGGGTTGCCGACGCCCTGGGCGGAGACGGCGGTCGCGGCCAGCAGGGCCGCGCTCAGGGTGGCGGACAGCAGTGAGGTCCGGTGCATGATCTTCTCCTCCATCGGTATGGCCAAGCAGCGCATGGCGCCGGACGGCCGATGGAGAACGAAACAGGGAGGAGCGCGAAAAGTTCCTGGTCCTGCGCGGCCTCGTGCCCGCGCAGGCTGCACGACGCTGTCCGCCAAGCGACCGCCGGCGGGCCGCCCAGGCAATCAGCCGAGCGAGGCGGCGATGCCGCGCGCCGTGTCGGCGCCGACCAGCGCGGCGAGGTCGGATTGCGGCCGCGCGCCGAAATGCGCGATCACCTCGCTCGCCGCGACCGTGCCCCAGCGCCCGGCCTCGGGCAGCGACCTGCCGCGCGTGTAGGCGGCGAGGAAGCCGGCGGCGTAGGCGTCGCCCGCGCCGGTGCTGTCCACCAGGCGCACCGGGCGCGCGGGCACCTCGTGGGTCTCCGCCTCGGTCACGATGACGCTGCCGCGCTCGCTGCGGGTCAGCGCGGCCAGCGCCACCTCGCCGCGGACCAGCTCGCGCGCCGTCTCGAAGTCATCGGTCTCGTAGAGCGCCAGGATCTCCGCCTCGTTGGCGAAGACGATATCCGCCTCCTCGCGCAGGAAGCGGCGGAAGGCCTGGCGGTGGCGCACCACGCAGAAGGCGTCGGACAGGGTGATCGCCACCTGCCGGCCCGCGCGGTGCGCGGCGGCCGAGGCGGCGTAGAAGGCCGCCTGCGCCGCCGGCGGGTCGAACAGGTAGCCTTCCAGGTAGGTGACGGCGGCGTCGGCGATCAGCGCCTCATCCACGTCGGCGGCCGAGAAATGCACGCAGGCGCCGAGGAAGGTGTTCATGGTGCGCTGCCCGTCCGGCGTCACCAGGATCAGGCAGCGCGCCGTCGGCGCGGTCGCGGCCGCGAGGGGCGCGGTCGGGAAGGCGACGCCGGCGGCGCGGATGTCATGCGCGAAGACCCGGCCCAGCGCGTCGTCGGCGACCTTGCCGAGGAAGCCGACCCGGGCGCCGAGCATCGCCGCGACGGCGCAGGTGTTGCCGGCCGAGCCGCCCGAGCTTTCGACGCCGGGGCCCATCTGGCCGTAGAGCGTCTCGGCCTCCTCCGCCCCGATCAGGCGCATGCCGCCCTTCGCCAGGTTCCGCGCGTCGAGGAAGCCATCCTCGGCGCGCGCGAGCACGTCGACGATCGCGTTGCCGATGCCGAGGATGTCGAGCCTGGGTGGCGTGGGGCTCATGGTGCGCGGAAACCTTTCGCGGATCGCGGGCATTGCGCGGGGGGCCTCGACCCGATAGCCCCGCGCCCCGGTCGCCGCAACAACGCGGCCCCCGCCCGGCCAGGGAGGCGCCGGCCGGGCGGCCGCGGGAGGGATCGCCTGATGCCGATTGCCGCCTTCCTCCTCGCCTTCCGCCAGCTCGGCGACCGGGCGTTCCGCGGGCCGCTCGTGAAGGGCTTCCTCGGCTCGGTGGCGGCCTTCCTCGGCCTTGCGCTGCTCGCGGGATGGGGGGTGGGGGCGCTGGCGGGCGGGACCGGGTGGCTGGCCACGCTGGCCGCGGCGGCGGGCGGCCTGCTGACGCTCGGGCTCGCGATCTGGCTGTTCGTGCCGGTCATGCTGGCGATCGCCGGCCTGTTCCTCGACCCGGTCGCGGCCGCGGTGGAGCGGCGCTTCTACCCCACCCTGCCCCCGGCGAGCGGCGGCGCCAGCCTGGCGGCGCAGACCCGGTTCAACCTGGGGCTGGCGCTGCGCATGGGGTTGCTGGCGCTGCTCGCCCTGCCGCTGGCGCTGCTGTTTCCCCCGGGCGGGGCGCTGCTGCTCTGGGCGATCTCGACCGTCTCGCTCGGCCATGGGCTGTTCGAGGGCGTGGCGCAGCGCCGGATGGGGGTGGCGGAGGCGCGGGGGCTGCGGGGCCGGCAGGAGGGCAGGGTGCTGGCCGCGGGCGCGGCGCTGGCCGCGATGAGCCTGGTGCCGGGGCTGAACCTGCTGGTGCCGGTCCTCGGCACCGCGGTGATGACGCATCTGCTGCATCGCGCCCCGGGCTGAGGGGGGCGGCGCCCCGCCGGCGGGTGTGGCGCCCGGCAAGCCGCTCGCGCCCGGCGTTCATGCGCCGGCGCCGATGCGCGCCGCACGCGAGGCCGCCTTCCGCCATCCTGTCCAATGGCACGGCGCGGGCGCCATCATCCGCGGAATGTCCCCACGATTCGTGCGTGGTTCCTGAAGCGCGCGGTTGTGCCGGCGCGACAGCGCGTGCTAGCGGGACCTCCTGTCGGCCGTTCGGGGGACATTGCGGACGGCGCGATTCCTGGCTGTCCGTAGGGGGATGGGGATGGCGATTTTCGGCCGCAAGCGAGAGGACGGGCACAGCGCGCCCGCCACCGATTCGATGGGGGAGGCGGCGCCCGGCAGCGCCGCGGCCGCCGTCCGGGACGCCGATCTCGGCGTGCCACCCTTCCGTCCCATCCCGAAGGATGCTCCTGCCGTGTCACTGCCGCCCAAGCCCGCCGCGCCCATGGCCGGCGCCCGCCCCGGGACCGGATCCGCCTCGGCCGCCATCGGCGCGCCGCAGGGCGCGACGCGCCCCGCCCGCCCCGCCCTGCCCGACCCGGCCGAGCGCCGGACGCTCGTCGTCGGCCGCGGGATCAGCCTGCAGGGCACGGTCAGCGACGCCGAGCGGCTGGTGGTCGAGGGCACGGTCGAATCCGAGATGATCCAGGCGACCGAGCTGAACGTCGCCCAGTCCGGCGTGTTCCGCGGCGAGGTGCAGGTCGAGGACGCCGAGATCGCGGGCCTGTTCGACGGCACGATCACCGTGCGCGGGAACCTCGTGATCCGGGCGACCGGCAAGGTCAACGGCACGGCGCGCTACCGCAAGCTGTCGGTCGAGGAGGGCGGGACGCTCTCGGGGCGCATGGAGACCATCGCCGAGGGCGGGGCGCCGGCGCCCCGCCAGGCGGGCGCGGCCCCTGCGCCCATGGCCATGGCGGCCGACGCCGAGGCCTGATCCTCCCTTTCCTCCGCCACGGCCCCGATCCCCGGGGCCAGACCGGATCCGCGCGCCATGGCGCCCCGTCGCCGCCGCCGCCGACTGATGGCCCTGCTGCCGCTCCTCGCGGCGGCCGGATGCGCGACCTCCGCCGAGCGGGAGGAGGAGGCGCTGCGCGAGGCGGTCATCAGCGGCCGGGCGAGCCTTGCCGCGATCGGCGGGCCGGTCGCCTTCCAGCCATCGTCCGATGTCGCGCCCCGGCCCGGGGACGCGGCCGGCCCGCGGCGCGCGCCGGTGGCGGCGGCGCGTCCGGCGGTGCTCGGGCCCGTGCCGACGACCACGGCCGAGCTGGTCGGGCTGCCGGCGGAGCTGCTGCGCCAGCGTCTCGGCGAGCCCGCCTTCCGCCGGCGCGAGGGCACGGCCGAGATCTGGCTCTATGCCGGCACGGCCTGCGCGGTGGATGTGATCCTCTATCGCGACCGGCCGGGCGGGCCCGCGCCCGCGCCGCGCGTCGCCCACGCCGCGGCGCGCGCCGCGGGGACGGAGCCGCGGACCGAGGCGGCCTGCCTGGCCGAGATCGCGGCCGGCCAGGGCGCCGGCCTCGGCAGCCGGCGACCGGGACCCGAGGGGGAGCCGGCGCAGGGCTGAGGCGCCGCGGGACGGGTCGCCGGATCGAGGCACGCGCTCGGATGACGCCATCCGGGCCTGGCGCGCTAGACCGGCACCATGCCCCGCGTGACCGCCTGGAAGGTGGCGACGGCGAGGGTCGTCGGGTCGAAGGGCTTGGTGATGACGAAGGCGGGCTCCACGGCCTCGCCGGTCAGCAGGCGCTCCGGATGCGCCGTCACGAAGATCACCGGCGCGGGCGTGTCGCGGAGGATGCGCGCGACCGCGCTCGTCCCGTCGCCGCCGGCGCCGAGATTGATGTCGGCGAGCACGAGGCCCGGACGCTCGGCGCGCGCGAGATCGACCGCCTCCGCCTCCGACGCGGCGATGCCGACGACGCTGTGCCCGCAGCGCTCGACGAGGTCCTGGATGTCGAGGGCGATGATCGGCTCGTCCTCGATGATCAGCACGCGCGTGCAGGCGCCGCCGCGCAGCGCCTCGCGCGCCAGGCGGAGCTCGAGCTCGCCGGCCTCGGGCGCGATGCGGCAGGACGCGGCGGCGGCGGCGAGCGACTGCTCCTCGAGCACCGTCAGCAGCAAGAGCCGCCGCTGCAGCATGGAAGGCCCGCCCGGCTCCGCCGGGAAGCGTGCCTCGGCCAGGTCGCCGATCGCGGCGTAGAGCGCGGTGCGCGCGCCGGCATCGGTCGCCAGCATGTCCGGCCGCGCGCAGGGCGCCGCCTCGGCGGCCTCCGCCAGCACCTGACGCACCGCCTCGGCCACCATCGCATCGCCCGGGGATTGCGCCCCGGCCAGCGCGCGCGCGTAGCGCCGCGCATAGGGCAGGGCCCGGACGAGCGTGGCGCGCTCGATCGCGCTCATCGGCGTGTCGTCGCGTTCATGGCCGGTACCCTCTGCAGGATCGATCCTGTCACGTGAATATGGACCGTGAGCGTCAGCGGCAAGGCGCGCAGTTGCGGCCGCGCACACGGCTCGCGCGATCGTGCCGTGACCAGGCCGCGCGGCGCGGACGATCGTGCATCCGCGCATCGCCGTTGCGCGCAGCGATCCCCGGCTCCGGCAACCGTGAACGGCTCGCGCAACTGCGATGCAACCCGGGCCCGCTTCCGGAGCTTTCCCCGGCTAGGCTGTGTTCCAGTCAGGAAGGGGTTTCGCATGGGCAGGATGATGGGCTTCGAGGACCAGCGACCCGTCGACGGCGGCGTGGTGGAGCCGGCGGCCGCCGTGCCGCATGATTTCCACGCCATGCTGGTCGCGCTCGCGCCGAAGCTGCGCATCCAGGCGCTGGCGCTGACGCGCAACCGCGCCGCGGCCGAGGATCTGGTGCAGGACGCCGTCGCCAATGCTCTGGCGGCGCAGGACAGCTTCACGCCGGGGACGAATTTCGCCGCCTGGATGCATCGCATCCTGCGCAACCGCTTCATCTCGACCTTGCGCAAGCAGCGCGAGACGACGGACATCGAGGATCTGCCGATGTCCGCCTTCGCCGTCTCCGGCGCGCATGAGGACCGGATGATCCTGAAGGAGCTGTCGCGCGCGCTCGGCCGGCTGCCCGCCGACCAGCGCGACGCGCTGTTCATGGTCGTGCTGCAGGGCCTGTCCTACGAGGAGGTCGCGCAGGCGACGGGCTGCGCCGTCGGCACGGCGAAGAGCCGCGTCTTCCGGGCCCGCCGCCAGCTCCAGACCTGGCTCGCCGGCGAGGAGCGCAGCGTGGCGCTGCCCGCGGCGCGACGCCCGGAGGCGGGGCAGGACCGCGCCCTTCGCGCGGCAGCGCCGGGCGGCGCGGCCGCTTCCGTCTAGGGCATGGAACGCGCGCGGATGATTTCATCCGGGCGCGGATTGCTCTACTGTCCTGCCCCTGGGGCCCGCGAGTGGGCCCCGGGGATCAGCAGGCCACTGGACCGTCGGTTCTGGCGTGAAGGTTCCGAAGCCCGCAGGCGAGCTTCGGGATCGCCGCACGAGTGTCGGCGGAACGGGTGGGACCGGGGGCGGCTGGGCCGCCTTCCATTCCGCCCGCAAGCGGCAGAGCGTCGGGCGATAGCGCATGGCGGACCGGCAACAGAAGCGGCAGCCGAAGGGCGGGGAAGGCGGATCGGAGGCGATGGCGGAAGAACGCGCCGGGGCGGAGCGTGCCTTCGACCTGTGGCTGCACCGCAGCCTCCACCGGCTTTATGACGGCGTGGCGAAGGAGCCGCTGCCGCCCGAGCTTCTCGACCTGATCGAGGCGGATCGGGCAGCCCGCCGCGGCAAGTGAGGCGGGGCCCCCGGCGCACCGGGGGCCCGCACGCGGTCAGGCCGACAGCGCGGCCTGGATGTCGATCGGCGCCGTGCGCTCCCGCTTCACCAGCAGCTTGTTCAGCGCGTGGATATAGGCCCGCGCCGAGGCGACGATGGTGTCGGTGTCCGAGCCCTGGCCGTCCACCAGCTTGCCCGCTTCCTCCAGCCGCACGGTCACGCGTGCCTGCGCATCCGTCCCGCCGGTCACGCTCTGCACCGCGAACAGCTTGAGGCCGACCTCATGCGGGAAGGCCTGGCGGATGGCGTTGAAGGTGGCGTCCACCGCGCCGTCGCCGCCGGCCATGCCCTCGCGCCGCTCGCCATCGACCTCGAGCGCCAGGGTCGCCATGGGGCGGACGCCGAGGCCGGTCGCGACCGTCAGCGCCGTCAGCTTCACCCGGTCGTTGCCGCGCACCACCTCGTCGTCGACCAGCGCCGCGATGTCCTCGTCATAGACGACCTTCTTGCGGTCGGCGATGTCCTTGAAGCGGCGGAAGGCGTCGTTGAGCTGGTTGTCGCCCATCTCCCCGTAGCCCATCGTCTTCAGCTTGTCGCGGAAGGCGGCGCGCCCCGAATGCTTCCCCAGCACGAGGGAGTTGGTGGACCAGCCGACGCTCTCGGGTGTCATGATCTCGTAGGTCGAGGCGTCCTTCAGCACGCCATCCTGGTGGATCCCGCTCTCATGCGCGAAGGCGTTGCGGCCGACGATCGCCTTGTTGGGCTGCACGTCGAAGCCGGTCGTCGTCGCCAGCAGGCGCGAGGTGCGCAGGATGTTCCGCGTCTCGACCCCGTTCCGCACCGGGATCGCGTCGTGGCGCGTGCGCAGCGCCATCACGACCTCCTCGAGCGACGCATTGCCCGCGCGCTCGCCGATGCCGTTGATCGTGCTTTCCACCTGCCGCACGCCCGCACGGATGGCGGCGATGGTGTTGGCGACGGCCAGGCCGAGGTCGTTGTGGTTGTGCGCGGACAGCACGATTTGGTCGGCGCCGGGCACGCGCTCGCGCACCATGGTGAAGATGCGCGTCATGTCCTCGGGCAGCGCGTAGCCGACGGTGTCGGGGATGTTGATCGTCGTCGCGCCGGCCTTGATCGCGGCCTCGACGCAGCGGCAGAGGAAGTCGGGATCGGTGCGCGTGCCGTCCTCGGCCGACCATTCCACGTCGTCGGTGTGCTGGCGCGCCAGGGTGACGCTGGTGGTGACCAGGGCCAGCACCTCCTCCGGCTCGAGCCGCAGCTTGACCCGCATGTGCAGCGGGCTGGTCGAGACGAAGCTGTGGATGCGCTTGCGGGCGGCGGGCTTCACCGCCTCGGCGGCGCGCAGGATGTCGGCCGGCGCGGTGCGGGCCAGGCCGCAGATCACCGGGCCGTCCTTCGAGAAGCGCTTCGCGATCTCGAGCACGCTGTCGAAATCGCCGACGGAGGCGATCGGGAAGCCGGCCTCGATGACGTCGACGCCGAGCTCGGTCAGCGCCTCCGCCATGCGCAGCTTCTCCGGGATGTTCATGGAGAAGCCGGGCGACTGCTCGCCGTCGCGCAAGGTGGTGTCGAAGATGATGATGCGGTCGGGGTCCAGCGTGCCGAAGCTGGGATGGGTGATGGCCATGGTCCTGCGTTCCTTGGTTCGGTTCAGCCTGCTCGGGCGGGCGCGCGACGCGCGGCCCTCAGGATCCCCTGAGCGGTGCCGGCCACACGCGGCCGGGCGTCACGCCCAGGGGCGGCTAAGTCGAAGGAGGAGGAGGGCGCGCGCGAGCCCGGCGGCGACGGGGCCGCGGTTCGGGACGGGCAGGGGGGCGCGCATCGGCATGGCTGGCGCGGAGCCTAGCGGGGGTTCCCGGGGACGTCCAGGGTTCGCATCGGCGTGGGAGCCGGTGCGGGGCCATCGGTTGAAGCCCTCGACCTCCTTGACTCTCTACGCTCCGGGGGAAGGCAAGGTCGGGGAAGGGAGAGAACTCCCTTCCCCGAAACCCCAACCCTCCTTGTATGAGTGGCGGCAGCTATTCTCGCGGCTGCCGGCCCTGGGGTGGC
>CAZMCV010000057.1:0-22508 GCA_964564645.1 uncultured Acetobacteraceae bacterium
CGCGGGCATAGTCGGCCGAGACCAGGGGACGCTCCTCGTAGCCGAGGATGCCGGCCAGCGGCCCGGCGGCCGCCGCGCGGAACAGGTCGTTCACCTCCGCCACGCTGGTCTCGCGCCGCATCTCGAAGACGCAGTCGGTCAGCGAGGCGTTGAGCACCGGCGCCCGCACGGCATGGCCGTTCAGCTTGCCCTTGAGCTCGGGGTAGATCAGGGCGATGGCGGTGGCGCTGCCCGTCGTCGTCGGCTGCAGGCTGAGCATGGCCGAGCGCGCCCGCCGCAGATCCTTATGCGGCGCGTCCACCACGACATTGGTGTTGGTCGGGTCGTGGATGGTGGTGATCTGGCCGTGGCGGATGCCGATCGCCTCATGCACCACCTTCACCACCGGGGCGAGGCAGTTGGTGGTGCAGGAGGCGGCGGTGACGATCGGGTGCCGCGCCGGGTCGTAGAGGCCCTCGTTCACGCCGACGACCACGTTCAGCACGCTGTCGAACTTCACCGGCGCGGCGACGATCACCCGCCGGGCGCCACGGTCGAGATGGCCCTGCAGCACCTCGGGCGAGAGGAATTTCCCCGTGCATTCCAGCACCAGCTCGACGCCGAGCTCCCCCCAGGGGATCTCGCCCGGCGCCGCATGCGCGGAGAAGGTCGCGCGGCGATCGCCGATGCGGATGGCGGTCTCGTCCTCGGCCGCGATCGGGGCGCGCCAGCGGCCCTGCACGCTGTCGAACTCCAGCAGATGCGCCGCCACCGTGGCGCCGCCCCGGATCTCGTTCAGATGCACCACGTCGAGCCGGTTGGCCGCGCGGGGGTCGTCCGCCGGCCGCTCCGCCGCCCCCAGCGCCGCCCGCAGGGCGAGGCGCCCGATCCGCCCCATCCCGTTGATGCCGACCCTCATGCGCGGGCCCCGGCGGCGAGAGGCTGGGCGAGCTCGTCGATCCGCGCCTTCAGCGCCATCCGATCGAGCGCGCCGAAGGGCAGGCTGGCGAAGACGCCGAGGCGCCGGTGCAGCGCCGCGTAGAGCTCGTTCAGCAGCGCCGCCCGCTCCGTCGCGCTGCCGGAGAACTTCGACGGATCGGGCAGCGGCCAGGCGGCGGTGACCTGCGTGCCCTCGAAATCCGGGCAGTTCTGGAGGTTCAGCGTGTCGCAGAGGGCGATGACGAAATCCATCCGCGGCGCGTCCGGCCCGGTGAAGGCGTCCCAGGATTTCGAGCGCAGCCCGGAGACGTCATGGCCGAGCCCCTTCAGCTGGGACAGCACCTCGGGCAGCGGCCCGCCGGGCAGGGGATCGGAGCCGGCCGAGAAGGCCCGGAAGCGCCCGCCGGGCAGGCTGTTCAGGATCGCCTCGGCCATGATCGACCTGGCGGAGTTGTGCGTGCAAAGGAAGAGCACGTTGAAGGTGGCTGGTGTCATCCGGGCGGTCTCCCCATGGTGTTCGAAGAGGCGGTGCAGATCGCCGCAGCGCGCCGGATCGCCGCCGCAACAGGCATCGGCGAGGAAGGCGAGCAGCGCGCGCAGGCGATCGATCTGGGCCGCGTAGATCAGGCTGCGCCCCTGGCGGGTCGCCGCGATCAGCCCGGCCTGGTCCAGGGCGCGCAGGTGGAAGGACAGCGTCGAGGGCGGCACCGCGAGCCGCGTGGCGATGTCGCCGGCGGCCAGGCCGTTCGGCCCGGCGCCCAGCAGGACGCGCAGCAGGTCAAGGCGCGTTTCCTGCCCGAGGGCGGCAAAGGCGAAGGCGGCGTGGTGGGTCTCCATGCTTCGATGATAGTGGAATCATCGAATGGGCGCCCGTGAAGATTCCTTGACCGATCCCGGCCATGGCATCCCGGGGGCGCCACGGCCGGGAGGCCCCGCTCAGAATCCGTGAGGAACCCGCCCCCGCGGCCGCGGACGCGCTGACATCATGGGCGAAGCCGGACGAGGATCGGGGCCGGCGGGCCCTCCCTCACACGCTCACGAGGCCCGTTCCGGCGCGAGGCCGAACCAGCGCTCGCCCAGGCGCAGCGCCACCCCGACCAGCAGGATGAGCACCGGCACCTCGACCAGCGGCCCGATGACGGTCGCGAAGGCCACCGGCGAGGCGAGTCCGAAGGCCGAGATGGCCACCGCGATCGCCAGCTCGAAATTGTTGGAGGCGGCGGTGAAGGCGATCGCCGTGGTGCGGGGGTAGTCCGCCTCGATCCGGCGCCCCATCCAGAAGCTGACCAGGAACATGACCACGAAATAGATCGCCAGCGGCACCGCGATCCGCAGCGCATCGAGCGGCAGCCGCAGCACGTCGCCCCCCTTCAGGGCGAACATCGCGAGGATGGTGAAGAGCAGCGCCGCCAGCGTGACCGGCGCGATCCGCGGCAGGAAGCGCTGCTGGTACCAGGCCTCGCCGCGTCGCGCGATCAGCGTCCGCCGGGTCAGGAAGCCGGCGGCGAAGGGCACTCCGAGATAGAGCAGCACCGCCCCGGCGATGGTGGCGAAGGAGACATCGACCACCCGCCCCTCCAGCCCCACCAGCGGCGGCAGCACCGCCAGGAAGAACCAGGCGTAGAGCCCGAAGAACAGGAGCTGGAAGACGCTGTTGAAGGCGACCAGGCCGGCGACGTACTGGTTGTCCCCGCGCGCCAGCTGGTTCCAGATGACCACCATGGCGATGCAGCGCGCTAGGCCGATCAGGATCAGCCCGGTCATGTATTCCGGCCGGTCCGAGAGGAAGAGGACCGCCAGCACGAACATCAGCACCGGCCCGATCACCCAGTTCTGCACCAGCGAGAGCAGCAGCACCCGGCGGTCGGCGAAGACCCGCGGCAGCGCCTCGTAGCGCACGCGCGCGAGCGGCGGATACATCATCAGGATCAGCCCGATGGCGATCGGGATGTTGGTGCCGCCGATCGAGGCGCCGTCGAGCGCGGCGGGCAGCCCCGGCACGAGCGCCCCGAGGGCGACCCCGAGCGCCATGGCGCCGAAGATCCACAGCGTCAGCCAGCGGTCGAGGAAGGACAGCCGGCGCGGCGCTGCCCCCGCCGTCGCGCTCATGCCGCGCACCCCGCGCCACGCGGCGCCGTCGCCGCCAGGGGCAGGGAGGCGTCCAGCAGCGCCTCGCAGCGCCCGGGCTGGCCGCCGCAGCACTCCTCGACGAGGAAGGCGACGAGGCCGCGAACCCCGTCGATGTCGACGGCATAGAGGATCTGGCGGCCCTCGCGCCGCGACCAGGCGAGGCCCGAGCGCGCCAGGATCGCCAGATGGGTCGACAGCGTGTTGTGCGGGATGCCGAGGCGGCGCGCGACCTCGCCGGCCGCCATCCCCCCGGGGCCGGCGCGCAGCAGCAGGCGGAAGACCTGCAGGCGCGTCTCCTGCGCCAGGGCTCCGAAGGCATCGATCAGCGGGCTTGTGTCCATCTGTCGAGACTAGCCGAAGGATCGACATCGGGAAAGCCGCCCCCCGGCGGATTCCCCCCCGCGGCACGGGTCGCGCCATCGCGCATGGTCCATCCTGCCCCTCGCGCGCCTGGTCATTCCAGCCCCGGCGATCGCCCCCTAGCATGGCGGCCATGCCTCGCCGCGCCCCACCGTGACCGGCCCGCGCTTCACGGCCGCCATCGTCGCCGCCCAGATGCTGGCCCAGATCGGCGCCTTCACCCTGCCAGCCCTGCTGCCGGGCTTCATCGCGCGATGGTCCCTCTCGGGCACCGAGGCGGGCTGGCTCATCGGCGCTTTCTTCGCCGCCTATGTCGCCGCGGTGCCCGTGCTGGTCGCGCTGACGGATCGGATCCCGGCCCGAAGCATCTACCTGCTGGGCACCGGGTTGACGGCGCTGTCGCATCTCGGCTTCGTCCTGGTCGCCGACGGGTTCTGGAGCGCGCTCGCGCTGCGCCTGGTGGCCGGCGCCGGCTGGGCCGGATGCTACATGCCCGGGCTGAAGGTGCTCGCCGACCGGCTGGAAGGCGCGGCGCAGTCGCGCGCGGTCGGGCTGCACGCGGCCGGCGTCGGGGTGGCCGGCGCGGCCTCCTTCGCCGTCGCCGGCGCGCTCGATGCGCTGGCCGGGCCGCGCGCCGCCTTCCTGTTCGGGGCGGTGGCGGCGCTGCTGGCGCTGGCGATCGGCGCGCTCGCCATGCCGCGCCAGGCGCCCGAAGCCGTCCCCGGCCGCTCCCCCGCCGCGCTGCTCGACTTCCGGCCGGTCCTGCGCAACCGCGCCGCCATGGCCTGGATCGCCGGCTACACGGTCCACACCTGGGAGCTGGCCGCGCTGCGCGCCTGGGGCGTGACCTTCCTCGCCGCATCCATCGCCTGGCATGGCGCGCCGCCCTGGCTTCCCGGGCCGAGCGCGATCTTCACCGCGGCGGGGTTGCTCGGCATCGCGGTCTCGCTGACCGGCAACGAGGCGGCGCAGCGCTTCGGACGCCTGAGGATCGTCTCCGCCGCGATGGGGGCGGGCGCCATCCTGTCGCTGCTCGCGGGCGGCTCCGCGCTGGTCTCGGCGCCGCTCGCCGCGTTCTGCGTGCTGGCCTGGAACGCGGCGATCTACCTCGACAGCTCCGCCCTCACGGCGGGCACGGTGCAGGCCTCGGACAAGGCGCTGCGCGGCGCCACCATGGGGCTGCACAGCATGTGCGGCTATGCCGGCGGCTTCCTCGGGCCGGTCATCGTGGGTGTCGCGCTGGATGTCGCGGGGCCCGACCACGTGCTCGGCTGGGCGCTGGCCTTCGGGCATCTCGCGCCGGTGACCCTGGCGGGGCTGTGGGTCCTGCGGCGGCTGGGAGGCCTGAATCGGGGGAACGTGAAGGGAATTGAGGCCGGTTGAGAATCGCCGCGGGCATATTCCAGGAGGGAGAGGGAGGGAACTCCCTCTCCCCCCTGGACCCCCCTCTTCCACCTTTTTCTGGCACTCATCCCGGACCACGCAGGACAAGTGCCAGAAAACGATGATGGGGGGGTGGGAAGGGGTGTCTTCTTTTCCCCGCCGCCATCCGTCAGCGCCGCAGCGCGATCGGGACCAGCGGCAGGACCAGCGCCGCGTTCACCGCCGCCGCGCCGAGCAGGACGAGCAGCGTCAGGAAGGGCCCGAGCGCGCCCAGCAGCCAGGTCCCCAGCAACGGCGCGGCCGCGGTCGCCAGCAGCGTCGGCAGCGCGATGCGCCCCATCAGGATCGCGTAGCCCTCGCGCCCGAAGATCGCCAGCGGCACCGTCCCGCGGGCGATCGAGCGGATGCCGCTGCCCATGCCGTAGAGGATGATCCCCGCCACCGCCGCGCCGCTCGGGCCGACCAGCAGCAGGATGCCGATGGTCACCAGCGTGGTGGAGGCGACGAGGCTCCAGATCGGATGCGTCTTCCGGCCGAACAGCATCTCGAGGATCCGCCCGCCGACCTGGCTCGGCCCGATCAGCGCGCCGAAGGCGACGGCGGCGGCCAGGGTCAACCCCTGGGCCTGCAGCAGCACCAGCAGGTGGACGGCGATCACCGTCATGACGACGGAGGCGAGGGTGAAGCCCGCCGCCAGCAGGATGAAGGCGGGGCGAAGCTCGGCGCGGACCTGGCCATGCGCCGGCGCCCCGGCCGCGGGCGGCGCGGGCCGGCCCTGCCGCTCGCGCGGCAGCCCGAACCAGTACAGGGGCAGGACGACGGCGATGTGGATGGCGGCATAGGCCAGGCAGGTGCCGCGCCAGCCAAGCTGCTCCTCCATCAGCGCCGTCAGCGGCCAGCAGACCGTGCTGGCGAAGCCACCGAACAGGGTGACCTGGGTGATGGCCGGGCGGGCCTTCTCGCCATAGAGCCGCCCCAGCGCGGAGAAGGCCGGATCGTAGAGGCCCGCGCCCATCCCGACACCGATCACCATCCAGCAGGCGAGGAAGACCGGCAGGCTCGGCGCCAGTCCGAGGCCGAGCAGCCCCGCGCCGAGCAGGACCGCGCTGACGGCCAGCACCGGCCGGCCGCCCCGGCGGTCGATGATGTGGCCGATGCGCGGCGAGACGAGGCCCGAGACCAGCAGCCCGATCGAGAGCGCCCCGAACACCCAGCCGATCGGCCAGCCGGTCTCGGCGGCGATCGGTCCGGCGAGGACGGCGGGCAGGTAGTAGGAGGATCCCCAGGCGAGGATCTGGGCGATGCCGATCGCCGAGACGACGACCCATTGCGGTCGCGCCTCGTCGATCGGGGCGGATTCGTCCCGGCCGAGGCCGCTGGCAATGCTCACGCCGCCGCCGTGGCCGCCGCGCGGGGAGACGCCGCGGCGGGTCCGCAGCACGACGCCTCGGCCACGCGTTCCGGCTGGGGGCCGCAGCAGGCGGTCCGCTCGGCTTGCGGCGCGCAGCAGCCCGCGGCGGCACCCGGCGCGGGGTCCGTCACGCAGACGCCCGTCTCCGGCAGCACCAGCTCCACCCGTCGCGCGGCCGCGACGTCGCCGGCGAGGAAGGCGGCGATGGAGCGGACCTGCTCATGGCCGGTGGCCAGCAGGAAGGTGGGGGCTCGGCCATAGCTCTTCATGCCGGCGATGTAGAAGCCGGCCTCCGGGTGGCGCAGCTCGGCCTCGCCATGCGGGCGCACCGTTCCGCAGGAATGCTGGTTGGGGTCGATCAGCGGCGCCAGCGCCGGGGTCGCCTCCACCGCCGGGTCGAGGCCGAGGCGCACCTCGCGCAGGAAGGAGAGGTCGGGCCGGAAGCCGGTTGCGACGATCATGCGGTCGGCGAGGATGGTCGTCCCACGGCCTCCCTGCCGGCCGGAGACGGCGAGCGCGCCACCCGCCTCCGCGATGCGGTCGATCAGGAAGGGGGCGAGCGCGACCACCGCGCCGCTCTCGACCAGCGACCGGGCCCGATCGCCGAGTGCGCCGCGCTGCGTGAGGCCGTCGCGCGCGCCGCCGCCGAAGCTCACCGCGCCGAGCGGACGGCGGAAGGCCCAGAGGATGCGCGTGCCGGGCGCCGTCCGCGCCAGCTCGACGAGGTCGAGCACGGCGTTCATCGCCGAATGCCCGGCGCCGACCACCAGCGTGGTGCGGCCGGCATGGGCGGCGCGCCCGGCCCCGAGCACGTCCGGGATGCCATAGGCGATGCGGTCGGCCATCGCGGCCTCGCCGGGCGCCGGCATGCCGTGGCTGCCGGCGGGGTTGGGCGCGCTCCAGGTGCCGGAGCAGTCGATCACCGCGCGGGCCTCGATCGCCTCGATGCCGGCGCCGGTCTCGGCATGCAGGATGAAGGGGGCGGCGTCGCGCCCCGTGCCCTCATGCAGGCGGCCGAGATCGCGCCGCGCGACGCCGAGCACGCGCGTGCCGGTGCGGATGCGGCGGCGCAGCGGCGCCGTCGCGGCCAGCGGGGCGAGGTAGCGCTCGACTAGGTCACCCCCGGTCGGGAAGGCCGCGGGATCGGGCGCCTCCCAGCCCTCGGCCGCCAGCAGCGCGCGCGAAGCGACGTCGGTGTTGAACTCCCAGGGCGAGAACATGCGGACATGCGCCCAGGCACGCACCGCCTGGCCGATCCCCGCCCCCGCCTCGAGGACCAGCGGCTCGAGCCCGCGGGCGAGCAGATGCGCCGCCGCCGCCAGGCCGACCGGGCCGGCGCCGATGATCGCGATCGGCAGCCCCGCCCCCTCGCCCGGGCTGCCATGGGGGGCTTCGGTCGGTCTCGCGCAGCAGGCGGTCATGGGATCCTCCGACAGGCAGGCATTGGCGGATGATGCATCGAGCCCCGAGGCATGGCGCGATGCCGAAGGGGTTGCTTGGGGGTCATGGGACGCAGGAGGCGGCGGGCGCGCGCCGGGCGCGGGCCTCGTCGGCGGCCGCGAAGGCCAGGCCGGTGTCCCGCAGCGCCGCCGTCGCCTCCATCCAGGCATCGAGCGCGACGCGGAAGGCGAGGCGGCCGGCCTCGGTCAGGGCGTAGACCCGGCGCGGCCGGCCCTGCACCACCTCCTCCCGCGCGGTGACGAAGCCGCCGGCCTCGAATTCGCGCAGCACCGGGTAGATCGTGCCTTCGGTCGGCGAGCAGCAGCCGCCGGTCGTCCGCGCGACGGCGCGGGCGACGTCGTAGCCATGCAGCGGACCGTCATGCAGGACGCGCAGGATGAAGAATTTCGACAGGCCCATCTTGATGGTGCCCGCCCAGTAGTCGCGGGACGCGTAGTCGATGCGGGGCAGGGACGCGGCACGGGCGGTCGGCATGCCCGGGAGGCTATACCTTGATGTCCGATGCATCAAGCTCCCTCGAGGTCGCGCCGGCACGGGACCAGGCGCGGCCCTCGCCCGGGGGAGCCCCGGCGCGGGGCTTCACCCGCGCCGGTGCGCCGGGGCTCAGGCGATGACGAGAAAATCCGCCAGGCCGAGCGTCGGCGTGGTCGACAGCGCGGCGAAGCGCACCGCCGCGGCCCCGCCCGCCCCATCCGCATCCCAGGACAGGTCGCCCGTCGCCGCATCGTAGACCAGCTTCGCCCCGGCCCCGATGGCGACCGCGCCGAAGGTGATGTGGGACGCGGTCAGCGCGCCCACCGGCAGGATGCCCCCGAAGCCGGCGGAGGAGATCTGGATCCCATCCTCGCCCTGGGTGAAATCGGTGACGGTGTCGGTGCCATCGCCCGGCGCGCCGAAGCGGAAGGCGTCGAGCCCGGCATCGCCGGTCAGGCGGTCGGGGCTCGCGCCGCCATCCAGCGTGTCGTTCCCCGTCCCGCCCAGCAGCGTGTCGTTGCCGGTCCCGCCCAGCAGCAGATCGGCCCCGCCCGCGCCCTGGATGCTGTCCTGGCCCCCCAGCCCCGAGAGCTGGTTCGCCGCGCCATTGCCGGTGAGGGCGTTGTTGAGCGTGTTGCCGACGCCGCTGTTCGCCGCCGCTCCCGTCAGCACCAGCGCCTCGAGGTTGGTGCCGAGGGTCCAGGTGATGGCGGACCACACCTCGTCGGTGCCGGCGCCGGACTGCTCGACCACCTGGTCGAGCGGGTCGTCCACCAGGTAGCGATCATCCCCCGCCCCGCCGGTCAGCGTGTCCCGCCCCAGCCCGCCATCCAGCGTGTCGTTCCCGGCATCGCCGGTCAGGCGATCCGCGGCCGCATCGCCGAACAGGCTGTCATCGCCGCCGAGCCCGAGCAGCTCGTTCACCCCGAGGGTCCCGGTGATGGTGTTGTCGGCGGCGTTGCCGGTACCGTCGGCATCGCCGTTGCGGGTGAGGAAGAGCGCCTCGAACTCCGCCCCGAGCGTCCAGCTGACGGCGGCTTCGACCGTGTCGCTGCCCGCCCCCGCCAGCTCGATCACCACGTCCTGGTTGAAGTCGACGCGGAAGTAGTCGTCGCCCTCGCCGCCTTCGAGCCGGTCCGCCGCCAGCTCGCCATCCAGCGTGTCGCTGCCGGCGCCGCCGACCAGCGTATCGTTGTTGCTGCCGCCGAACAGGCTGTCGTCGCCGGCATAGCCCTCGAGCCGGTTGTTGCCGTCGGTGCCGTTGAGCGTGTTGTCGAGCGCGTTGCCGAAGCCGTCCTTGCGGCCGCGGCCGTCGAGCACCAGCGCCTCGAAATTGTCGCCGAGCGTCCAGGTCCCGAAGGCGACGATGGTGTCGCTGCCGGCATCCGCCGCCTCGGCGACCAGGTCCTGCAGGTCGCCCGGGATCGCCGGGTCGAAGATGTCGTCGATGATGTAGTAATCGTCGCCGGCGCCGCCCGCCATGCTGTCCGGACCGGTCCCGCCATCCAGGCTGTCCGCCCCGCCGCCGCCCTGGAGGGTATCCGCGCCCTCCCCGGCCAGCAGCGTGTCGTTGCCCTCCCCGCCCGACAGGTCCTGGTTCCCGGTGCCGGCGTCGATGCGGTTGGCGAACTCGTTGCCGGTCACCGCCGCGACCCCGGCCGCCAGCACGATGCTCTCGATCTCGAGGCCGGCATCGAGCGTCAGCGCGATCGCCGCGGTGACCGTGTCGGCGCCGCCGCCGATGCCCTCGACGAGGATATCGGCCAGGCTGTCGATCACATAGGCATCGTCGCCGGCCCCGCCGACCATGCGGTCCCCGCCCTCGCCGCCATCCAGGCTGTCCGCCCCGTCGCCGCCGAGCAGCGTATCCTCGCCACCGCCGCCGAGCAGGCTGTCGTCGCCGGCCTCCCCGACCAGCCCGTCCGCGCCGAGCAGGCCCGCGACGGTATCGTCGCCCTGCGCCCCGCCGATCGTGTCAGCGGCGAGCGTGCCGCGCAGGCTGTCGGCCGCGTTGGTCGGCGCCGGGGCGCCGAAGAAGTCGGCGATCGCGACGTCGCGATCGGCGAAGCGGAAAACCTCGACGCCGGAGACCGTGTCCGTCCCGTCCGGCGCGCCGGCGCGAAGGTCGGTCACCCGGTAGTCGCCGCCGCCGAGGTCGAGCACGTCGTACTCGCCGCTGGTGCCGGCGAAGGCCGCGTAGTCCGTCCCCGCCGCGCCGAGCACCAGATCGTCCCCGGCCGCGCCCGCGATCGTGTCGTCCCCGAGCCCGCCCGCCAGGGTGTTGGCGTTGGCGTTGCCGGTGAGCAGGTTGTCGAGCGCGTTGCCGGTGCCGGTCAGCGCGCCGCCGCTCAGGGTCAGCCCCTCCACCTCGGCCTCCGCCGCGAGGGCGTAGTCGTTCGCCGAGACGATGGTGTCGCTGCCGCCGCCCGCCTCCTCGACGATCGCGTCGAGCAGGTCCTCGAGGATGTAGAGGTCGTCGCCCGCGCCGCCGACCAGGCTGTCCGCGCCCGCGCCGCCCACCAGCGTGTCCGCGACATCGCCGGCGAGCAGCGTGTCCGCGCCGGCCCCGCCCTCCAGGCTGTCCGTCCCGAGATCGCCGAGGAGCGAATCATCGCCCGCGCCGCCGGTCACCGTGTCCCGCCCCGCATCCGCCAGGATGGTGTCGTTGCCGCCCTCGCCGGACAGCGCGTTGGCGAAGACCGTGCCGACCATCAGGTTGTCGCCGGCATTGCCGGTGCCGCCGACATTGTCCTCCCCGGTCAGCACCAGGGCCTCGACATTCACCGGCAGCACCATGGTCGTCCGGGCGATCACCGTGTCCCAGCCGGCATCGGCGCCCTCGATGACGGTGTCGTCATTCGCCTCCAGGCTGTAGACGTCGTCGCCGGCGCCGCCTTCGATCGTATCGGCGCCGTCGCCGCCGACCAGGCTGTCATCCCCCTCGCCGCCATACAGCCGGTCGCCGAGCTGCTCGCCGATCAGCGTGTCCGCCCCGCCGAGGCCGAAGAGCCCATCCGCGCCCAGCCCGCCCTCCAGCCGGTTCGCGCCCTCGTTCCCGGTCAGGGTGTTGTTCAGCGCGTTGCCGCGGCCGGTCAGGTCGGCCGTGCCGGTCAGGGTCAGGATCTCGACATTGTCGCCGAGCACCCAGTCGATCGCGGCGAGGATGCTGTCGAGGCCGCCGCCGGCCGCCTCGATCACCACATCCCCCGCATCGTCCACCACATAGACGTCGTTGGATGCGCCGCCATCCATGCTGTCCGCGCCCGCGCCGCCATCCAGGCTGTCGCGGCCGCCGCCGCCGCCGCCGATGAGCGTATCCGCGCCGTCCGCGCCGAGCAGCGTGTCGTTGCCTTCCCCGCCGGAGAGGCGGTTCGCCGCCGCGTTGCCGGCCAGCAGGTTGGCCAGCGTGTTGCCGGTGCCGTCGATGGCCGCGCCGCCGGTCAGGGTCAGCGCCTCCAGCTGGCTGCCGAGGGTCCAGGTGACGGAGGCCAGCACCGTGTCGCTGTCGGTGGCGCCGCCACCGGTTTCCGAAACCACGTCGAGCGCGCTGTCGACCACGTAGGTGTCGTTGCCGGTGCCGCCCAGCAGGCTGTCGGCCCCCGCATCGCCCGCCAGGCTGTCATCGCCCGCGCCGCCCGTCAGCGTGTCCTTGCCCGCGCCCCCCGCGAGGCTGTCATGGCCGTCGAGCCCGCCGAGCTGGTTGTCCCCGGCATTGCCGGCGATCGTGTTGGCCAGCGCGTTGCCGGTGCCGTTGAGGGCGGCGGCGCCGGTCAGCACCAGCGCCTCGAAGGCCGCGCCGAGCGTCCAGGTGACGCCGGCCGTGACGGTGTCCGAACCCTCATTCGCCGCCTCGGCGACGAGGTCGAGCGCGCTGTCGACGGCGAAGCTGTCGTCGCCCGCGCCGCCCGCCATGCTGTCCGCGCCCGCGCCGCCATCCAGGCTGTCCGCGCCCGCGCCGCCCGCCAGGGTGTCGTCGCCCGCCTCGCCCGCCAGGGTGTCGTCGCCCGCCTCGCCCGCCAGCGCGTTGTCGCCGGCATTGCCGGTGATCGCGTTGGCCAGGTCGTTGCCGGTCCCGCCGATCGCCCCGGCGCCGGTCAGGGTGAGCACCTCGAGCGCCGCGCCGAGCGTCCAGGTGACCGAGGCGAGGACGGTGTCCTGACCCTCCGCATCGGCCTCGGCGACGCTGTCGGTCGCGGCGTTGACGAGGTAGCGATCGTCGCCCGCCCCGCCTTCCATGCTGTCCGCGCCGGCGCCGCCATCCAGCGTATCGGCCTCGGCGCCGCCCGAGAGGCTGTCATTGCCGGCCTCGCCCAGCAGCGAATCCGCACCGGACGCGCCGGCGAGCGTGTCCGCCGCATCCCCGCCCGCCAGGGTGTTGGCCAGCTCGTTGCCGGTGATCGCGTTGGCGAAGGCGTTGCCCGCGCCGGCGACCGCGGCGCCGCCGAGGATCAGCGCCTCCACCTCCTGCCCCGCGGCGAGCGCGTAGCTCACGGCGGCGTGGATCGTGTCGTTGCCGCCCCCGGCCGCCTCGGCGACCAGGTCCAGCGCATCATCCACGGCATAGGCATCGTCGCCCGCGCCGCCCGCGGCGCTGTCCGCGCCGGCGCCGCCATCGAGGCTGTCCCCGCCCCCGCCCCCCTGCAGCGTGTCCGCCGCGGCATCGCCCGAGAGCGTGTCCGCCGCGTCGCCGCCCGCCAGCAGGTTCGCCGCCGCATTGCCCAGGATGGTATTGGCCAGGTCATTGCCGGTGCCCGCGACGGCGGCGCCGGCCAGGACCAGCCACTCGATCTCCTGCCCCGCGCCGAGGGAGAAATCGGTGGTGGCGGTGACCGTATCGGCGCCCTCGCCGGCCAGCTCGATCACCTGGTCCAGCGCGCCGTCGACGCGGAAGGCATCGTCGCCCGCCCCGCCGGCCATGGTGTCGGACCCCGCGCCGCCATCGAGGCTGTCGGCCTCCGACCCGCCGGCCAGGCTGTCCGCCTCGGTCCCGCCCGAGAGCGTGTCGGCGCCCTCGCCGCCCGAGGCCTGGTCCGCCCCGGCGCCGCCCTCGAGCGAATCCGCGCCCGCGCCGCCATCCAGCGTGTCGGCCCCGGCGAGCCCGGCGAGGGTGTTGCCGCCGGCATTGCCGAGGAGGGCGTTGGCGATGCCGTTGCCGCTGCCGGCGAGCGCGCCGCCGAGCAGCGTCAGCGCCTCGATCTCCTGCCCCTCGGCCAGGGCGTAGTCCACCGCGGCCTGGACGGTGTCGCTGCCCTGCCCGGCCAGCTCCTGCACGACATCCCCGGCGACGGAGACGATCATCAGGTCGTCGCCGGCGCCGCCGATCAGCCCGTCCGCATCCGCCCCGCCATCCAGCGTGTCCGCGCCATCCCCGCCCTTCAGCGTGTCCGAGCCCGCCCCGCCATCGAGGAGGTCCGCGCCGCCGGCGCCGACCAGGCTATCGGCATCGTCGCCGCCGAGGAGGGTGTCGTTCGCCGCGTCGCCCGACAGCGTGTCGCGTCCGCGCGCGCCGACCAGGCTGTCCTGGCCGCCCCCGCCGACGAGGCTATCGTTGCCGGTCAGGCCGGTCAGCGTGTCGTGGCCGTTCAGCCCGTCCACGGTGTCGGAGGCGGTGCCGCCGCGCAGGCTGTCGAGGCCGTTCGTCCCGGCCGTGCCGCCGAGCAGGACGACCGCGGCGACGTCGCCATCGGCGAAGCGGAAGGTCTCGACGCTCGCCACCGTGTCCGACCCGTCGGGCGCCCCGGCGCGGAGGTCGGTGACCTGGAAGGCGCCGGCGCCGAGGGAGGTGATCAGGTAGTCGCCATTCGCCCCGCCGAAGACTGCGACATCGGTGCCCTTGCCGCCGATCAGCGAATCATTGCCCGCGCCGCCGGTCAGCGTGTCCGCCCCGTCCACGCCCGCGAGCGTGTTGGCCCCCGCATTGCCGATCAGGGCATTGCCGAGGGCATTGCCCTGGCCCGACAGGGCCGCCCCGACCAGTTCGAGGGTCTCGATCTCCTGCCCGAGGGTCAGGGCGTAGCTGACCGAGGCCCGGACCGTATCGCCGCCGCCGCCCGCGGCCTCGGCGACGACGTCGGTCGCGTCGGCCACCAGGAACAGGTCGTTGCCCAGCCCGCCCGCCATCGAATCGGCGCCGGTCCCCCCGACCAGGCTGTCATCGCCCGCCTCGCCCGACAGCGCATCCGCGCCGTCGCCGCCCGAGAGCGTGTCGGCGGCATCGCCGCCCAGCAGCGAATCCGCCTCCGTCCCGCCATCCAGGCTGTCCGCGCCGGCCTCGCCCGACAGGGTATCGGCGCCGCCGGCCCCCGAGAGCAGGTCGTCGCCACCGCCGCCGGCGATGGAATTGCCGAGCCCGTTGCCGAGGATGCTGTTGGCGGCCGCGTTGCCGGTCCCCGCCAGCGCGCCGGCGAGCAGCAGCAGACCCTCGATCTCCTGCCCCTCGGCCAGGGTGTAGCTGACCGCGGCCTGGACGGTGTCGCTGCCGCCGCCCGCCGCCTCGAGGACCAGGTCGGCCGCGTCGCCGACCAGGTGGACGTCGTCGCCGAGACCGCCCGCGAGCTGGTCCGGGCCGGCACCGCCATCGAGCGTATCCGCCCCCTCGCCGCCCTCGATCGTGTCGGCGCCGCCGAGGCCGGCCAGGCTGTTGGCGCCGGCATTTCCGGACAGGTGGTTGCCGCCCTCATTGCCGGCGCCCGTGCCGGCGCCGTCGAGCAGGACCAGCGCCTCGACCGACTGGCCGCCGGCGAGCGTGTGGTCGGCGGCGGCGAAGACGGTGTCGCTGCCCTCGCCCGCCGCCTCGGTGACGGCATCGCTCGCGGAATCGACGTAGTAGGAATCGTTGCCGACGCCGCCGGCCAGCTGGTTCAGCCCCGCCCCGCCATCGAGCCGGTCATCGCCCGCGCCGCCCGCGAGGTCGTCCGCCCCGCCGCCGCCGAGCAGGCTGTCCGCCCCCGCCTCGCCGAGCAGCGTGTCGCCGCCCTCGAGGCCGATCAGCGTGTCGTCGCCCGCCGCGCCGGCGAGCCGGTTCGCGGCCGCGTTGCCGAGCAGGGTGTTGCCGAGGGCGTTGCCGGTGCCGGCGAGCGCATTCCCCGCCAGGGTCAGCCCCTCCACCTCGGCCGCCCCGGCCAGGGTGAAATCGCCCGCGGCGACGATCGTGTCGTTGCCCTCGCCCGCCGCCTCGACGACCGTGTCGGCGGCATCGGCCATGGCGTAGGCATCGTCGCCGGCCCCGCCGGCCAGGGTGTCGGTCCCCGCGCCGCCATCGAGGCTGTCGGCATCCGCCCCGCCCTGCAGGCTGTCATTCCCCGCGCCGCCCGAGAGCGTGTCGTCGCCCGCCTCGCCCGCGAGGGTGTTCGCCGCCGCGTTGCCCGCCAGCAGGTTGCCGAGCGCATTGCCGGTGCCGGTCGCCGCGCCGGCCGCCTCGGCCAGGGTCAGCGCCTCGATCTCCGCGCCGAGGGTCCAGGAGAGCCCGGCCAGGACCGTATCCTGCCCCTGGCCCGCCGCCTCGGTCACGACGTCGCCCGCCTCGTCGACCAGGTAGGAGTCGTCGCCGGTGCCGCCGAGCAGGGTATCGGCGCCGCGCGAGCCGTCGAGGCTGTCATCGCCCGCCCGCCCCTCGACGAGGTCGGCCCCCCGCCCGCCGAACAGGGTGTTGTCGGCCGCGTTGCCGATCAGCGTGTCGTCCCCGTCCCCCGCATAGGCCTTCTCGAAGATCGAGGCCGCGTCGATGGTGACCGCGATCCCGGCGATGCGGCTGGCGCTGCCCCCGGGGGTGAGGTCGAGGATGGCGGAGGCGGCGACCGCGGCGATGTTGACGGTGTCGATGCCGCCATCCGCATCGGCGAGCACCCGCCGCGCCGGGTCGGCCGCGCCGGTGATGGCGAACTGGTTGTTGTAGACATAGAGATCGTCGGCGATGTCGGGCGCGCCGTAGAGGTCGAGCGTCCAGTCGGTGAGCGTGCCGACCTCGCCCGTGGAGAGGTCCTCGACGCGGAGCGTCCAGGTGCCGCGCCCCGGCTCCCAGAAGAACTGCGCGCTGGTCAGCTGCCAGGTCGTGTCGAGCGGCGCGCCCCAATCGCCGAGGCCGAAGCGGTCCATCAGGATGCTCTCGGTGCCGTTCGGGGAGATCAGGGTGATCCGCAGGTCGCCGAGCTCGGCATGGTCGAGCTCGAGCGTGACGATCGCGTGCTCGATCAGCAGGTCGTCGGTGATCTCGACGGTGCTGGTCTGGTTGCTGAAATCGCCGATCGCGAAGCCGGTGCCGAGGGTGCTCGCGGCGTGCACGACATTCGCCTCGGTGCGCGCCGGGCCTTCCCAGGTCTCGGACAGGCGCACGGCGGCCGTCGCGTCGAACATGCCGAAGCCGGCGGCGCGGCTGTGGCGGACGCCGCCGCCATTGACCAGGCCCTCCGCGCCGCTGGTCACCCAGGGATCGGCCGCCCCGAGCTCCCGCGCGCTGAGCGCGATGATGGTCTGCACGTCGCGGTAGCCGAGGCCCGGATTGGCCTCGAGCATGAGGGCGGCGACGGCGGCGAGCATCCCGGCGGACCAGGAGGTGCCCGGCGCCGGCCCGATGCCCCAGAGCGCCGCGCCGCGGGCGGAATCCGCCAGCACGTTCTCGCCGGCGGTGTCGGCGGCGCCGACCGTCATGGTGAAGCGGTTGTTGGTGTAGCTGCGGATCGAGAGCTCGTCGCCCTTGTCGACCGTGTTGCCGCCGGCGCGGGTGAAGATGGTCCCGAGCCCGTCGCGCCCGACCGTCGCCGCGTACTCGATCGCCGCGGCGTGCTGCTGGTAGATGGTCAGGAAGTTGTCCTGGAAGGGGTAGAGGCCCCAGGAATTGCTCGAGATGTCGACCTGCCACTGCAGCTGCAGCGCCTCGAGCTCCATCTCCGGCGTGCGGATCTCGTTGTCGGCCATGCGGTAGGGGACGATCGTGGCGTCCCAGGCGATGCCGACCTGGCCGTAGTCATTGTTCGGATTGGCCGCGATGTACTTGGAGATGGTCGTGCCGTGCGGCGAATCCTCGGGGTAGGCATAGGCGTTCGGCGTGTGGGTGACGGTGTCCCAGCCACCCTCGATGTCCACCACCCCGACGAGGTCCGGATCGTCCCAGGTGACCCCGGAATCCACCACCCCGATGCGTACCCCGCGCCCCGTATACTCCGGGTAGAGCGGCAGGGAATTGAGCCCGGACGGACCGAGATAGCTCTGCCGCGCGTAGTCGGGATCGTTGAATGTCGACATTGCAACCATTCAGGGCGAGGGACGTGCTTTCTACACCGTTAAAATCGGCGTGATGCAAGTGTCGTTTTGTCTGGCACCGTTCGGTGGGTGACCGGATTCTCGCAAAAAAAGTGATCCTGCGGTCACTTGCGCCGGGCCGGCGAGGGCGAGGCGGGGCCGCCGCTCAGCCGGGAGGCCCCGAGGGGGCGCGGCGCGGCAGCCCGGCGGCCACCACGAGGCCCAGCAGGTTCCCCGCCAGCGCGATCGCGATCGCCCCCTGGTAGCCCCCCGTCAGGTCGAACATCCGCCCCGCCACCACCGGCAGGGTCAGCGCGGCCACGCACCAGGCGATGTAGAGCCGCCCCGCCACCCGCCCGTATTGCGACGCGCTCCAGTAGACGCCGATCGCCGCGGCCGTGCTGCCGCTGACGATCCCGTACCCCATGCCGATCATCGCCAGGGTCGCGGCGGCGGCGAGCGCGCCCGGGAAGGCCAGCAGCAGCACATCCCCCGCCAGCGCCAGCCCATGCGCCGCGACCATGACCGCCGGCGCCGGGAAGCGGTCGGCGAGCCACCCCCCGCCGATCCGCGCGGCGGCGATCGCGCCGGTGATGGCGGTGGTGGCGACCAGCGCCATGGCCTTGCTGCCGCCATAGGCCTCGACCATGCCCGCCGCCTGGCTCAGCACCGTCAGCCCGGCGGCGGCGGCCAGGAAGAAGACCGCCCAGAGCCGGGCGAAGATCGCGCCGCGCCGCGCCGCCACCGCGCCGGCCGGGTCGGCGGGTGCCTCCTCGGCGCCGGCGCCGGCGACGAGGCGCATGCCGGAGACGGCGACCAGCACCACCGCCAGCGCCCCCGTCGCCGCCAGCACCAGGGCGAGCGCCGCGAGGGTCCCGCGCAGCCCCCAGAGCCCGAGCGCCCAGCCGAACAGCGGCGCGCCGATCATGGCGCCGAGCGGGTAGAGGCTGACGATGAAGCCGTTCAGCAGCCCGCGCCGCCCGCGCACCATCAGGTTCAGCCCCTGCATGGTCAGCACGTAGACCGCCCCGCCCCCCAGCCCGAACAGAGCCCCGTAGCCGAGGGCGAGCTGGACCAGCCCCGTCGCGCCGGCCGCCAGGCCGATGCCGCCCGCCGCCAGCGCCGAGCAGAGGGCGACGAGCACCGGGGCCGGCGCCAGCCGGTAGAGCGCCGGGGCGAGGTTCATCCCCACCGTGAAGGCGACCACCGCGCAGCCGAAGACGAAGGACAGCTCCGCCCGCGTCAGGCCGAGCTCGGCCTCGAGCGGGCGGAGGAAGACGCTGAAGGCGTAGATCGTGCCGAGCGGCAGGTTCAGCGCCACCAGCGCCGTGATCGCCAGGGCGACCCGCCGCCGCGGCACCGCCGCCGCGGACCCGCTCATCGCCCGGCCGGGCGGGGCCCGCCGTCCCGGGCCCTCACCCGAGGCCCAGGCGCCGGCGGAACGCGTCGTCGCGCATCGACGCATCCTGGCCGACCAGGTCGTCCGCCTCGGGGGAGCACAGGTAGACCAGGCCGCGCACCGCATCGGCGACCGGCGAGAGCTGCTCGCGCGGGATCCGGCTGATCACGTTCATGCCGGAGGCGCGGATCTTCACCTGCATCTCGGTGTCGATGGTGCCGGGGGAGAAGCCGAAGGCGCGGATGCCCCTGCCCTCGGTTTCCAGCGCGATCGCCCGCGTCAGCATCGCCAGCCCCGCCTTGCCCGAGCAATAGGCGCTCCAGCCCTCGAGCGGGCGGTAGGCCGCGCCGGAGGAGACGTTGACGATCGTCCCGCCACCCGCCGCGAGCATCCCCGGCAGCACGGCCCGCACGCCATGATAGGCGCCGGTCAGGTTGATCGCGATGTTGCGCGCCCAGAGCGCCGGATCGGAGCTGGCGATCTCCTCGATCGGCTCGATCACGCCGGCATTATTGACCAGGATGTCGAGCCGCCCGCCGAGCCGCGCGCGCGTCGCCGCGACCGCCGCCTCCGTCGCCGCCCAGTCCGCGACATCGGCGGCGATCGCCTCGGCCCGCCCGCCGGAGGCGGCGATCACCTGCGCGACCGCGGCCGCGGCCGCGCCGTCGCGGGCGAGCAGCATCACCGCCGCGCCCTCCCCGGCCAGCGCCCGGGCCACGCCCTCGCCGAGGCCGCGGCTCGCGCCCGTCACCAATGCCACCTTGCCTTCGAAGCGCCCGACCGCCGCCATGCCCGTCCTCCCCCGCCCAACCCCACCCACACCAGACCGCGCGGCGGGTCAAGTCGGGCGGCCAGGGCGGGGCCTGGGACACGTTTCGTTTCTTTTCGACACTGGCGGCGCTTCGCCGACGGAGGCACCCTGGCGGCGGGGCAGAGCGCGCCCGGAGCCAGAGTCATCGCCTGCATGCTGCGTGTCGCCTTCCCCGACGGTCCGGTGACCCGGGCCGCGAGGTCTCTCGTCCCGATGCTCCTCGCCACCGCCTGCACCCTGCCCATCGAACCCGTCGCCGCCGGCATCGGCACGCCGGCGCGCTTCGTCGCCACGGCCGGACCGGCCGCCGCCGCCCTGCCCGACCCCGCCTGGTGGCGGCGCTTCGGCGCGCCGGAGCTCGACCGGCTGATGGCGGCCGCGCTCAGCGACAACCGCGACATCGCCGCCAGCCTGGCCCGCCTCGCCCAGGCCGACGCGCAGCTGCGCATCGCCAGCGCGCCGCTGCTGCCCTTCGTCGAGGGCAGCGGCTCCGTCGCCCGCTCGCGCGGCACCTCGGCCAACCCGGGCACCTCGGGCAATGCCGGATGGCGCTATGGCGGCGTGGTGGCGGCGAGCTACGAGGTGGATTTCTGGGGCCGGCTGCGCGCCCAGCGGCAGGCGGCGCGGGACACCCTCGTCGCCTCGGTCTACGACATCGGAACGGTCGCGCTGACCACGCAATCCGGCATCGCCTCGACCCTGTTCGACCTGATCGGCGTGCGCGAGCAGCTGCGGATCCAGGAGGCGAACCTCGAGATCGCCGAGCGCACGCTGAACATCCTGCGCCAGCGCCTGGCCGCCGGGACCTCGACCGGCCTCGACGTGGCGCAGCAGGAGGCGGTGACGGCGCAGCAGCGCGGCCAGATCCCGGCGCTGCAGCGGACGATCGAGGCGGATGTCTTCGCCCTGGCGACGCTGGCCGGGATGCGGCCCGAGGACATCACGGTCGCCGAGCAGCGCCTGACCGATGTGCGGATCCCGGCGATCGAGCCGGGCCTGCCGGCCGAGATGCTCGCGCGCCGCCCCGACCTCCGCGCCGCCGAGGCGGCGCTGGCCGCCTCCAGCGCCGATGTCACCGCGGCCCGCGGCGCGCTGTTCCCGACCATCGTGCTGACCGGCGAGGGCGGGCTGCAATCCATCGCGCTGCAGACGCTGCTGCGCCCGGGCTCGACCATCTACACCCTCGCCCTCGGCATCTCCCGCCCGCTCTTCGATGGCGGGCGGCTGCAGGCCGAGCTGGACTTCGCCCGCGGGCGGGAGCGGGAGCTGCTGGCGAACTACCAGCGCGCGATCCTCTCCGCGCTGCAGGACGTGGAGACCAGCCTGTCCGCCCTGCGGCGCAACAACGAGCTGGTGGTGCTGCAGCAGGCGCGGGAGGAGGCGGCGAGCCGCGCCTTCGCCATCGCCGACGCGCAGCTGCGCGCCGGGACGATCGACCTGCTGACCCTGCTCAACACCCAGACCACGCTGTTCAACGCCAGGCTGGCGCTGGCCCAGGCGCGGACGACGCGGCTGCAATCGGCGGCGGCGCTGTTCACCGCGCTCGGCGGGGGCTGGAGCCCCGGGGATTTCCGCCCCGAACTCGCCGCCGCCGCCGCGACCGGGGGAGCCCCGCGATGAACGAGCTGCCCGCCCGACCGGCCCCCGAGCCCGCGACGGGGGTGACGCCGCGCCGCCGCCGGCGCCGCTGGCCCTGGGTGCTGCTGCTGGTGCTGCTCGCCGCCATCGGGGGCGGCGCCCTCGCCTGGCGGCAGGGCTGGCGCCCGCCCTTCGCCCTGCCCTGGCCGCTGGCCTGGCTTTCCGCCGCGCCGGAGCCGGCCGCGCTGCAAGGCGGCCCCCCGGGCGGGCGCCGCGGCCCGGGCGGCCCGGGCGGCGTGGTGCCGGTGACCGCGGCGGCGGCGGCGGTCGCCGACGTGCCGGTCTTCCTCGACGCCCTCGGCACGGTGCAGGCCTTCAACACCATCACCGTGGTCCCCCAGGTCGCCGGCCGCATCACCGAGATCGCCTTCGCCGAGGGGCAGGAGGTGGCGAAGGGCGAGGTGCTGGTGCGCATCGACCCGCGCAGCTACCAGGCGGCGCTCGACCAGGCGGTCGCCACCAAGGCGCAGCGCGAGGCGCAGCTGGCCAATGCGCGGCTCGACCTGCAGCGCTACCAGACGCTGGTGCGCAACAGCGGCGCCTCGCAGCAGCAGCTCGACACCCAGCGCGCCCTCGTCGCCCAGCTCGAGGCGCAGGTGCAGTACGACCAGGCGACGATCGACAATGCGCGCGTGCAGCTCGACCACACGGTGATCCGCTCGCCGGTCGATGGCCGGGTCGGGCTGCGGCAGGTCGACATCGGCAACCTGATGCAGGCCAATGCCGCGACCGGGATCGTGACGGTCACCCAGATCCGCCCGATCAGCGTGCTCTTCACCCTGCCGCAGCAGAGCCTGCCGCAGGTCGCCGCCGCCATCGCCGCCGGCCCGGTGGCGGTGGAGGCGAGCCTGCCCGAGCCCCCCGCGGGGCTGGCCGCCGCCGGGCCGCCGGCCGCGAGCCCGGTCGGCACCCTCGTCACGCTCGACAACCAGGTCGATGCGGCGACGGGCACGATCCGGCTGAAGGCGACCTTCCCGAACGAGGACCAGCGCCTCTGGCCGGGCGCCTTCGTGAATGTGCGGCTGAAGGTGGCGACGCTGCCGCGCGCGACGACGGTGCCGCTGGTCGCGGTGCAGCGCGGGCCGGAGGGCGCCTATGTCTTCGTCGTGCAGGCCGACAACCGGGTCGAGCAGCGCCCGGTCACGCTCGGCCTCGTCTCCGGCACCCAGGCGGTGGTGCAGCGCGGCCTCCGGCCGGGCGAGGCCGTGGTGACCTCGGGCGCGCTGCGGCTGACCAACGGCGCCCCGGTGCTGGTGGCCGAGCCGGTGCGCCCGCCGGAGGGGCCC
>CAZMCV010000058.1:0-7185 GCA_964564645.1 uncultured Acetobacteraceae bacterium
GCCTATGCCGCGCCGCCCCGCCGCGGCTATTACTGAGGCGGCCGGACGGCGCCGCGCGGCGCGGGTGGCCCGATCCCCCCGCCCGCGCGGCGGCAGCCCGGAGACCGGATGGACATCCAGCACCCCGCCCCGCCCCCCGAGGGCGACGTCCTGGCCGAGATGCTGCGCGCCGCGGTCTTCGCCGGTCGCGTCCATGCCGGGCATCGCCGCAAGGGCGCGGCGCAGGAGCCCTATGTGAACCATGTGCTGGAGGTGGCGGAGATCCTCGCCCGCCACGGCGCGCCCCGCGACGCCATCCTCGCCGCCCTGCTGCACGACACGGTCGAGGACAGCACGGACGACCCCGTGCCGACCACCCTCGCCGACATCGAGGCCGCCTTCGGCCCGTCGGTCGCCGCCATCGTCGCCGAGGTCTCGGACGACAAATCCCTGCCGCGGGAGACGCGCAAGGCGCTGCAGATCCGCCACGCGCCGAAGGCCTCGGACGCGGCGAAGCAGCTCAAGCTTGCCGACAAGATCTCCAACCTGCGCGCCATCGCGGCCAGCCCGCCGGCCGGCTGGGACCACGCCCGCCGCGTCGAGTATCTCGGCTGGGCCGGCCGCGTCGCCGCGGGGGTCGCCGGCGTGAACCCGGCGCTCGACGCGCTCTTCGCCGAGACCTACCGCGCCGCCATCGCCGGGCTGGCGGCCGAAGCCTGACGGGCTGCGGGGAAATTCCCCCGTGATGTCAGGGGGATGGCTTCGCAGGCCGGGTGACGCGCCCGGTCACTCCGCGGCCAGGGCCGCCGCCACCCCCACGCCATTCAGCCCGGGATGCGCCCGCGCACGCTCCACCAGCAGGTCGAGGAAGACGCGCACGCGCCGCGGCAGGGCGCGCGTCGCGGGCCAGACTGCGTGCACCTCCTTGGCCTCGGCCTGCCAGCTGGGAAGCACCGGCTCGAGGCGACCGAATTCCAGGCATTCGGTGGCGCTCCACATCGGCAGCACGCCGATGCCCGAGCCCGCGGCGGTTGCCATCCGCACCGTCTCGAGCTCGGTCGCGCGCAGCCGCACCGGGCCGATCGGCGCCTCCGTCACCTGCCCCCCGGGGCCCTCCAGCCGCAGCGAGGTCGGGTTGCGGGCGAGCGCGATCAGCACGAAGGGATGCTCGGCCAGTGCCTCCGGCGTGCGCGGCACGCCGGCGCGCTGGAGATAGGCGCGGGACGCGAAGAGCGCGACCTGCATGTGGCCGAGCCGGCGCGCGATCAGCGACTGGTCCTGGATCGCGCCGGTCCGGATCGCCAGGTCGATCCCCTCCTCCACCAGGTCGCTGATCCGCGTGTCGAGCCGCGCCTCGAAGCTCAGCCGCGGATGCTCCTCGAGGAAGGCGGGCAGCCAGGGCATGACCAGGCGGTTGAAGAGCGGCGCCGGGCAGGCGACGCGCAGCGGCCCCTCGAGCGCCGCCTGCGCCCCGCGCACGCTCGCCTCGGCCTCCTCCAGGCTGTCGAGGACGCGGATGGCGTCGGCGTAGAAGGCCTGCCCCGCCTCGGTCGTGGCGAGGCCGCGCGGTGAGCGGAGCAGCAGCGGCACGCCGAGCCGCTGCTCGAGCTCGGCGATGATGCGGGAGACGTTGGGCTGGCTCATCGCCAGGTCGCGCGCGGCGCGGGTGATGTTGCCGGTCTCCACCACGCGGCGGAAGACCGAGAGCTGCTGCAGGCGATCCAAGGACGGGGAACCTCGCGGACGATCGGACCAACCGCGAATTGGGGTGCCGTCGCGCCGCTTCCCAGGGTGGCGCGGCCTGCGCGGCCGCGCCCCGGATCAGGGCAGCAGGACGGTGCTGCCCGTGGTCTGCCGCGCCTCCAGCGCCCGGTGCGCCTGGGCCGCGTCCTGCAGCGGGAAGGTCTGGTTCACGCGGATCTTCACCGCGCCCGAATTGACCACTGCGAACAGGTCGGCCGCCGTCGCCACCAGATCCTCGCGCTTGGCGGTGTAGGTGTTCAGCGTCGGCCGCGTGACATAGAGCGAGCCCTTGGCCGCCAGCACGCCGAGATCGGTGGTCACGGGCCCCGACGCGTTGCCGTAGCTGACCATCAGGCCGAAGGGGCGGAGGCAGTCGAGCGAGGTCAGGAAGGTGTCGCGGCCGACGCTGTCATAGACCACCGGCACCATGGCGCCGCCGGTGATCTCCTTCACCCGCGCCGGGATGTCCTCGCTGGTCAGCAGCGCGTGGTCGGCGCCGTGCTCGCGGATCAGCGCCGCCTTCTCGGGCGTCGAGACCACGCCGATCACGGTCGCACCCAGATGCTTGGCCCATTGCACCAGGATCAGGCCGACGCCGCCGGCCGCCGCATGCACCAGGATGGTCTCCCCCGGCTGCACCTTGTGGGTGCGGCGGACCAGGAATTGCGCCGTCATGCCCTGCAGCATCATCGCCGCGGCCTGCTGGTCGGTGATCCCCTCCGGCACCTTCACCAGCTTCTCCGCCGGCACGCAGCGCGCCTCGGCATAGGCGCCGAGCGCGCCGGCATAGGCCACGCGGTCGCCGGCCTTCAGGTCGGCCACGCCGCTGCCCACGGCCACGACGGTGCCCGCGCCTTCCATCCCGATCGTCACCGGCATGGAGGGGGCCTTGTAGAGGCCGGTGCGGAAATAGACGTCGATGTAGTTCAGCCCGACCGCGCCGTGCCGGACCAGCGCCTCGCCGGGCCGTGGATCGGGCAGCGGCACTTCCTCCCACAGGAGCTTCTCCGGCCCGCCCGGCTCATGGACGCGGATGGCATGGTTCATGGCAGCAGGGTTCCTTGCTCAGGCGGCCGTCCCCGGGGGGGAGGTTTGGGGGAGGCGGCCGGTCGGGCGCCGTCCTGACGCGTCCGTTGTTCCAGGTCCAGAAGATAGCGCTTCGTCACCGGTCCCTCGCCGGCGGAATAGCCGCCCAGCAGGCCGCTCGCGGCGACGACGCGGTGGCAGGGGATCAGGATCGGGATCGGATTGGCCCCGTTCGCCTGCCCGATGGCCCGCGCCGCGCGACAGCCGACATCGCGTGCGATCTCGGCATAGGTCCGGGTCTCGCCGGACGGGATGCGCCGCAGCGCGTCCCAGACGCGGCGCTGGAACGCGGTGCCGGCGGGGGCGAGGGGGAGGTCGTCGAAGCGCGGCGCCGCGCCGTCGAAGAAATCCTGCAGCCGCGCCACGGCATCGCGCAGCAGCGGCGTCTCGGGGGTGCTGTCCGGCGGGGCGCGGCCCCAGTCGAGGGCGATGAGGGCGCCATCCTCCTCGAACAGGGTAAGGTCGCCGAGCGGGGTATGGAAGCTGCGGTGGGGCATGGGGCTCGGCCGGATGCCACACCGCGCGCGCCCGCGCGTCAAGCGCCCGGGATCGCGACCGCGGAGACGTGCCCGCCGGCGGCGCCCCCTCGCTTGCCGGACCCGGTGCCACGGCCCACTCTGATCGGGCCCGAGAACGAAGACGCCCCCGATGCCGCGCGCCGCCCGAAGCCTCCTCCCGTTGCTGCTCTGCTTCCTGCTGCCGGCGCTCGCGCCGGACGCCGCCGCCCAGGCCCAGGGCACCGCCACGCCGCGCACGCCGCGCGACCGCACCGTGACCGTCGGCAACGAGTATCCCACCGGGCTGCAGCAGCTCTTCGTCTTCCCCGCCGGCGCGGCCGAGGAGGGTCCGGACCGCCTCGGCGCCTATGTCCTGCCGCCGCGGGCGACGCTGCGCATCCCCCTCGGCCGCACCGCCGCCTGCGCCTTCGAGGTCCGGGCGACGCTCGAGGGCGGGGAGGAGGTCCGGCGCCGCGTCGATGTCTGCCGCAGCCCCCGGGTCACCCTCGCCGAGACCGGGTCGCGGCGCGAGATCGAGGTGACCAACGACGCCGAGGCCGAGCTGCGCGAGCTCTATCTCTGGCCGAGCAATGCGCGCCCCGGCGCGGCCGAGCGCCAGGAGGACCGGCTGGGCACCGGCACCGTCGCCGCGGGGGACTCCACCCGCCTGCGCCTGCGCGCCGAGCGCCGCGACTGCCTGTTCGACCTGCGCGCGGTGTTCGAGGACGGGACGGAGGAGACGCGCCAGCGCCTCGACCTCTGCCGCGCCCCGCGCCTCGGCTTCGGCGATCCGGCGACCCCGCTGCTGGAGGTGCCGGTGATGAACCGCGCCCTCGGCGCCGTGCAGGAGCTCTACGCCGCGCCGACCGCCGCCGCGGCCGAGGGGCGCTGGGGCCCGGACCGGCTGGGCAGCGCGGTGCTGGAGCCGCGGGCGACCACGCGGCTGCGCGTGCGGTCCCGCGACTGCCTGTTCGACCTGCGCGCCGTCTATGACGAGCGGCGGACGGAGGTGCTGCGCAACATCGACCTCTGCCGGGTCCAGGGCGTGGTGCTGGGCGAGGGCGCCGCGGCCGCCGCAAGGCCGCCGCGCCGCCTGACGGTCGCGAACGGGCACCGGCGCACGGTGCAGCAGCTTTTCCTCTCGCCCTCCGAATCGCAGGATTGGGGCGAGGACGCGCTCGGCGCCGACCGGCTGGCGCAGGGCGCCGAGCGGGTGCTGGAGGCCGAGCCCGGCGCCTCCTGCAAGGCCGATCTGCGCATCGTCTTCGACACCGGCGCGGCGGAGGAGCGGCGGGACATCGACCTCTGCGCCGAGGACAGGGTCGTGCTGCGGCCCGGCTGGACGGTGGAGGCGCTGGTGCCCGTTGCCGCGGAGGCGCCGGAGAAGGCGCGCAGCGATGCGCCCGGCGCCGAGAAGACGCCGGAGCCGGCGCCCGGCGCGGCCGAGCCCGAGCCCGAGCCGGCGGAGAGCCCCGCGGCCCCCGCCGGGGGCGGCGCGACCGCCCCGCGCTGACGCCGGCGCGCGCCAGGGCCCCGGCGGCGACCCGACGCCCGCTCGCGGGAGCCATGCGCCGGCGGGCATGGCCGATCCGCCGCGCGCCCCCATGATGGGCGGACAACGTCCAAGGCCCGCCCATGAGCAAGCGCGACGCGGCCGGCCCGCCCGGCGCCAGCCCCCGGATGACGCCGGACGAGCTGCGCCGGGCCTTCTTCCTCGTCTTCCCCTCGGTCGTGCTCTCGATCGTGATCGGGGCGATCGACCAGACCATCGTCGCGACCGCCCTGCCCGCCATCGCCGGGCGCTTCGCGATCGTCGAGGGCATCTCCTGGGTCGTGGTCGCCTACCTGATCGCGGCGACGGTCACGGCGCCGGTGTTCGGGCGGCTCGGCGACGTCTTCGGCCTCAAGCGGTTGCTGCTGGTGGCGCTGGTGCTCACGCTCGCCGGCGCGGTGGTCGCGGCCGCCGCGCCCTCCTTCGGCTGGCTGCTGGCCGGGCGGGTGCTGCAGGGCGCGGGCGGCGGCGGCCTGACGACGCTGACCATGGCGGTGATCGGGGAGGCGATCCCGCCCCGCGAGAGGGGCCGCTTCCAGGCCTGGATCGCCGGCAGCTTCGTGCTCGCCTCCTCCCTCGGGCCCGTCGCCGGCGGGTGGCTGACGCAGGGCTTCGGCTGGCGCGCGGTGTTCTGGGTGCAGGTGCCGGCGACGGTGCTGGCCTTCCTGCTGGCGCTGCGGCTGCCGGACCGGGCGCGGGCGGGGTCGCACAGCGCCGGCTTCCGCTTCGACCTGGCCGGCGCGCTGCTGTTCGCGGCCTTCGTCACGCCCTCGCTGCTGGCACTCGGCCAGCTGCGGGCGCTGTCGGCGGAGGCGGTGGCGCCGGCGCTCGGCCTGGCGGGGCTGGCGCTGCTGGCCGGCTGGCTGCTGGTGCGGCGGGAGCGGCGGGCGAGCGACCCGCTGCTGCCGCTGCCGATGCTGGCCGAGCCCACCATCCTGCGCTGCGACCTGTTCACCGCCTGCGGCCATGGCGCGACGGTGGCGCTGGTGACCTTCCTGCCGATCTACCTGCAATCCGCGCGCGGCCTGTCACCGGGGGAGGTCGGGCTGCTGCTGCTGCCGCTGTCGCTGGGGGGCGGGATCGGCGGGCTGACGGCGGGGCGGCTGATGAGCCGGACGGGGTGGTCGACGCCCTTTGCCGGGGGCGGCCTGGCGCTGGGTGCGGTGGCGCTGAGCGCGGCGGCGGTGCTGGCGCCGGTGCTGCCGGTGCTGGGGCTGGCGCTGCTGCTGGGGGTGGGCGCGATGGGGATCGGCTGTTCCTACCCGGTGTCGCAGATCGTGGTGCAGGTGGCGGGCGGGCCGGCGCGGCTCGGGGCGGCGGCGGCGTCGGTGCAGTATGCGCGGACCTTGGGGGCGGCGGTGGCGACGACCCTGATGGGGGGCGTGCTGTTCGGCGCGCTGACGCTGGCGGATCCGGACGCGGCCGGGCTGTTCGTGCGGCTGCTGCGGGAGGGGCCGGCGGTGCTGCTGCCCGCGCTCGACCCGGGCGCGCGGGCGCTGCTGCAGGGGGCGCTGTCGGAGGCGTTCCGGCTGGGATTTGCGGTGCCGGCGGCGCTGGCGGCGGCGGGGTCGGTGCTGGCTTGGCGGGTGCCGGCGCGGCGGGTGTGAGGGGGCGCGACGTCTCGGCAAGCTTTAACAATGTGCCAACTTGCCAGAGCGCATTGATTTCGGCACCCTCGTTGCATTAGGCGACGGGAGATATCGAGCATGGCGACGTTCTACGGGACGACGGCGGCTGAAAGCATTGTCGGCAGCACGCCAGATGAGAACGATACCATTTCTGGTGGCCCGCTCGGTGCCGAGGCGACCGACACGGGAAATGACACACTCTCCGGCTTGGGTGGCGACGACAGCCTTCTCGGCTGGGGCGGGCGCGATTCGCTGACCGGCGGCGCCGGTAACGACACGCTCGATGGCGGCGCCCTGAACGACACGATGTTCGGCGGCGTGGGTAACGACGCCTATTACGTCGACTCAGCGGGCGATGTCACGGATGAGACAGGCGGCGGCGGCAACGACACGGTCTTCTCGGCGGTGGGCCGCACCCTGGGCGCGGGCCTTGAGAACCTCGTGCTGCTCGGGATCTCCAGCATCACCGGAACTGGAAACGGCGACGCCAACCTCATCATCGGCAACACGGGCAACAACACGCTGTCCGGCCAGGCCGGCACTGACACGCTGCAGGGCGGGGACGGCGCCGATTCACTGGTCGGCGGAACGGAGAACGACCAGCTTAACGGTGAAGCAGGGAACGACACGCTTTCCGGCGGTGGCGGGCTGGATGCGCTGTTCGGCGCCGACGGCGACGATCTGGTGGTCTTCTCCGGCG
>CAZMCV010000058.1:7285-21985 GCA_964564645.1 uncultured Acetobacteraceae bacterium
ACTTCACGCTGACCCTGACGGCGGCGCAGTTCAACCAGGCGCAGCAGTTCGAGAGCTTCGGAGTCCCTTACGATTTCGTCGGCGCGACGGCCGGCACCTACGATCTGTCGGGCAAGACCTACGGCGCCGGCTACGGCGGCTTCACCGGCTCGGCGGGCGCCGACACCCTCATCGGCCGCGAGGTCGGCGACGTCCTGATCTCCGGCGGGGACGGCGACGATTCTGTCAATGGCGGCCTCGGCGGAGACGCGCTCGATGGCGGGTTGGGCAATGACACGATCTCGGGCGGGGCGGGAAACGACACACTTTCGGGTGGCGCAGGGCTGGATGCGCTGTTCGGCGCCGACGGCGACGATCTGGTGGTCTTCTCCGGCGGTGACTTCGGCGCGGGCGAGTCCTACGACGGCGGTGCGGGCTTCGACACGGCCGACTTCTATACCAACAACTTCACCGGCACCTTCAATATCTCCGGCCTCGTGCTTTCCGGCGTCGAGCGGCTGCTGGTCTACTTCACGCTGACCCTGACGGCGGCGCAGTTCAACCAGGCGCAGCAGTTCGAGAGTTCAGGAAATCCTTACGACTTCGTCGGCGCGACGGCCGGCACCTACGACCTGAGCGGCAAGACCTACGGCGCCGGCTACGGTGGCTTCGCCGGCTCCGGCGGCGCGGACACCATCACCGGGCGCGAGTTCGCGGACGCTTCACTCTCGGGTGGTGGCGGGAACGATTCTGTCGACGGTGGCGGTGGCAACGACACGCTGACGGGCGGCGCTGGGTTGGACAGCCTTTTCGGCGGTGCGGGCGACGATCTTGTGGTGTTCGATACTGGCGATTTCGGCGCGGGCGAGTCCTACGACGGCGGTGCGGGCTTCGACACGGCCGACTTCTATACCAACAACTTCACCGGCACCTTCAATATCTCCGGCCTCGTGCTTTCCGGCGTCGAGCGGCTGCTGGTCTACTTCACGCTGACCCTGACGGCGGCGCAGTTCAACCAGGCGCAGCAGTTCGAGAGCTTCGGAGTCCCTTACGATTTCGTCGGCGCGACGGCCGGCACCTACGATCTGTCGGGCAAGACCTACGGCGCCGGCTACGGCGGCTTCACCGGCTCGGCGGGCGCCGACACCCTCATCGGCCGCGAGGTCGGCGACGTCCTGATCTCCGGCGGGGACGGCGACGATTCTGTCAATGGCGGCCTCGGCGGAGACGCGCTCGATGGCGGGTTGGGCAATGACACGATCTCGGGCGGGGCGGGAAACGACACACTTTCGGGTGGCGCAGGGCTGGATGCGCTGTTCGGCGCCGACGGCGACGATCTGGTGGTCTTCTCCGGCGGTGACTTCGGCGCGGGCGAGTCCTACGACGGCGGTGCGGGCTTCGACACGGCCGACTTCTATACCAACAACTTCACCGGCACCTTCAATATCTCCGGCCTCGTGCTTTCCGGCGTCGAGCGGCTGCTGGTCTACTTCACGCTGACCCTGACGGCGGCGCAGTTCAACCAGGCGCAGCAGTTCGAGAGTTCAGGAAATCCTTACGACTTCGTCGGCGCGACGGCCGGCACCTACGACCTGAGCGGCAAGACCTACGGCGCCGGCTACGGTGGCTTCGCCGGCTCCGGCGGCGCGGACATCATCACCGGGCGCGAGGTCGCGGACCCTGTTCTCTCGGGCGGCGCCGGGGACGACTCCATTGCCTCCGGCTCTGGCAACGACTCTGTCACCGGCGCGGACGGCAGCGATACGATCGCGGGGGGGGCGGACAACGACACGCTGACGGGCGGGAACGGCGATGACTCGCTGGATGGCGGTGCCGGCCTCGACTCGCTCAGCGGTGCGTCGGGCAACGACACCCTGGCCGGTGGCGCGGGCAACGATACCCTGAATGGCGGCGCCGATATCGACACGGCCAGCTACACCGCGGCAGTCGGACCGATCACCGCCAATCTTACCGCCAACACCGCGACCGGAGACGGCACCGACACCTTCGTATCCATCGAGAACCTCGAGGGAAGCGCCGCGGCCGATACGCTGACCGGCAGCGCCGGCGTCAACCTCCTCGCGGGCGGCGGCGGAGGCGACTCCCTTTCCGGCCTCAACGGCAACGATAGCCTCGACGGCGGCGCCGGCGCGGACACCCTGTTGGGCGGCGCGGGCGACGACGTGGTGATTGTCGACACCGACACCGACATCGTGACCGAGGCCGCCGCCGGCGGCGCCGACACGCTGCGCTCCTCCGCCGCCACCTACACCCTCGCCGCCGGCCAGGAGATCGAGCAGATCGAACTCCTCGGCACCGCCGACCTCGCCCTCACCGCCAACGAGTTCGCCCAGGCCCTCCTCGGCAATGACGGCGCCAACCTGCTCGATGGCGGCGCTGGCGCCGACACCGTGCGGGGCCTCGGCGGCAGCGACACGCTCATCGGCGGCGGCCCCGCAAATGACAGCCTCGATGGCGGCACCGGCGCGGATGTCGTCAGCTTCGCCGCCTCCGCCGCCGCCCTCCTGGTGAACCTCGCCACCGGCCTCGCCGCCGGCGAGGGCTCCGACACCCTCACCGGCATCGAGGGCGCGACCGGCGGCAGCGGCAACGACACGCTGCTCGGCGACACCAACGCCAACGCCCTCTCCGGCGATGGCGGCGACGACAGCCTCTCGGGCGATGCCGGCAACGATACGCTGGATGGCGGCGCCGGCACGGACGCGATGGAGGGCGGGGACGGCGACGATCTCTACCGGGTCGACGCCTCCACCGACACGGTGGCGGACACCGGCGGCGCCGACACGATCCGCGCCTCCATCGACATCTTCGCCCTCGCCGCCGGCATCGAGGATCTGGTCCTCACCGGCGTCGCCCCGCTGCTCGGCACCGGCAACGCGCTGGCCAACACCATCACCGGCAACGACGCGGTCAACGCGCTCTCCGGCCTCGACGGCGCCGACACCCTGCTGGGCCTGGCCGAGGACGACAACCTGCTCGGCGGGAACGCCGCCGATTCGCTCGACGGCGGCGCCGATGACGACCAGCTCGACGGCGGGTCGGGCGCCGACACCATGGCGGGCGGCGCGGGCAACGACGTCTTCAGCATCGACGACGCCACCGACCTGGTGCTCGAGGCCGCGGGCGAAGGCACCGACCAGGTCTCCACCCTCATCTCCTACACCCTCGCCGCGGGGCAGGAGATCGAGACCCTGGTCCTGCTCGGCGCGGCGACCCAGGGCACCGGCAACGGGTTCGCGCAATCCATCCTCGGCAACGCCCTCGCCAACCGCCTGGCGGGCGAGGCGGGCGACGACACGCTGACGGGCGCCGACGGCGCGGACACGCTGCTCGGCGGCACGGGCGCCGATGCCATGGCCGGCGGCCTCGGCGACGATGTCTACGCCGTGGACGAGGCCGGCGACACCGCGACCGAAGCGGCGGGCGAGGGCCGCGACCGTGTCGAGGCCAGCCTGAACTGGACGCTCGATGCCGAGCTCGAGGACCTGCTCCTGCTCGGCGCCGCCGCCAACGGCACCGGCAACGCGCTGATCAACCGGCTCGACGGGAATGCCGGCGCGAATGCGCTGGCGGGCCTCGCGGCCAACGACGTGCTGGTCGGCTATGCCGGCAACGATACGCTCGACGGCGGCACCGGCGGCGACGTGATGGATGGCGGGGAGGGCGACGATTTCTACTTCGTCGACGACTTCCTCGACGTCGTGGCGGAAAGCGGCGGCTTCGATACGGTCGAGGCCTCGATCAGCATCGCGCTGCTCGCCGCCGGGATCGAGAACCTGACCCTGACCGGCGGGGCGGCGCTGACGGCCACCGGCAACACGCTGGCCAACGCCATCACCGGCAACACCGGCGCCAACTCGATCGCCGGCGGCGGCGGCAACGACGTGCTGACGGGCGGCGGCGGCAACGACACGCTGAACGGCGATCAGGGCGGCGATACGCTGATCGGCGGCCTCGGCGCCGACCTGCTGCAGGGCGGCTCGGGCAATGACGGCTACGCGATCGACGCGCTCGACACGATCGTGGACACCGGCGGCTTCGACAGCGTGCAGGTGACCTTCAGCTACACCCTGCTGGCGGATTTCGAGAACCTCCAGCTCGCCGGCGGGGCGGGGATCTCCGGCACCGGCAACGTCCTGGCGAACAACCTGATCGGCAACACCGGCGCCAACCTGCTGCAGGGGCTGGAAGGCAACGACACCATCGATGGCGGCGGCGGGGCCGATACGCTGTCGGGCGGGCTCGACGCGGACCGGCTGACCGGCGGGGCGGGCGGCGATGTGTTCCGCTACGGCACGGCGGCCGAGGGCAACGACACCGTGGTGCAGTACCGCGGCGTCGACGACACGATCGAGGTCTCGGCCACGGGCTTCGGCGGCGGGCTGGCGGCGGGGATCGATGTCGTCGCCACCGGCCGGTACGTGCAGAACACCACCGGCCTCGCCACCTCCGCGGCCGGAATCGGCCAGTTCATCGGCGAGACCGACACGGGCATCCTCTGGTGGGACGAGGATGGCGCCGGCGGCGCGGCGGCGGTGCGCATCGCCAACCTCGCCGGCGCGACCGGGTGGTCGGGGACGGAGATCACCGTCATCGCCTGACGGCCTACTCCGCCGCCCGCGGCGGCGCCGCATCCGCCTCCACCGCCGCGACGCGCGCCCCCGCCGCGGCGATCCGCCGCGCCGAGAGCTCGACCTGCGCGAGGTCGGCCTCGGCCGCGGCGAAGTGCCCCTTCAGCGCGGCCACGCGCCGGTCGAGCCGTTCCGTCTCCTCGGCCAGGCGCGCCAGCGCCTCGCGCAGCCGGTGCGCCTCCTCCCGCAGGCGCACGTCGCGCAGCAGCGCGCGCATCGTCCCCAGCACCGCCCACATCGTCCCCGGCGAGACCAGGTGCACCCCCCGCCGCGCGGCCTCGGCCACCAGCGCCGGGTGATGCGCCGACAGGTCGGCGAACAGCGCCTCCGACGGCAGGAAGATCAGCGCGCCCTCCGCCGTCTCGCCGGGGCGGATGTATTTCGTCGCCACATCCTCGACATGCCGCCGCAGATCGGCCGCCAGCCGCCGCGCGGCCTGGGCGCGGGCCGGCTCCTCCGTCGCCTCGCGCCAGGCGCGCCAGGCCTCCAGCGGGAATTTGCTGTCGACGGCGATCGGCCCCGGCGGGTGCGGCAACCGGACCAGCGCGTCGCAGCGCGTCCCGTTCGCCAGCGTCCACTGCCATTCCCAGGCCGAGGCCGGCAGCCGGTCGGCCAGCATGTCGCGCAGCGCGACCTCGCCGAAGGCGCCGCGCGCCTGCTTGTTGCCGAGGATGGAGGTCAGCGAGGTGACCTCGCTGCCCAGCCGCTCCAGGTTGGCCCGCGCGGCGTCGATCACCGCCAGCCGCTCATGGATGCGCCGGGCGCTGTCGGCGGTGCGGTCGGCGCCCTCGGCCAGCGCCCGGGCCAGGCGCTCGCCCTGGTCGGCCATCCGCCCGTCCATCCGCTCGGCCAGCACCTCCAGCCGCGCGGCGAGCAGCGCGGCCTCCTCCCGTCCCGCGCCGCGGCGCGACGCGGCCAGGGCGGCGACGAACAGCCCGCCGGCGAGCGCGGCCGCCAGCGGCACCAGCACCGGCAGCCAGGTTTCCGCCTGCACGCGCCCCCAACCTCCGCCGCGACTCGGCCGGCGCGGAGTCTAGGCGCCCCGCGCCCCCGCCCGAACCCCTCCCGCCGCGCATCGCCCCCCATCCGGTGGTATGGCCCGGCGGATGAAACAGGATGATGGCTTCGAGATCTTCCTCGCCGCGCCGCCGGGGCTCGAGCCCGTGCTCTGCGCCGAGGTCCGGGCGAAGGGCTTCCCCCGGCCGCGCCCCGTCCCGGGCGGCGTCGTCACGCGCGGCGGCTGGCCGGAGGTCTGGCGCGCCAATCTCTGGATCCGTGGCGCCGGCCGGGTGCTGGCGCGCATCGCCCGCTTCCCCGCCGCCCACCTGGCCGAGCTCGATGCGCGCGCGCGCCGCGTGCCCTGGGCCGCGCTGCTGCGCCCCGACATGCCCTGGCGGGTCGAGGCCGCCTGCACCGGCTCGCGCATCTACCACACCGGCGCGGCGGAGGAGCGGATCGGCAACGCCATCCGCGCCGCCCTCGGCACCGCGCCGGCCGGGGGGGGCGCGGTGGTCGCCGTGATGGCGCGGATCGAGCGCGACCTCTGCACGATCAGCCTCGACACCTCCGGCGAGGCGCTGCACCGGCGCGGCCACAAGACGGAGGTGAATGCCGCGCCGCTGCGCGAGACGCTGGCCGCGCTGTTCCTGATGCGCTGCGGCTATGCGGGCACGGAGCCGCTGCTCGATCCCATGTGCGGCTCCGGCACCTTCGTGATCGAGGCGGCGGAGATGGCGGCGCGGCTCAACCCCGGCCGGTCCCGCGGCTTCGCCTTCGAGCACCTGGTCCCCTTCGACGCGGCGGCTTGGGCGCGCATGCGGGCGGTGCAGAGCCGGCGCGACCCGCCCGCGCTCTGCCATGGCAGCGACCGCGATGCCGGCGCGGTGGCGATGAGCCGGGCCAATGCCGCCCGCGCCGGCGTGGCGGAGGGCACGGTGTTCCGCCAGGCCACGGTCGGCGAGGTGGCGCCGCCGCCGGGGCCGCCGGGCCTCGTCATGGTGAACCCGCCCTATGGGCACCGCCTCGGGGACAGGGGGGCGCTGGTGCCGCTCTATCGCGCGCTCGGCCAGGCGCTGCGCGGCCGCTTCGCGGGCTGGCGGGTCGGGATCGTGACGGCGGAGCCGCGCCTGGCGCAGGCGACCGGGCTGCCCTTCCTGCCGCCGGAGGCGCCGGTGCCGCATGGCGGGCTGCGGGTGAGCCTGTTCCGCACGGGGATCCTGGCGTGACGCGACGGGCGCGCCCGTGCCACGCGCCCCTGGCCGCACGCCCCGCTTTCTGGGATTGTCCGCCCGCCGGCAGGGCCGCCGGGGGCGATCGTTGGGGCGGGGCAGCGCGTGACCGCGGTGTTGCAGAACTGGCTGGGCGGCATCGCCGCCATCGCGGCCACCATCTGGGTGCAATTCCTCGTGCAGCTCTTCCTGGTGCGGCTGTCGCTGCGCCGGCGCAGCACCCGCCGGCTGCTGGAGACGCCCTTCGACCTGCGCGTGCTGCGCGCCCAGTCGCGCCTGGTCGTGACCACGGTCATGATGCTGTTCGCCGGGCACCTGTTGCAGGTCGGGGTCTGGTCGCTGCTCTACATCCTGCTCGGCGAGTTCGAGGATCCGGGCGCCGCGATCTACTTCTCGATCGCCAGCTTCACCACGGTCGGCGCGTCGGAGCTCGAGCTCTCGGCCGGGCATCGCGTGCTCGGCGCGGTGGAGGCCGGGGTCGGGATGCTGATGTTCGGCTGGTCCACCGCGCTGCTGGTGGCGCTGATCGGGCACACCTGGGACGCGAAGGCGCATGCGGCGGCGATGGAGGCGGCGCGGACGGAGGCGGGGGAATGACGGCAGGGCGGCCGCCCCGCCCCGGCCCCGCACGCGCCGCCCCGGGTCTCAGGCCACCAGCGTCTCGTCCTGCGGCACGCGCGGATCGAACTGGCCTGTGTAGTTCAGCAGGTTCTGGATGTACCAGGCGCCGGTGACCGGCTCGACCTGGGTGCTCGGCAGCGGCTCGCGCGTCGACCAGTCCACGCCCTCGCCCGGCGGCATGAACTCCTGCCCGTAGCGGCTGACCTGCCAGTTCAGGCTGTCATAGGCCCAGTCGAGGTTGCCGGCCTGCTCCTGCGCGATGCCGACATAGGCGGTCATCTGCGGCCAGGCCGCCTCGTTCTGCCGGCTCTCATAGGTGCCGCCCGGGCTGTAGGTCGAGGAAGCGTAGAACAGGTCGCCCTCGTAGCGGGAGATGCCGTAGTCGTTCTTGCCGAGGTTCTCGATGATCCAGTCGATCTGGCTGCTGCCCTGCTCGCTCTCCGGGTCGAGCAGCCCGGTGACGAAGAGCAGGTCGATCGCGGCATTGCCCTTCAGCACGGGCTCGCCGGTCTCGGGCTCGATGCCCCAGATGAAGTGCCCGGCCTCCTCGTCCCAGAGCCCCGGGTAGTCGGGGTCGTCCACCGGGCGGGTGATGGCCTCGACGATCGTCGCCGCGCCCTCGCGCCAGCCCTCGGCCAGGTCGGGCCGGCCGATCTCGTCGGCGATCAGCGCCGCGGATTGCAGGCCCGCGGCGTAGGTGACCTGGGTGTAGCCGTTGTAGAGGTAGATCTCCTCCCAGATCGAGAAATCGGGCGCGCCGAAGCCGGTCTCGTCGATGCTCCCGCGGATGAACTCGGCCGACCAGACGATGGCGTCGCGCATGGTCTCGTCGGCCAGGAAGGCTTCGGCCTGGTCGCCGCGCCCGGCCTCCCGCAGCTCGAGGGCGTGGCGCGCGGCGCCCATCAGGAACAGCCCCTGCGCGTCCCATTCCGGTTCGACGAAGGGGATCGATTCGTTGGCCTCCCAGAAGCTGTAATTGGTGTGGAAGGTGCCGCGCTCGAAGGTCGGGTTGTCGCTGCTGCCATCCTCGACGATGGAGGCCATCCAGTTCCAGTAGGCCTCGGCGTCGTCATGCAGGCCCGCGGCGTCGAGCGTCCAGGCGGTCACCGCGGAATCGCGCGGCCAGACCTTGTAGTCATAGGCCGGCGAGGTGGCGGCGACGAAGCTGCCGAACTCCGGCTGCTGGCTCTGCAGGATCGCGACCAGCGAGGCCTTGTAGGCTTCCTCGAGCGCCGGGTCGCCGATCGGGCGCAGCCCGTCGCCGGTGGTGCCGTCGCCCTCGGACCCCGCCTCGCCGTCGGTGACCAGCGGCAGCGCCTTCGCGCCCTCGAGCCGCTCGGCCCAGGCCTCTTCCGTCTCCTGGAACCAGTAGCTCGGGGAGCCGGGCGCGGCGCTGCCCTGCGGGTTCAGCGCGGTGTCGACCTGCTCGTTCAGCGCCTCGATGCTGTCGGCCATGGTGTAGAAGAAGTAGAACTCGTTCGGCCGGCCGGCGCGCAGCGCGATGTCCTCGCGCGCCATGGCCAGCGCCAGGCCCTCGCCCTCGGCCCGCGTCGCGCCGCCGAGGGAGCCCTCCTCCTGGAACTCCGCCAGCACGCCGTCGCTCGACCGGTCGGCGGGGTCGTAGCCGTCGCGGCGCCCGAAGCTCTGATCCAGCTCGTCGCCCTCGCCGCGCAGCGCGACGTTCTGCGACTGCATCTCCTGGTAGGCGCCGAAGGCGAGGTAGAGCGGCGCCTGGTCCTCGCCCTGGCCGAGCTCGACGAGGAAGACCTCGCGGCCCTCATCCCACACCGCGCGCTGCGCCAGCTCCTCCGGCAGGCCGAGCGTGTTGGCGAAGCTCCAGGTGATGTCGGGCTCGCTGATCTCGCGCTGGTTCTCGAAGGTCCAGCGCTCGACCAGCAGCGGCTCGCCGGGGACCATGGCGTATTCGCGGGAGATCGCGACGGGCAGCGCCTCGCCGGTCGGCAGGAAGCTGCCGTACTCGACGTTCATGATGCCGTCGGAGTCGAGATAGAGGGTGGATTCGAAGTTCGGCGCGTAGTTGCGCCGCGTGCCGTCCTCGTCCTGCCACTGGAACCAGGACGTGCCGAAGTCGATCTGGTCCTGCTCCCAGTTCGCGCCGTGGCGGAGCTGCGCCAGGAAGGGGCCGAAATTGCTGGTGTCGGTGGCGAAGGTCTCGGCCGATTCATGGATGGCGACCATGTTCTCGCCGTTGTTGACCATCAGCGCGCGCGCCGAGGTCTGGTCGGAGGGGCTGACCCCCGCCACCACCTCGAGCTGGTCCACCAGGATCTCCGCCCGGCCGGCGCCGAGGCCGACCACCTCCTCGCCCATGTCGGCGGTCAGCGTCACCTCATGCGTGCCGGCCGCCAGCGGCATCCGGTCATGGGCGGTCGCCCATGCGGTGTCGGCGAAGCGGTTGTCGAACCGGATGGCGCCGGGGATGTCCTCCCCGTCCACCAGCAGGTTGCGGTAGCCATCCTCGTTCGTGCCGTTCGAGTAGCGGAAGTTCAGCGTGTACCAGCCATCCTCCGGCACCTCGATGGTGAAGGTGATGGCCTCGGGCTCGGGACTCTCCTCCGCGAAGGGATCGTCGCGGTCGACCGGGGCGAGCGGCACGTAGCCCTCGCCGGAATAGCCCGAGACCTCGCTCTCGGCCGCCGCGCCACCGAACAGCACGGCCTGCTCGGCCTCGAGGATGTCGATGACGCGCGTGGCGGGGCCGCCCGGCGGCGTGCCGCCGGAGCTGCTGAGGGAGCCGGACATGGGGGGAAATCTCCTGCCGAAGGGGCGCTGGGTCGCGTCGTCCCCGGCCGGGGCAGCGTGCGGGGCTGCCGCCGCCCATGCGGCCGACGCCCCCGATCAAGCGGAGACCACCGGCGTGGTTGCGGTGCTCCGTGCCACTACCTAGGGCGCCGCTCCCGTGTGAACCGGAACGCCGCAGGGTCGGTCAGCCCCTGTCTCCGGGCCCGCCTCCGCGCGCCGCGACGGCCTCCGGGAGGGGGGACGCCGCTTGCGGGGCGACATACCCCCCGGGATGCGGGCTGGCGGCGCCCGCTTCCGGCAAGCCCGCGCGGGCCGCTCAGCGCGTGGGAAGAAACCGAACTCGCGAAAGAACGCGCTTTGGAATCATTGGAGAATATCGTCCAGGATCTGGGCTGACGGGCTTTCCTTCCCACGCTCTCAGCGCGGCCCGCCGGCCCCGTCGCCCGCCCGGCCGCGCGCGCGGAAGATGCGCAGCACCTGCCACAGGATCACGGCGCCGACCACCGCCATCACCGCCAGCCCGATCGGGCCGGTCCAGGCCTCCACGCGGGAGAACTCCTCCTGCAGCAGGTAGCCGGCCAGGGCCAGCCCGCCGGTCCAGATCGCGGTCCCGAGCGAGGTCCAGACGTAGAAGACCTTGCGCGGCAGCTCGACCAGGCCCGCCGGGACCGAGATCGCGGTCCGCACCCCCGGCATGAAGCGCCCCAGGAAGACCGCGACCGGGCCGTAGCGCCGCATCACCGCCTCGCCCTTGGCGATCTCCTCGATCCCGATGCCGACCCAGCCGCCGTAGCGGCCGACCAGGCGCTTGGTGCGCGCCGCGCCGAAGGCCCGCGCCGCCTCGTACCAGACCCCGTTGCCGGCCACCGCGCCGAGCGTGCCCGCCACCACCACGCCGAGGATCGGCATGTCGCCCCGCGCGGCGGCGAAGCCGGCCAGCGGCATGATCACCTCGGACGGGATGGGCGGGAACAGGTTCTCGGCCACCATCAGCAGGAAGACGCCGATCAGGCCGCCGGAGGCGACGAGATCGGTGGCCCATTCGATCATGCTTGCCGCTCCGCCGGTCCCCGCGCGGTCATACCGGACCGCCGCGGTAGAGGATCAGGGTCACCCAGCGCCCCCGCGAGTAGTTGAAGCCGGTCACCGTCGCCACCTCCTGCGGGTGCAGGCCGAGCGTGGCCGCCGCCTCGCGGAACCCGGCCTCGGCGCGGTGGCCGACGATGGCCAGCCGCGGGCGGCCGGGCGCCGAGGCGGCCAGGAAGCGCGCCGCCTCGGCGCCATCCCCCGGCAGCAGCGCCACCTCGCCGCCGAGGGCGAAGAGCACGGAAGGCTCGGCATGCCCGGCGATGCCGATCTCGGCGGGGCGGAGGCCGGGGGCCTGCGCCGCCACCGCTGCGGCCAGGCGTGGCGCGATCCACAGCGAGGCCAGGCGGGGCGCCACGCCTTCCAGCACCGCGGCGTAGAGCGGCACCGCCAGCACCGCCGAGGCGAGCGCCGCCCGGCCCCAGGCCCCGGCGCGCGCGGCGCGCAGCGCGCCCCAGACCAGCAGCCCCGCGGCCGGCACCGCCAGCACGCCGCCCGCCAGCACCGTCTTCGGGCCGAGCCACCAGGGCGCGCCCAGCGCCAGCAGGGCCAGGCCGGCGGCGACCGCGACGAAGCAGCCGGTCGCCACCCGGCGCCACCAGCGCGGCGGCATCCGCCGCAAGGGGTCCATCGCCCAGGCCGCGCCGAGCAGCATCAGGGGCGGGAACATGGGCAGCACGTAGTGCGGCAGCTTGGTCGCCACCGCCTCGAACACCAGCCAGGTGGGGACGATCCAGGCGAGCAGGAAGCGCACCGGCGGGTGCGCGCGGTCGCGCCAGACCGCCGGCAGCGCCAGCAGCACGATCCAGGCGGCGGGGAAGGCGGTCACGCCGAACAGCGCCAGGTAGAGGCCGGGCGGGCCCCAGTGCTTCTCCTCGCCCGCGCCGATCTTGGCCAGCATGTCGCCGCCGACCGCCTGCGCGAAGAAGCGCCCCTCGGTGGCGATGCCGATGGCGACGAACCAGGGCGCGGCGGCGGCGATCATCAGCGGGATGCCCCAGCGCGGGCGCAGCGCCCGCAGCCAGGGCACCTGCCCGCGATCGACCACGGCCAGGGTCACGCCGGTGAGCGCGGCGACCATCAGCCCGATCGGCCCCTTGATCAGCACCGAGAGGCCGAGCAGCAGCCAGAAGCCGATAGCCTGGGCATTGGTGAAGCCGGTGGGGCGGAGATAGGCCAGGCCGAACAGCCCCATCGCCCCGGCGATGGCCGCGAGCAGCGCCGCGTCGGTCTTGGCGATGTGCACCTCGGCCACCAGCACGAGGCAGGCGGCGAGCATGCCGGCGCCGAGCAGCGCGGCCCGCCGCCCGACCAGGGCGCGGCCGAAATGGAAGGTCGCCAGCACCGCCAGCAGCGCGCCGCCGAGGCTGGGCAGCCGGTAGGCCCAGATGTCGCCGCGCCCGCCGAGCCCCGTCGCCTCCAGCGCATGGACCGAGGCGGCGTGCAGCCAGTGGATGCCGACCGGCTTCTTGTTCCGCTCCTCGGCCCCGAGGCGGATGCGCACATGGTCGCCGGTCTCGACCATCTGCCGGCTGGCCTGGGCGAAGCGCGCCTCGTCGCGGTCCGTCGCCGGCAGGGTGAAGAAGCCGGGCAGCCAGAGCAGCAGGCAGAGCAGCACCAGCGCCAGGCGCGGGCGGCGCAGGAGGCCCTCCGGCACCGAACCGAGCGAGCGGTCGGGCCCGGAAGCGGGCGGGGCGATGTGCATGGCGGGCGGCCGACTAGCATGTGTCGTGGTGCGGGGCCATGTTCGGCCGCCCATGCCGCCCCCCCCCAAAGGCCATTCCCCCCGCCTGCCGCAAGGCGCCTCCCCCGCCCGCGCGGCCGCCAGCCGGCTGCTGGAGGCGGTGCTGGAGCGGCGCCGGCCGCTGGAGGAGGCGCTGGATGCGCTGCCGGCGCGGGACGCGGCGCGCGACCGGGCGGCGGCGCACCGCATCGCCGCCGCCGTGCTGCGCCGGCTTGGCACGCTGGATGCGGTGCTGGAGCCCTATCTGCGGCGCGAGCCCCCGCCCGAGGTGCGGCGGGCGCTGCGCATCGGCGCGGCGGAGCTGCTGCTGCTCGGGACGGCCGCGCATGCCGCGGTCTCCTCCGCGGTCGGGCTGGTCCCGCCGCCCTTCGCCGGCCTGACCAACGCCGTGCTGCGCCGGGTCGCCGGCGGCGGCGTGGCGGCGCTCGAGGGGCTGGACGCGGAGCGGCTGGACACGCCGTCCTGGCTCTGGACGGCCTGGCATGCCGCCTATGGCGCCGCCGGGGTCCGCGCGATCGCCGCCGCGCACCGGGTGGAGGCGCCGCTCGACCTCACCCTCGCCCCGGGGGCGGAGGCGCCGGAGGGCGGCGAGGCGCTGCCCACCGGCACCCTCCGCATGCCCGTCGGCACGCGGGTGACGGAGCTGCCCGGCTTCGCCGAGGGCCGCTTCTGGGTGCAGGACGCCGCCGCCGCCCTGCCCGTCCGCCTGCTCGAGGTCCGGCCGGGGGAGCGGGTGGCGGATCTCTGCGCCGCGCCCGGGGGCAAGACGGCGCAGCTCGCCGCTGCCGGGGCCAGGGTGACGGCGGTGGAGCGCGACCCGAAGCGCGCGGCGCGGCTGCGGGAGAACCTGGCCCGGCTGCGGCTGGAGGCGGAGGTGGTGGAGGCGGACGCCGCCGCCTGGGCGCCGGGGGAGGCGTTCGATGCGGTGCTGCTCGACGCGCCCTGCACCGCGACGGGGACGATCCGGCGCCATCCGGACGTGCCGCACCTGAAGCGCCCGCGCGACGTCGCCTCGGCCGTCGAGGCGCAGGCCCGGCTGCTGGCCGCGGCGGCGGCGCTGCTCGCGCCCGGCGGGCGGCTGGTCTTCGCCGTGTGCTCGCTGCAGCCCGAGGAGGGGGAGGCGCATCTGGCCGCCGCGGCCGCGCTCGGCCTGGCGCATGACCCGCTGCGGCCGGGCGAGGTGCCGGAGGGGCTGGCGACGCCGGCGGGCGCGCTGCGGACGCGGCCCGATCTCTGGCCGGAGCGGGGCGGGATGGACGGGTTCTTCGCCGCGCGCTTCCGCCGGGCCTGAGAGTTCGTGAAAGAATGCCCGTCAGCGCCAATCTCGAAGGGGATTCCCCAATGATTTCAGAGGGCACCCTTTCGCAGGTTCGATTTCTTCACAAGCTCTGAGAGCGCGTCCCAGGGCAATCGGGTGAACGGCGTCGGCTCTGTCGTGGCAGGGAAGGCAAGGCCGGGGAGAAGGGATTCTCCCGTCGCCGCATGCGGCGACTCCTCATCCCTTTCTGCTCCTTGTCGTGCGGCAGCGCGGTCCGTGCGATGGCGCTTCCGCCGCGCCGCGCGGGAAAGCGGAAGGGGAGCAAAAAAAGGTGGGTTGGGGTTTCGGGGAAGGGAGTTCTCTCCCTTC
>CAZMCV010000059.1:0-21953 GCA_964564645.1 uncultured Acetobacteraceae bacterium
GCATGTGCCGCGCGCGCATCCGCGTCCCCGACCAATGGTATGGCGACTACCTGGCCGGCCTCGGCAGCGCGCGCGTCGCGGAGCGGCGGCTGGAGGAGGTCTGTGCGAAATACGGCGCGGCCACCATCCGGCGCTTCATCCGCGACTGGTTCGACTACTCCGAGCGCCGCATGGCGGAGAGCATAAGCCGCCTGCCGAAGGCACGGCTGGTCAACAAGGGCCGTTCCGACCCGCTGCAGGGCATCCTGCCCGATGGGCTGGAGCTGACGGTGATCGTCGAGATCGACCCCGACGAGGGCCGCATCCATGTCGACCTTTCCGACAACCCGCCCTGCGTCGATGTCGGGCTGAACACCTCGCTGGGCGCGGCGACCTCCGCCGTGGTGGGGGCGATCTTCAATGCGCTCGACAAGGACATCCCGCGCAACGCCGGCAGCTTCCGGCGCCTCTTTTTCACCTATGCCGAGAACAGCGTGGTCGGCGCGCCGGTCTTCCCGCATTCCTGCTCCATGGGCACGACCAACGTGTCGGAGCGGCTGGTGAACATCACGCAATCGGCCTTCGCGCAGCTCGGCGACGGGCATGGGCTGAGCGAGGGCGGCACGGGCCTCGGCGCCGGCATGGCGGTGATCTCCGGCCGCGACGCACGGCGCGGCGGCGCGCCCTTCGTCAACCGCATGATGCTGAGCACCAATGGCGGCCCCGCCTCGCCCGTCGCGGATGGCTGGGTGAACTACGCCATCCCCGTCATCGCCGGGCTGATGTACCGCGACAGCGTCGAGGTGGACGAGCTGAAGCACCCGTTGCGGGTGCGCTCGCTGGAGCTCGTCCAGGACAGCAGCGGCGCGGGCCGCCAGCGCGGCGCGCCGGCGCAGCAGATCGAGCTGGAGCCGACCGGCAACGACATCACCGCCGTCATCTCCTGCGACGGCCAGCACGCGCCGCCGCGCGGCGTCGTCGGCGGCCTGCCGGGCACGCCGGGCGCCACTTGGCTCGTCGGCGGGAACGGGGAGGCCGAGCGCCTGCCCAACGTGGTGCAGGTCACGCTGCAGCGCGGCCAAGCGCTGCGCGGCCGCGACAGCGCCGGCGGCGGCTATGGCGACCCGCGGACGCGCGACGCCGCCCGCGTGCTGCACGACGTGCTGGAAGGCTGGGAGAGCCGCGAGAAGGCCCGCGAGGTCTATGGCGTCGTCTTCACCGGCGCGATCGAGGACGAGACCCTGGCGGTGGACGAGACCGCGACCGCCGCGCTGCGCGCTGGGAGGATGGCATGAGCACCCTGATCCAGGACCCGGGCCGGGTCCGCGACCTCTCGGCCGCCATGGCCGCCGGCGCGCTGACGGCGGAAGCGCTGGTGCGGCGCTGCCTCGACCGGATCCACGCGGTGGACGCCGAGGTGCAGGCCTGGATCCATGTGCAGGCGGAGGAGGCGATGGCCGCCGCCCGCATGCTCGACGCGGAGCGGCGCGCGGGGTCCGTACGCGGCCCGCTGCACGGCATCCCCGTCGGCGTGAAGGACGTGATCGACGTCGCCGGGCTGCCGACCCGGGCGAACAGCCCCTCCCGCGCCGATGCGCCCCCGGCGACCGCCGACGCGACCGTCGTCGCGCATCTGCGCACGGCCGGCGCGATCATCCTCGGCAAGCTGCACACCACGGAATACGCCTACTTCCAGTCGCTGCCGCCCACGCGCAATCCCTGGGACCTGACGCGCACCGCGGGCGGGTCCTCGGCCGGATCGGGTGCGGCGATCGCGTCCGGCACGGTGCCGCTGGCGCTCGGCACGCAGACCGCGGGCAGCGTGAACCGCCCGGCGGCCTATACGGGGACTTGCGCCTTCAAGCCCTCGACCCTCGCCGTGGGGGGCGTCGGCGTGGTGCCGCTGGCACCGAGCTTCGACACGGTCGGTGCCTTCGGCGCCTCGGCGCAGGATGCGGCGCTGCTGGCGGCGGGCTACTGCGCCGACCACACCGGCCTCTCCGCGCCGCCCGCCGTCACGCCCCGCCTCGTGGTCCTGGAGGATGGGCTGATCGCCGGCAAGGTCGCGCCGACGACCGCCGCGGCCGTGCAGGCGCTGGCGGACCGGCTGGAGAAGGCGGGCCTTGCCGTCCGCCGCGCCGCGTCGCCCGCCTCGCTCGAGGCGATGCTCACCGCGCACCGTCCGGTGATGGTCGCCGAGCTCGGCCGCACCCATGCGAGGCTGCCGAAGGACCGGGTCGCGCCGCGCATCGCCGAGGACATCGCCCTCGGCCTCGCCACGCCGGATGCGGACTACCATGCGGGCCTGCGCCGGCTGGCCGCCCTGCGCCGCAGCTTCTGGGCCGGCTTCGGACCGGACGACCTCCTCCTGATCCCCGCGGCACCCGACGTGGCGCCGGAGGCGAGCACCACCGGCGACCCGAGCTTCGTCATCCCCACGACCGTGCTCGGCGGGCCGGTGGCGACCTTGCGCGCGGGCCGCTGCCCCGCGACCGGGATGCCGATTGGCGCGCTGCTCTTCGCCGCGCCCGGCGCCGATGCACGCTTGGCCGGCTTCCTGCTTTCCGACACCGCGACCGCGCTGGATCTGTGACGCCATGCTGAACGTGCCCGTCATCGACGTCGCCGCTTTCCGCAGCCCGGACCTCGCCGCGCGCCGCGACGTCGCGCGCCAGGTGGGCGAGGCGGTGGACGCCATCGGCTTCCTCGTCATCACCGGCCATGGCGTGGATCCAGCGCTGATCGCCGAAGTGCAGCGCGCCTCCAACGCCTTCTTCGACCTCTCCGTCGCGGAGAAGATGCGCGTCGCCCGCCCCGCGCCCGACGTGACTCGCGGCTACATCCCGCTCGAGGCCGAGAGCGTCGGCCGCAGCCAGGGCGTCGACGTCCCCGGCGACCTGAACGAGAGCCTGATGATCGGCCCGGTCGATGTCCCACCCGGCGATCCCTACTTCTTCGGCCCCGAGGCGGGGAAGCATTTCCATCCCAACCTCTGGCCCGAGCACCCCGCCGAGCTGCGCGACCTGTATGAGCGCTACTTCCGCGCGATGGGCGCGCTGGCGGCGGAGCTGATGGCGATGTTCGCCCTTGCGCTCGACCTGCCGGAAGCGTTCTTCGCCGACAAGATCGACCGCCACATCAGCCGGCTCCGCGTGCGCAACTACCCGGCGCCCGTGGCGCCGCCGAAGCCCGGGCAGCTTCGCGCGGGCGCCCATGCCGATTACGGCTCGCTGACCATCCTGCGGGCGGAGGACAAGCCGGGCGGGCTGCAGGTGCTGAACCGTGCCGGGGACTGGGTGGACGTGCCCATCGCCCCCGACAGCTACGTGGTGAACATCGGCGAGCTGATGGCGCGCTGGACCAATGAGCGCTGGCGCGCGACCTTGCACCGCGTGGTCAATCCGCCCGAATCGCAGGCAGAGGCCAGCCGCCGGCTCAGCCTGGTCTTCTTCCACAACCCCAATTACGACGCGCCGGTGGAGGCGCTGCCCGGCACCGTTCCGCCCGGCGCGGCGCCGAAATACAGGCCGACAACGAGCGGCGACCACCTGCGCACGCAGTTCGTCCGCACGCAGGTGTAGCGTTCAGGCGGCGTGCCCGCGCCGCCCGAGATAGGCATCGAGCACGCGTGGATCCTGCGCGAGATCGGCGGAGCGCCCCTCGAACAGCACGCGCCCGTTCTCCATCACATAGGTCCGGTCGGTGACCGCGAGCGCGTAGCTCGCCATCTGCTCGACCAGAAGGATGGAAAGCCCCTCCTTGTTCAGCTGGGCGAGCACGGGGAACAGCATGTCGAGGATCAGCGGCGCGAGGCCGAGCGACAGCTCGTCGATCACCAGCAGCCGCGGCCGCGAGAGCAGCCCGCGCGCGATCGCCAGCATCTGCTGCTCGCCGCCCGAGAGCGTGCCTGCCTCCTGCTCCAGGCGCTCGCGCAGCCGGGGGAACAGCGCGAGGATGCGCTGCTGGTCCTCCGCGACACCCGCCTTGTCCCTGGAGACCCGGCTGTAGGCGCCGAGCAGCAAATTGTCGCGCACCGTCTGGTCGGCGAAGACCATGCGTCCCTCCGGCACCATGGCCAGGCCGCGCGCGACCATCTGGTGGCTGCGCAGGCCCGTCACCTCCGCCCCGTCGAAGGTGATCGTCCCGCCCGCGGGCTTCAGCACGCCGGAGATCGCGCGCATCAGGGACGTCTTTCCCGCGCCGTTCGATCCGATGACGCCGACGAACTCCCCCGCCCCGACCTGGAGGTCCACGCCCCGCACCGCCTCGATGCGCCCATAGGAGACGCGGGCGCCCGCGACGGTCAGCAGCGGCCCGCTCATGCCGCCGCTCCCGCCGGCAGCTTCATGCCCTGCGCGGCGCCATGGCCGAAATAGGCCTCGATCACGCGCGGATCGGCCTGCACCTGCGCGGGCGGGCCGTCGGCGATGACCTCGCCATGGTCGAGCACCGTCACGCGATCGGACACGGCCATGATCATCTCCACATGGTGCTCCACCAGGATCACCGTCATGCCGCGGTCGGCGAGCCCGCGGATCAGCCGGACCAGGTCGTCGATCTCGCCATGCGTCAGGCCCGCGGCGGGCTCGTCCAGCAGCAGCAGCTTCGGGCGCAGCGCCAGAGCCCGCGCGATCTCGAGCCGGCGCTGATGGCCGAAGGGCAGGTTGCGCGCCTCCTCCTCGGCGAACTCGGTCAGGCCCACGACCTCGAGCAGCATGCGCGCCTCGGCCAGCATCGCCCGCTCCTCCCGCGCGAAGCGGGGCAGGCGGAGCACGGTCGTGAAGAAGCCGGCGCGGTAGCGGCTGTGGCAGCCGACCAGCACGTTCTCCAGCACCGTCATCGTCGCGAAGAGCTCGGTGTTCTGGAAGCTGCGCGCGACGCCGGCCCTGGCGAGCTGATGCGGCGCGCGGTCGCCGAGGGATTCGCCGAACAAGGTCACCTGGCCGGAGGTCGCGCGATAGAAGCCGGAGATCACGTTCAGCATGCTCGACTTCCCGGCGCCGTTCGGGCCGATCAGCGCATGCACGGATCCCGAGGCGACCTCCATCGTCGCCTGGTTGACGGCGGTCAGGCCGCCGAAGCGCAGCGTCACGTCGCGCGCGATCAGGCTGGCCTGGCCCGGCGCGTCACGCTCGGACGCCGTCGCGTCGAAGCCCGGGACGAAATTCGGCCAGGCGCCGGTGCCGCGCTCCGATCCGCCGCGGCGCGCGCGGAGCCGCGCCAGCGAGCCGACGATCCCGGCCGGCATCACGAACAGCACCACCACCAGCAACAGCCCATAGGCGAAGGTCTGCCATTCCTGCAGGCCCTGGAGCATCTGGGCCGCGGCGAAGATCACGCCCGTGCCGACGATCGGCCCGGCCAGCGTGCCGCTGCCGCCGAGGATCGTCATCAGCAGCAGCTCGATCGAGGCGTTGAAGGTGAAGGTCTCGTAGTTCACGAACAGCGCGAGATTGGCGAACAGGCCGCCGCCGAGACCCGCGAGCCCCGCCGAGATGGAGAAGGCGAGCGTGCGGATGCCGACGATGTTGATGCCGAGCGCGCGGGAGGCGTTCTCCGACTGCGCGGTGGCCCGCATGGCGCGGCCATAGCGCGAGCGGGCCAGCGCCCACTGGATCCACAGCGCGAGCAGCAGGCAGGCCGCGATCATGTAGTAGTAGTTGAAGCTGGTCCGGCGCACGGCCATCAGCGGCTCGCCCAGGATCGTCGGACGCGGGATGCCGGTGAGGCCGGAGGCGCCGCCGGTGAAGCTCACCCAGTCCCGCAGGATGTTCACGAAGACGAAGCCGAAGGCGATGGTGATGACCGTCAGGTAGAGCGGCCGCACGCGCACGGTGGGGAAGGCAAGGACCGCCCCCATCAGCGCCGGCACCGCGACGGCGAAGACCATGCAGGCGCCGAAGGGCAGGCCGGCACGCAGCGCCAGCAGCGCCGCGACATGCGCCCCGAGCCCGACAAGCGCCGCCTGGCCGAGCGAGACCAGGCCGGCGAAGCCCACCAGGATGTTCAGCCCGACGACCACGATCGCCAGGATCATGGCACGCATCACCAGCCGCAGCTCGTAGCTGGTCGGCCAGCGCGTGTCGACGAAATCCCCGGCCCAGGGGAACACGGCCAGCGCCGCGACCAGCAGCGCGAGGGCGATCCAGGCCCCGACCTTCGCGCTCATACCTTGGAGAACTCCTTGCGCCCGAACAGGCCCTGCGGGAACAGCAGCAGCAGCAGCACCATCAGCGTGAAGCCGATGGCGTCGCGCGCGCCGGTGGACAGGTAGCCTTCGATGAATTTCTCGGTGATGCCGTAGAGCACGCCGGCGATGACGACGCCGCGGGCATTGGCGATGCCGGCGATGATCGCCACCATGAAGCCCTTGAGGCCGATGATCGCGCCCATGGTCGAGCTCGCCTGGATCACCGGGCCGATCAGCAGCCCGGCGATGGCGCCCAGCAGCCCGGCCAGGCCGAAGGCGAGAAGCGTGATCCGGTCCGCATCGATGCCGACAAGGCCGGCCGCGGTGCGATTGTAGGCCACGGCCCGCATGGCACGGCCGAGGATGGTGCGACGGTAGAACAGCTCGAGGCCGATGGCGACGACGACGAGCGCCACCGGCAGCAGCAGCTCCTGCGGGTAGATCCCCACGCCGCCGATCCGGATCGGCTGCTCGACCAGCGGCGTCGGCAGGCCGCGGGGGTTGGATCCAAAGAGGGCGGTCGTCGCCGATTCGATCATCGTGCCGACGGCGATCGTCGTCAGCATCCAGCCGATCGCGTTGGCCTCGCGGTTGAAGGGGCGGACGAAGCCGCGTTCGATCGCCGCCGCGCCGGCCGCGGCGACGAGAATGGCGATCACCGCGGCGGGGATCAGCGGCACGCCCTGGTCCATGGCGACCACGGTCAGCACCGCGCCCAACATGAAGATGTCGCCGAAGGTGAAGTTCACCGCCTTGGCGGCCGTCCACATGACGTAGAAGCCGAGCCCGACCATGGCGTAGACGCTGCCGACCGAGAGCCCGGTCAGCAGGTACTGGAACACCGCTTCCATGCGGCCCACTCCCTTCGGCGTCAGATCTTGCGGCGAGGCCGCCGCGCGGGGCGGCGACCTCGCCGTCGTTCAGGCGTGGCGCTCAGTTCCGCATGCCGTAGGGCGTCGCCTCGATCGGCATCAGCATGCCGTTGTGGAACGCCTGCAGCTTGTAGGCGTCCGGCAGGATCGCATCCATGCGCTCCTGGTTGCCCTTGATGAAGGCGGGGCGGTAGTCGGCGACGAGGCCGGTGTAGTTCACCCGGAAGAAGGCGTCGCGCAGCTTGGTGCGGTCATAGGCGCCGGCGAGCTTCAGCGCCTCCACCAGGATGTGCACCGCGTCCCAGGCATTCGCCATCGCCGAGGGCTGCTCGAGATCGGCGGTCGTGCGGATGCGGTCCGGGAACTTCGCCTTCATCGCGTCGAACGCCGCCTGCGCGGCGGGCGAGAGCTGGCCGTTCCAGTTGAAGGTGCCGGCCACCATGATGCCGTCCGCGAGCGGCCCGACGGAGCGGGCGAAGGCGGTGGTCAGGCCCCAGGCGGAGACGATCTTCGGCTTGTAGCCGATGCGATCCATCGAGCGCAGCATGTTCGCGCTCTCGCGGTCCACCGCCCAGAGAATGATGGTGTCGACGCCGGCGTCGCGCAGCCGGATCATCTGCGCCGACATGTCCTGGTCGCCGATGTTGAAGGTCTCCTTGCCCGCCAGGGCGATGCCGGCACGCTTCGCCGCCGCCTCGACATCGGGCAGCGCGCCCTGGCCCCAGGCCGTGCCCTCGTAGACGAAGCCGATCTTGCCGCTCTGGCTGCGCTGGCGCGCCTGGTCGACAAGGTAGCCGGTGACCCAGCGATCCTTCATCGAGACCCGGAACATCCACTCGTTCTTGCCGTTCTGGTGCTCGATCACCGTGGTGCCGGCGGAGATCGCGCCGATCCAGGGCATGCCCATCTCGGCCAGCGGCTCGCGCAGCGCGATCGCGTTCGGGGTGCGGGCGCCGCCGAACATGATCACGCAATTGTCCCGCTCACCGATACGGCGGCCATTGTCCACCGCGCGGGCAGGCTCGCCGACATCGTCATAGACGATGAGGCGCAGCGGCTTGCCCAGCACGCCGCCGGCCGCATTGATCTTATCGAGCGCGGTCTCGACCGCGATGCGCAGCATCAGCCCCTGATTGGCGAGCGGCCCGGTCACTTCCCAGGACGCGCCGATGCATGGCTCCGCGCGCTGCGCCGTGGCGGGCGCCGCCGCGGTCAAGGTGAGGGCGGCGAAGCCGAAAAAGGCGGCACCGCGCCGGCTCAAGCGCCCAAGCTTCCCTGCCATCGTTACCTCTCCGTCTTGTAAGGACCCGGCAAAGGTCCGGAGAGCATTAGCAATGGCCGTGCCAGCGCAATGGCCGTGCCAGCGCAATGGCCGTGCCAGGACTGACCGGATCAGGCTGGCGCGGGGTGCAGGGCGGCGAACCAGTCGCCGATCTCGGAGGAGGTGGCGAAGGCCACCTGCGGATGCCGGGCCAGCTCGTCGATCGCGGTCCAGAATGGCTCCATGCGATGCGGCACCCCGATCACATGCGGATGCAGCGCGATCGTCATCACGCGCGTCCGATCGAAGCCCCCGCGCGCGAAATAGGCGATGGTCGCGCGGATGCGGTCGAGCATGGCAGTCGAGGCCTGGGTCGCCAGGCTGTAGATCGGCACGTCGTTCAGCTCGACCGTATAGGGCACGGCCAGCATCGGGCCCGCTTCGGTCGTCATCCACACCGGCTGGTCCTCGACCAGCCAGTCATGCAGGTAGAGGATGCCGTTGCGCCGCAGCACCTCCGGCGAGCGCGCCGTCTCGCCGAGGCCCGGGCCGAGCCAGGCGCGCACGGGCTGGCCGGAGAAGCCGCGCATGACGGCAAGCGAATCGGCGATCCAGCCCTCCTCGTCCTCGAGCGTCGCCAGCGAGCGCTGGTAGTAGCCGTGCCCGACGAACTCCCAATCCGCCGCGAGCATCGCATCGGCCAGCCGCCCGTAGTGCGTGCAGATCGTCGCGTTCGACAGCGCGGAGGCGCGGATGCCGAAGCGCGCGCAGAGGTCGAGGAGGCGCGGCATGCCGGCGCGCAGCCCATACTCCACCCAGGTGAAGTTCGGCACATCCGGGACGGGGCCCGGCTGGCCATGCGGCGGGGGCAGGACCGCCCGCGGCATCGCTCGCTCGATCGGCCAGTGCTCGACGTTCACCGCGACGTTCACGATGACGCGCCGGCCCCGGAAGGGCGGCAGCACGGGCAGATCCGGCGTCAGCGCGAAGGGAATGCGCGGATTGGGCGGAGAGGCGGGGACATGGCCGTTCATCGCAGAACGCTCCTCCTTCAGTGGATGATGTAGCCGCCATCCACCACCAGGTTGTGGCCCTGGATGTAGCTGCCCTCGACGGTTGCGAGGAAGGCGACGCATTCGGCGACCTCGCGCGGCTCGCCGAACCGGCCGGCGGGCACGCGGCTGGCCATCTGCTCCATCTTCCCGGGCTGCCGTCCGTAGCTGTCGAGATTGAACTGCGTGGCGATCGGGCCAGGGCTGACGGCGTTGACGTGGATGTTCTCGCGCGCCAGCTCGAAGGCCATGCTACGGGTCAGGTGCACGAGCGCGGCCTTGGTCAGGCCATAGAGCGCATTCTCCTCCGACGCGACACTCGCCATCTGGCTGGCCATGTGGATGATGCGGCCCCCGCCCTGGCGACGCATCGCCGGCAGCACGGCCTGGCAGGCGAAGAAGGCGGCGGCGATGTTGACCTCGACGACGCGGGTGAAGTCCTCGCGCGTGAAGGACCCGAAGGGCTTGCGGCAGCGGATGCCGGCATTGTTGACCAGCACGTCGATCCGGCCGGCGCGGGCGAGCGTCGCCTCGACCATCCGCTCCGCCTCGCCTGGGACGGCGAGGTCGACCAACATCCAGTCCGCATCGGTGGCGCCACGCGCGCGGCATTCCGCGGCGGCGGCCGTCAGCTCCTCCTCCGTGCCCTCGGCGACGAGACGCAGGCCGAAGCCGCGCTCGGCGAGCGCAAGGGCGCATTCGCGCCCGATGCCGCGCGAGGCGCCGGTGACGAGGGCCAGCTTCGGGACGGCGTCGGGCATGGGTTGTCTCCTCCGGGCGGGTCAATCGCGCAGCACGTTGGCGCTGTCGGCGGCCCAGCGCAGGCCCACCGCCTCGCCGGGCGCCATGGCGGGCACGCCCCCCGTATTCGCGGCGTCGGCGACCAGTGCGGTGCCGTCGGGCAGCACGACGCGGCGGCGAAGCGTCGCGCCCATGTAGATTTCCTCGAGCAGGTGCGCGGCGGCAGTGCCGGGCGTTCCCGCCGGCAGCACCTCCAGCTTCTCGTAGCGCAGCGCGACCGTCACGGCCGTGCCTGCCGCCACGCCGGCGGGCATGCAGGACGGAAAGCGCAGCCCGGCGGCCTCGACCGCGTCGGCGGCGGCCACACGGCCGGCGAGGAAATTGGAATGCCCCATGAACTCCGCGACGAAGCGTGTCCGCGGCCGCTCATAGACCTCGCGCGGCGTGCCGACCTGCAGGATCTTGCCCCCGCTCATCACCGCCAGCCGGTCGGAGAGCGAGATCGCCTCGCCCTGGTCGTGGGTGACGAAGACGAAGGTGCTGCCGGTCGCGCGGTGGATGCGGCGAAGCTCCTCCTGAAGCTGGAGTCGCAGCTGCAGGTCGAGCGCGCCGAGCGGCTCGTCCAGCAGCAGCACCTCAGGGTCATTGACCAGGGCGCGCGCGACGGCGACGCGCTGGCGCTGGCCGCCCGAAAGCTGCTCGATCCGGCGTGCGCCGTATCCGGGCAGCCGGACCAGCGCCAGCGCCTCCTCCACGCGCCGCGCGATCGCCGCGCGCTCGGCACGCTTCATCTCGAGCCCGAAGGCGATGTTCTCGGCCACCGTCAGATGCGGGAACAGCGCGCCGTGCTGGAACACCATGTTGGTGCGCCGCCGGTAGGGCGGCTGGTCGAGCACGCTCCGCCCGCCGATCAGGATCTCGCCCGCGCTCGGTGTCTCGAAGCCGCCGATGATGCGGAGCAGCGTCGTCTTGCCGCAGCCCGACGGGCCGAGCAGCGAGAAGAACTCGCCGCGGCGGATGTCGAGATCCGCCTCGGCCAGCGCCGTCACCGCGCCGAAGCGCTTGGTGATGCCGCGGATGGAGACGGCGACCGCGCCGTCCTGCCCGGTCCCGTCCATCGGATCAGCCGCTCTTCACGCGGCTCCAGGCCTCGATCCACATGTTCATGTTGGCCGGGAATTTGAGCAGGTAGTGCTTCACCGAGCCGTCGAAGAGGCCGTAGCCATAGGTCTTCTGCTCGGCCGGGGAGAGGCCGGTCTGGGCGAGCGACGAGGCGGACAGGTAGCCGGTGGAGCGCGTCAGCTGGCTGGCATAGCGCTCGCCCAGCATCGTGTTGATCATCCGCGCCGCGGCCGCCGGCTGTTTCGCCTCCTTCGGGATGTAGGTGGAGAGGATGAGGGACAGCACGCCCTCCTTCGCCCAGGCGCCGGCGATCGGGAAGCCGCGCGCCTGCAGCTCGACACGCATCGGCACGATGCCGTAGCAGCACACGATCTCCCCGCTCGCCATCAGGTTCGAGCCCTGCGCGAAGGTGGTGTAGAAGGTGCGGACGTTCTTCTTGCGCGAGATCAGGAAGCGCACGACGTCGTTGAGCTGACTGCGGTCCATCTTCTCGGGCTCGGCATGGCCGAGATAGAGGCCGGCGGCCATCAGCATCTGATGCGCGACGTCCCACCAGCCGATGCGCCCCGCATAGCGGTCCTCGAACAGCGGCGCCCAGGAGTTGGTGAAGGGATCGTCGGGCGGCACGTGCTGGGTGTTGTAGAGGACCGTGTCGAACCCCCAGCACATGGGCAGCATGTAGGTCTTGCCGTCGCGCTCGGCGATGCCGGCGCGCGATTCCGCGGTGACGTGCCGGAGGTTCGGGATCAGATCGAGGTCGATCGGCCGCAGCTTCTCGTCGCCCGCGCGCGCGCCCATCAGCACGGGGCGGGAGAAGTCGAAGCTGCTGTTGACGATGTCCCACCGCCCGGTGCCGCCAGGCGCCGAGACGCGGGAGACCACATCGGTCGAGGACTGCCACGGGCCATCGGTGATCTTCACCTTGGCCTCCTCCTCGAGGATCGTCCGCAGCGGGCCGGAGACGGTGGCGGTCACCAGCAGGACGTCCACCGGCGTCGGCATGGGCTGGGCGAACACCGCACCGCCCGGCAGGGCCAACCCCGCGGCGGTGCCGAGCAGTCCTCGGCGGGAAAGGGCGGTGACGTCGTTCATGGCGGGTTCCTCCAGGGCGATCAGGCAGGGGGCTGCGCGCGGCCGGCGCGGGCCGAGGCGGCGAAGCCGAGCAACGAGACGAGGATCGACACGGCCATCACCACCACGCCGACGGCGGGCAGGAAGGGCGCCATCTGGTCCGAGAGCAGCGTCCAGAGATGCACCGGCACGGTGCGGTCATTGCCCGCGACGAAGAGCGTGCGGATGAACTCGTCGAAGGAGAGCGTGAAGGCGAACATCGCCGTCGCCACGATCCCCGGCCGGATGATCGGCAGCACGATCCGGCGGAAGACCGCGAGCGGCGGCGCGCCGAGATCCATCGCCGCCTCCTCCAGGCTCCGGTCGAAGCCGTGCAGGCGCGGATAGAGGGTAAGGAAGGCGAAGGGCAGCACCCAGGTGACATGCGCCGGCAGCGCCGCGGTCCAGAGGCCGACGGGCACGCCCGCGACGCCGAAAAAGATCAGGTAGAGGATGCCGCCGACGATCCCGGGAATGAGGATCGGCAGCAGCAGCACCTTCATCAGCAGCCCCTTCAGCCGGAACTCGGCGCGGAAGCCGAGCGCCAGCAGCAGCGCGAGCGTGGTCGCGATCGCCGCGCTGACGGCGCCGAGGAGCATGCTGTTGAGGATCGCCTGCATCAGCGCGGGCGAGCCGAACACCTCCGCGTACCAGCGCAAGGTCACGCGCTGGAAGGGCAGCCCGATCACCTGGGCGTCGTTGAAGGACAGCAGGACCAGCAGCAGGATCGGCAGGTAGAGGAAGCCGTAGAACAGCGTCGCGTAGACGACCAGCGCCGTCCGTGCCCAGTGGCGCATCGGCTCAGCCCCGGAGGAACACGTCGTCCAGGCGCACGCGGCGCCCGAACACGACGAGGCAGAGGAACACGACCAGGATCAGCACGACCGAGAGTGCCGCCCCAAGCGCCCAGTTGTTGGTGTGGGTGAATTGCGAAGCGATGACGTTGCCGAACATCTGCCCCGATGTCCCGCCCAGCAGCTGCGGCGTCACATAGGCCCCGCAGGCCAGCAGGAAGGTCATGACGCAGCCGGAGATCACGCCGGGCATCGACAGCGGCAGCACCACGCGCAGGAAGCTGCGGACCGGGCCGGCGCCGAGATCCGCCGCCGCCTCGATCAGCCGCGGGTCCAGCCGTTCGAGCGAGAGGTAGATCGGCAGGGTCATGAACAGCGTGTAGACATAGACGAGGCCGACATGCGTCGCCGCCTCGTTGAAGAGCAGCCAGTCGAGCGGCGCATCGATCAGTCCGAGCTGCATCAGCGTGGCGTTGACCAGGCCGGTCCGCCCCAGCATCGGCAGCCAGACGAAGGTGCGCACCACATAGCTGGTCCAGAAAGGCAGGAAGAGAAGCAGCACCAGCACCGCCTTGCGCCGCGACCCGCGCGCCGACGCCAGGAACCAGGCCATCGGGTAGGAGACGAGCAGGGCGATGACGGTCACCGTCAGCGCGACGCGCAGGGTCTGCAGCAGCACGCGCAGATAGACGTCGTCCTCCGTCAGCACACGGTAATTCTCGAGCGTCAGCTCGCGGCTCAGGCCGAAGATGGTCGAGGTCCAGAAGGACATGACCAGCAGCATCGCAAGCGGGGCGACCGCGAAGACCAGCAGCCAGAGCACGGCCGGCAGCGCGAGCAGCGGCCGCAGGTCGCGCCGGCGCCGCATCGGGCGCCCGCCCCGATCCTGCGATGCCGCCATGCTGCCCGTCACCGTGGTGGTCCCTTCCCTTTGGCTCGACGCGGAGGATGATGCATGCCGAGCAAGGGTCATGCCAAGCCCACCCCCTCCGTCAGCGCGAGGTAGTCGGCCACGGCACGGTCGAGCAGTGCCTCGAGCGGCGGCGCGGGGTGCATCTGCTCGTGGAAGACCTCGTACTCGATCGGCCCGGCATGACCCGCCTGCGCCAGGAGGCGCAGCGCGCGGCCGAGATCGGGCGGCCCGGCGGCAAGCTCCGCGCGGCGCGGCGGCCCGCCATCCGCCGGCAGCACCACGCCGCAGACCTGCACGACCAGCAGCCGCGCGGTGAGCGTTGCAATCGCCTCGTCCAGCGCCGAATCCCACCAGGAATGGAACAGGTCGAGCGTCAGCCCCATCACCGAAGCCGGCCAGGCATCGAGGATCGGACGTGTCGCATCGATCTGGTGGAAGCAGCTGCGCAGCCCGACGACCATCGGATGCATGGGTTCGAGCGAAAGCCGCGCACCCCCCCGCGACGCCCGCTCCGCGAGCCGCGCGATACCTTCGAGCGAGCGCGCCCTTGCCTCGGCGAGCGGCATGGGGGTCACGGCCTGCAGCACCCCGCCGGGGATGAGGTTGATCGGCGCGTCGAGCGCGGCGGAAGCGGCGAAGAGCCGATCATCGAGCGCGGCCTGCGCCCGCGCCGCGACGCCGCCAGGCGGGTGGAGGACATAGCCCGTGCTGTTCAGCGAGGTGGCGCGCAGCGCATGGGCATCCAGCAATCGCCGGAGCCCGGCCGCGTCCATCGCGGCCAGCGCCCGCGCCGTCAGCCCGACGCCACCGATTCCACGCCGGGCGAGCATGCCGCAGAACGAGTCGATCCCGCAATCCGGCGGCGCGGCGTAGAAATTGACCGCGAAGCGACGCAGCCGCGCCGCGCGATCCGTCACGACGGCTCCACGCCATAGACCGCGCGTGCGGTCTCGGCCGAGATGATCCCATCCGCGACGTCGCGGCGCACAAGATCGGGATCGCGCATGCGCGGGTCGCCGAAGCCGCCCCCACCGGCCGAGTTGATGCGGACGCGCATCGGCCGCGAGCCCTCCACGCCGTAGCGCGGGGGCGCTCGCCAATCCCGGCCCTCCTCCAGCACCTCGATGCTGCCGCCCGCGCCGAAGCCGCCGCCATTCACCCCGAAGCCGCTCGGCCGCCCGGCGCCCTCGGCGCGCAGCGAGTGCTCGGTGGGGACGAAAACCTCGCATTCGTAATGCACGCCGGCGCCGCCGCGGAACCTGCCCGGACCGGCGCTGTCGGTGCGGATCTCCTGGCGCGCGATGCGCACCGGGAACTGCGCCTCCTGCGTCTCGGCATTCGGCAGGGTCAGGCCGCCGAGCGAGCTGAACTGCCCCATGGAATGGAAGCCGTCGCGCCCCAGCACCGCGCCGGTGCCGGGCGACCCGCCCCAATGGTAGTGCACGAAGATGCGCCCCTGCCGGTCGCGCCCGGCGGTGATGCCGTAGCCGACCTTGCCCCAGCCGGCGCAGGCGCGATCCGGCGCCGCCTGGGCCAGCGCCTTCCAGCAGGCGTGGACGATGTCGGCCGCGGGGTAGACCGTGTTCATCGTCATCGGCGCGGGCGGCAGGGCGTTCACCACCGTGCCTTCCGGCGCATGGATGGTCACGCCGCGATAGGTGCCCTCGTTGCGCGGGATGGCGGTGTCGAAGAACGACGAGATCGCCATGTAGACGGCGGAATGGGTGTTGGCGACGGAGCTGTTCTTGAAGCCCGCGATCTGCGGCGCGCTGCCGGTGAAGTCGAAATGCATCGTGTCGCCTTGCTTGGTCAGGCGCACGCGGACGGGGATGTCGCGCTCCTCGAAGCAGTCGGTGTCGCTGCCATCCTCGCCCTCCCAGGTGCCGTCCGGCAGCGCGGCCACGGCGGCGCGCAGGCTGCGGTCGGCATGCGCCAGAACGGCATCCATGACCGTGCCGGCGCGGTTGGGACCGAGGCCGCGCAGCAGCTCCACCATCCGCTCCAGACCGATGCGGGTGGAGCCGAGCATGGCGCCGAGATCGCCTTCCATCAGCTCCGGGCAGCGGGTGTTCAGCAGCAGCAGCCGCCAGAGATCGTCGCGCATCCTTCCGCGCTCGACCAGCTTGAGGACCGGCAGGCGGATGCCCTCATGGAAGATCTCGCGCGCCGCGGCGTTGTAGGTGCCGGCCGCGCCACCGCCGATGTCGGACTGGTGCGCGCGGTTGCTGACGAAGGCCATCAGCCGGCCATCGAGGAAGACCGGACGGATCATGGTCCAGTCGGGCAGGTGGTTGCCGCCGGCGGTGTAGGGGTCGGAGAGGAGGAAGACATCCTCCTCCTCGATGCGGCCGGCGAAGTCACGCAGGACGGCGCGCAGCGCGAAGCCGCCGCCGCCGGTATGGATCGGGATGCCGTCGGCCTGCGCCACCACCTCGCCGGACGCGCTGCCGACGAAGCAGGAGAAATCGTGGCTCTGGCTGAAGATCGGGCTGCGCGCGGTGCGCGTCATCACCCAGCCCATCTGCTTCGAGACATGGTCGAGCTGCTTCTGCGTCACCGCCAGCAGGACGGGATCGAGCGCGGCCTCGGTCATGCGTGAATCCCTCCGATCTCGATCAGGTAGTTGCCGGCGCCGGTGACGGTCAGCGTGTCGCCGCTGCCGATCAGAAGCGTTGTCGTCGCCTCCTCGATGATGGCGGGGCCGGCGATGCGGTGTCCCGGACGCAGCGCCGCGCCGTCGAAGATGGCGGCCTCGGCGCGCCCCGTCTCGGCGTCGATCCAGACGGGGCGCGTGGCGACCGGCGCGGGCGGCGCCTCGGCCGGGGGCGGCGGGCGGAGGGCGAGCGGCGGCACGCGGCCGATCCCGGCGACGCGCAGATTAACCGTCTCGATCCGCGCGCCTTCCTGCACGAAGCCGTAGAGCTGGCGATAGGCGCGCTCGAAGGCATCGCGGATCGCCGCCGGAGTCAGCGATCCGCAGGGCACGGTGATGGGCCATTGCTGGCCCGGATAGCGCAGATCGATCGAGACCTCGGTCGCGACCTCCGCGCCCGCGAAGCCCTGCCGCGCCAGCGCCTCCTCGGCGGCCTGGCGCATGGCGGCGACCGCATCCCGCAAGGCGGCGGGATCGGACCCGTCGAGGTCGGCAAGCCAGCTTCGCACCTGGTCCTGCCGGAGATCGGCGTTGCACATGCCAAGCGCGCAGAAGACGCCGGCCAGGCGCGGCACGTAGACGCGTCCAAGGCCCAGCGCGCGCGCCGTCGCCGGCCCGTGCAGCGGCCCCGCGCCGCCGGCCGCGACCAGGATGAAATCGCGCGGATCGTAGCCGCGCTCGATGGAGACGCGCTCGACCGCGTGCTGGATGGTCTGCTCCACCAGCCGCAGCACGCCGGCGGCCGCCTGGTCAAGGTCGATGCCGAGCGGCGCGGCGACCTGGGTGCGCAGCGCCGCCTCGGCCCGCGCGAGGTCGAGGCTGATGGCGCCGCCGGCATAGGGCCCGGGCTTCAGCCGCCCGAGGACGAGCTGGCAATCCGTGACCGTCGGCCGCTCCCCGCCCAGCCCGTAGCAGGCCGGGCCGGGCCGCGCACCCGCGCCCTGCGGCCCGGCGACCAGCATCCCCGCCGCATCCAGCCGCGCGATCGTGCCGCCGCCCGCGCCGACCGTGTGGATCTCGACCGCCGGCGTCACCACCGTCTGGCCGTCGATATCGAGCAGGTCGGTCATGCCGACCGCGCCGGCGCGCGCGAGGGTGACGTCGCAGGAGGTGCCGCCCACCTCGATGCTGATCAGGTTCTCCGCCCCGGCATCGCGGCCGAAATAGCGGAGCGCACCGATGCCCGCGGCGGGGCCGGAGAGCAGCAGCTGCACCGGGCGCTCCGCGATCGCATCGACCGTCGCCGCGCCGCCATTGCTCTGCACGAGCATCAGGCGGGGGCCGAGGCCCTCGGTGGCCAACCGCGCCTCGAGAGCGCGCAGATAGGGCACGACACGCGGCGCGATATAGGCGTTCAGCACGGTCGTGGCGCCGCGCTCATACTCGCCCATCACCGGGGCGACGGCATGCGAGAGGCTGACGGGCACGCCGGGCATCATCTCGCCGAGCAGGGCGGCGACCGCCCGTTCATGCTCCGGGTTGCGATAGGCATGCAGCAGGCAGACGGCGATGGACTCCACCGCCGCCGCGCGCAGGATCCCCGCCGCGGCGGCGACCGTGGCGGCGTCGAGCGGGCGCAGCACCGTGCCGTCCTGGTCGATCCGCTCCGCGATCGGCAGGCGCAGGCGGCGCGGCACCAGCACCTCCGGGAAGGCGCTGCGGTGGTCCCAGGGATTTGCGCGGATCCCCCGCCGGAGCTCGAGCCAGTCGCGGAACCCTTCGGTCGTTAGCAGCCCGACCCGGGCGCCCTTGCGTTCCAGCATGGTGTTCGTGGCGATGGTCGAGCCATGCACGAAGGCGGCGCAGCGGGCGAGCAGCGCCCGCCGCGCCAGCCCGAGCCCCGCCGCCGCGAGATCGAGGGCGGCGAGAACCCCGGCCTCGGGGTCGCCTGGGTTGGAGGGCGACTTGAAGGCGGTCAGCGCACCCGCCTCGTCCACCACCACGAGATCGGTGAAGGTGCCGCCGACATCGACGCCGATCCGGACGCTGCCACCCGTCATCCGCCACCCCCGCTTTGCCGGAACATGACAGGCTTTGTGCGCCACAGCGTCAAGCCGGCCCCGACGGCATTGACGCGGCCGGGCGAGCCGTCTGCAATGCGGCGGTCCCGAGGAGGCCGCGCGCATGGACGACACCGCCCCCGCCTGGTCCGGCAGCAACTCCGCCGCCGCCTCCGCCGCGCTGTACCAGCGGGCGCGCCAGGTGATGCCGGGCGGGGCGACGCGGGTGACGATCTGGTGGCCGCCGCACCCGCCCTATGCCGCCTCCGGCCAGGGCTGCCGGATCACGGATGCGGATGGCCGTGTCTTCCTCGACTTCTCCAACAACTTCTTCTCGCTGATCCACGGCCATGCGCATCCGGCGATCGTCGCCGCGGTGCAGGCGCAGGCGGCGCGCGGCATGGCCTTCGGCCTGCCGACGCATCTGGATGTCGAGCTCGCCGAGGAGATCTGCGGCCGCGGCGTGCCGGGCCTCTCGCAGATCCGCTTCTGCAACAGCGGGTCGGAGGCCGTGATGTTCGCCGTCAAGGCCGCGCGCGCCGCCACGGGCCGGCCGAAGATCGCCAAGATGGAAGGCGGCTATCACGGCGCCTACGACCATGTGGAGGTCAGCTACGACAGCGGGCCGGCGAATTGGGGCGAGGCCTCGGCGCCCGCGCGCAACGCCTATACCCGCGGGACGCCGCAGGGCGTGCTGGACGACACGGTGGTGCTGCCCTTCAACGACCTGCCGACGACGCTGGCGCTGCTGGAGGCGAATGCGCGCGACCTCGCCGCCGTGGTGCTGGACCCGATCCCGTCGCGCATCGGCATGGTGCCGGGGACGCCGGACTATCTGCAGGGGCTGCAGGCGGCCTGCCGGCGCCACGGCATCCTGCTGATCCTGGACGAGATCATCTGCTTCCGCCTGCACCCGAAGGGCGCGCAGACCCTGTTCGGGCTGCAGCCGGATTTCACGACCCTTGGCAAGATCATCGGCGGCGGGCAGCCGGTGGGCGCGGTGGCCGGCACGAGGGAGGCGATGGCGGTCTTCGATGCGAGTACGGGACGGCCGGTGGTGCCGCATGGCGGCACCTTCTCGGCGAACCCGATCACCATGGCGGCCGGGTTCGCCTCGCTGCGGCTGCTGGATGTGGAGGCGCATGCGCGGCTGGACCGGCTCGGCGGGATGCTGCGCGATCGCGTGCGCGCGGCGATCGTGGCGGCGGGCGTGAAGGGGCAGGTGACGGGGATGGGCTCGCTGTTCCGGCTGCACATGCACGACCGGCCGATCCGCACCTACCGCGACACCTATCCGACCCGGGCGGAATCACAGCGCATGGCGTCGCTCTTCGGCTTCCTGCTGGCGCACGGCATCCTGACGACGACGAACATCTCGGGCGCCCTGTCGACGCCGATGACGGAGGCCGAGGTGGAGGAGTTCGGCGCGGTGCTGCAGGCCGGGCTGGCGGCGACAGCAGCGTGAATCAGTCGACCGGCAGGAAGATGAACACCACCGCCGCGACCAGGCAGCCCATGGCGGCGAGATAGGTCCAGCGGATCGGCTCGCCCAACCACAGCACGCTGAACACGGCGAAGACCGAGAGCGTGATCACCTCCTGCATGATCTTGAGCTGCTGGCCGGTATAGGCGCCGGAGGCATAGCCGATGCGGTTGGCCGGCACGGCCAGGCAGTACTCGAAGAAGGCGATGCCCCAGGAGACGAGCACGGCGAGCCAGAGCGGCCAGGACGGCGCCTTCAGATGCCCGTACCAGGCGAAGGTCATCAGCACGTTGCTGCCGATCAGCAGCAGCGGCGGCAGCAGGAATCCCTGGCTCATCCGTCGGTCGCGTCCTTCTCCGGGGGCAGGCGGCGCAGCAGCCACAGCATCAGGCCCATGGCCGGCAGCGCGGCCACCGTGGTCAGCAGGAAGAAGGGCGTCCAGCCCATCGATTCCGCGAGCCAGCCGGAGGAGGCGCCGAGGGTGCGCAACGGCACCGCCGCCAGCGAGGAAAGCAGCGCGTATTGCGTCGCCGTATAGGCGCGGCTGGTGAGGCCCGAGAGGTAGCTGACGAAGGCCGCATCGGCGAGGCCATCCGTCGCGTTCTCCACCCCGACCTGCGCCCAGAGCATCGGCATGCTGTGCCCGGCCTGGTCGAGCGCGACATACATCAGGTTGGACAGCATCTGCGCGATGCCGGTCAGCACCAGCGCGCGGCCCACGCCGATGCGCGCGACCAGCCAGCCGCCGGCGAGCGCGCCGGCCAGGGTGGCGAAGAGGCCAAAGACACTGGCGACCGCCGCGACCTCGGTGCGCGAGAATCCGAGGGAGCGGTAGAAGGGCGCGGTCATCACCCCTGCCAGCGCTTCGCCCAGCTTGAAGAGCGCGATGAACAGTAGGATCGCCAGCCAGGAGCGCCGGCGGACGAAATCGGCGAAGGGATCGACCACGGCCCCGCGCAGCCTCGCCCGCCAGCCCGTCCCGGCGCGCGCGGTCGCCGGTGGCGGCGGTTCCGGGGCGAGGAGAACGGCCGCGAATCCCACGCCGACCAGCGCCGCGCAATAGGCGAAGGCGGCCGTCCAGCCGGCGAACTCGGCGACCGTCAGCGCGCCGGCATTGCTGGCGAGCAGCGCGCCGCGATAGCCCCAGATGTAGCACGCGAGGCCATAGCCCTGCGCCCGCTCCTCCAGCACCTCGATGCGGTAGGCATCGACGACGATGTCCTGGCTGGCCGAGAGGAAGGCGACGAGCACGGCGATCGCCACGGTGCGCGTCGCGTCCAGCGAGGGATCGGTCAGGCCCATGCCGAGGATGGCCAGCGCCAGGACGGGCTGGATCGAGGCCAGCCAGCCGCGCCGACGCCCGAGCCGCCCGAAGGCCGGCGGCGATGCGTGATCGAGCAGCGGCGACCAGAGGAACTTCAGCGAATAGGCCAGGCCGATCAGCGCCGTCAGGCCGATCGCGGTGAGCGAGACGCCCGATTCGGAGAACCACTGGCGGAGCGTGAAGGCCGTGAGCGGCAGCGGCACCCCCGCCGAGAAGCCGAGTGCCAGCAGGATGAGAAAGCGTCGGTCCCGCCAGAGGCGGAAGACCGGCGCCGGTGCAGTCGTGGGACCGGGGGCCATCCCGGTCCGCTAGCAGAGAAATGGCCGGCCCTGAAGCCTTGGCGCAGGGCCGGCCCGATCCGTCGTCAGGCGAGGAGGAAGTCGCCGGTCGCCAGGTCAGCCTTGAACACGCCTTCCAGGAGGATGGTCGCGGTCGGCGACACCAGGATCCGCGCGCCCG
>CAZMCV010000060.1:0-21688 GCA_964564645.1 uncultured Acetobacteraceae bacterium
GGCGCGGCGTAGTCCTCCAGATGCGCCGGCTCCCCGGTCTCGACCACCCGGTCGTAGACCCTGGTCCAGCGCGCCTCCAGGCCCGGGAAGACCTCGGAGGCACGCCGGCCGGCGACGGAAGCGCGTGGCACCCCCGTCATCGCCTCCCACCCGCCGGAGACCTCGATGTAGCGGAAATCCTCGGCCGTTCCGTCGGGCCCGTGCAGGATCTCGCCGATGACGAAGCCCTCGCGCATGCGCTCGACCAGGTCGCGCCAGCGCGCCTCGCCTTCGCGCCGCGCCGCCGCCGCCTCCCGCCGCAGCCGCGCCAGGCGCAGATTGGCGCTGACGCGGGCCAGCAGCTCGCGCGCGACGAAGGGCTTGACCACGTAGTCGTCGGCGCCGGCGTCGAGGCCCTCCACCTCCGCCTCCCCGCCGGCGCGGGCCGAGAGCAGCAGCACCGGCGCCTCGCGCGTCCGCGGATCCGCGCGCAGCGCGCGCAGCAGCCCGAAGCCGTCGAGGCGCGGCATCATCACGTCGCTCAGCACCAGCTCCGGCGGATCGGCCAGCGCCGCCGCCAGCGCCGCCGCGCCATCGGCCGTTGCGGTGACGCGGTAGCCCGCGGCACGGAGCAGGCGGACGAGATAGTCGCGCATGTCGGCATTGTCGTCGGCCACCAGCACGCGCGGCCCCTCCGCCAGCGCGGTGGCCGCGTCCGACGGGATCGCGGGGCCGGCCTCCGGCCCGGTCGGAGAGGCCATCGCCTCCTCCCCGAGGGGCAGCCAGCGCAGCGCCTCCTCGACGAAGGCCTCGGCCTGCACGAGGGCGGACGCGGCGCCGCCGGGGGCCTCGTGGGCGACCGGCGCCGCCGGCCGCTGCGGCAGGTGCGCGGTCCCGAGGGGGATCCGCACCGCGAAGCTGCTGCCACGACCGGGCTCGCTCTCGACCGACACCTCGCCGCCATGCAGGCGGACCAGCTCCCGCACCAGCGCGAGCCCGATGCCGCTGCCCTCGTGCGAGCGTCCCGCCGCGCCCTCCACCCGGTGGAAGCGCTCGAACACGCGCGGCAGGTCGGCGGCGGGGATCCCGGTGCCGGTGTCGCGCACCGTCAGCTCGGCCTGGCCGTCGCGGACCCGCAGCGACACCGCGATCGCCCCATGGAAGGTGAATTTGAAGGCGTTGGAGACGAGGTTGAGGACGATCTTCTCCCACATCTCCCGGTCCACATGCACGGGCTCCGGCAGCGGCGGGCAGTCGACCCGCAGCGCCAGGCCGGCGCGCTCGCAGGCGGAGCGGAAGGCGCTGGCGAGGTCGGCGGTGAGGGTGGCGAGGTCGGTCGGCGCGAAGCGGGCCTGCGCCCGCCCGGCCTCCACGCGCGAGAAGTCGAGCAGCGTGTTCACCAGGCGCAGCAGCCGCAGCGCGTTGCGGTGCGCCACCGCCACCCGCTCCCGCTCTCCGGGTGGCAGCGCCGCGCCGGCGGCCAGCGCCTCCTCGAGCGGGCCCAGCATGAGGGTGAGCGGCGTGCGGAACTCGTGGCTGACATTGGAGAAGAAGGCGGTCTTCGCCCGGTCGACCTCGGCCAGCGCCTCGGCGCGCCGGCGCTCGGCCTCGAAGGCGCTGGCATCGGCCAGCGCGGTGGCGAAGCCGGACGCGACCAGGCCGAGGAAGTCGCGGTACTCGCCATCGAGCACACGCCGCGGGCTGACGCCGAGCACCAGCGCCGCCGCGACCCGATCCTGGCCGCGATCGGCGACCGGCAGCGCGAGGGCGGCCGTCACCGGATCGCCCCAGGGGGAGCGGGGTCGCGCCGCGTCCGTCAGCATGGGCGCCACCGGGTCCAGCGCCACCGCCTCGCCGCGCGCGACGGCGGCCAGCAGCCAGGGCGGATGCGCCGCCTCCGCGAGCCCGGCGGCGTCGCCGGCCGAAGCCTGCAGCCGCCAGTCGCCGCCCTCGCGGTCCTGGGTGTAGAGCAGCGCGAAGGGCAGGTCGGCACGGGCCGCATCCAGCACCGCGAGGCAGCGCGCCTGCACCTCCGCGACGCTGTCGGCCTTGGCGGCGGAGGCGGCCAGGTCGCGCAGCACGCGCAGCCGGCGCTCGCCCACCACCCGGCCCGTCGTCTCCGAGCAGACGCAGAGCATGCCGCCGACGCCGCCCGTCTCGTCGCGGATGGGGCTGTAGGAGAAGGTGAAGTAGGTCTCCTCCAGGTAGCCGTGGCGGCTCATCATCAGGACGAGGTCGTCCGACCAGGTCGGCTCCCCGTCGCGCACCGCGCGGTCGGCGAGCGGGCCGAGCGTGTCCCAGATCTCGGCCCAGACCTCGCGCGCCGGGCGGCCGAGCGCGCCCGGATGCTTGGTGGCGCCAAGGACCGGCCGGTAGGCGTCGTTGTAGAGCATGCCGAGCGCCGGGCCCCAGCCGAGGAACATGGGGTAGCGCGAGTTCAGCAGGATGCTCGCCGCGGTGCGCAGCGATTGCGGCCAGGATTCGACCGGCCCGAGCGGCGTCGCCGCCCAGTCGAGCGCGCGCATCAGCGCGCCCATTTCGCCGCCGCGGGCGAGGAACTCGGTGACGGTGCCGCGCGCCGCCGATGCCGGCGCGGCTGGGTCGTTGGACGCAGGCATGCGTGGCGGTCCCGGATGTCACGGCGCACCGGACGGTCAAGGGGGCTCCCGCGCGCGCAGTCAGTCTCGTGCCGCAAGGTCACCGCGACCACCGGCCAACACGCAATCTTGATGGCGCGGATCGCGCGGTCAGCCCTGCAGCGCCGTCCTCACCCGGGCGGCGAGCAGCTGCAGATCGAAGGGCTTGGTGATGACCGGGACGTCCTCGGGCAGCGCCACCCGCGCATAGCCGGTCATGAAGATCACCCGCAGCCCGGGTATCCTCCGCCGCGCCGCCTCGGCCACCGCGCGCCCGTCCATGCCGTTCGGCAGGCCGACATCCGAGACGAGGAGGTCGGGCCGCAGCCCCTCGTCCAGCATCCGGAGCGCGCTCGGCCCGTCCGGCGCCTCGACCACGCGGTAGCCGAGGTCGCGCAGCCTCTCGCCCGCCGGCGCGCGGACCGCGATCTCATCGTCCACCATCAGCACCGTGCCGCCCGCGACGGTGTCCACCCCCGGGGGCGCCGCCTGGGCCGCCATGTCCACCGGGACGCTCGCCTGCTCGGCGCGCGGCAGCAGGATGTGCACGCAGGTGCCGCGCCCCGGCGTGCTCGCGATCCTCAGCACGCCGCCGGTCTGCCGCGCGAAGCCGTAGACCTGGCTCAGCCCGAGCCCGGTGCCCTCGCCCTGGGGCTTGGTGGTGAAGAACGGCTCCAGCACGCGCTCAAGCACCTCGGGCGACATGCCGATGCCGGTGTCGGAGACGCGGACCGCCACGTAGTCGCCCGGCGCCGGATCGTCGGCACGGCGCGGGTCGGCGGCGGGCAGGCGCAACTCCTCCGTCGCGATCGTCAGCCGCCCGCCCTCCGGCATCGCGTCGCGCGCATTGATGCAGAGGTTCAGGATCGCGCTCTCCAGCTCGCCCGGGTCGCAGAGCACGGGCCAGCTGCCGTCGCAGAGGACGAGCTCGAGCGCGATGGCCGGCCCGACCGTGCGCCGGACGAGGTCCGCCATGCCGGAGATCTGCGCATCGGCATGGACGGGCTTCGGCTCCAGCCGCTGGCGGCGGGCGAAGGCGAGCAGCCGCCGCGTCAGGCCGGCGGCGCGTTCGGCGGCGTCGCGCGCCGCCGCCATGTAGCGCGCGGCGTCCTCGCCGCGCCCCTGCTCCAGCCGGCGCCGCGCCATGTCCAGCCCGCCGACGACGCCCTGGAGCATGTTGTTGAAGTCATGCGCGATGCCGCCGGTGAGCTGGCCGATCGCCTCCATCTTCTGCGACTGGCGGAGCGCCGCCTCGGCCGCCATCAGCTCGGCGGTGCGTTCGCTGACGCGGGCCTCGAGCTCCTCCGCATCCCGCGCCAATGCCTCGCGCGCGCGAACCTGGTCGTCGACATCGGTGGAGGCGCCGAGCCATTCGATGGCGGCCTCCTCGCCGGCGCCGCGCACCGGAAGGCCGCGCGTCTGGAACCAGCGCCAGCGCGCTTCGCCGGCGTGGCGAAGGTGGTATTCGGCCTCGAACACGCCGGCCGCGCCGGCGCGCTCCCAGGCGGCGAGAGCGCCGTCGCGGTCCTCGGGATGCACCGCCTCGAGCCATCCACGCCCGCGGCTCGCCGCGTCCGACAGGCCGGTGAAGGCGGTCCATTGCGGGCTGGCCCAGCTCCAGTCACCCGCCGGCCCCGACCGAAAGACGAGCTGCGGGATGCCCTCGGCCAGGGTGCGGAAGCGTTCCTTCTCCGCCGCCAGCGCGGCGGAGGCTCGCGCGATGTCGCTGACATCCTGCGCGATGCCGGCCGCCCGGGCGACGCCGCCGGAGGCGTCGCGGATCGGGAAGCCGGTGTCGCGCAGATGCGTGATCCGGCCGTCGCATGGCCGCACCACCCGGTAATGCGCCACCACCGCCTCCCCGGCCAGGGCACGGGGAAGCAGGCCCGCGACCGCCGCCCGGTCCTCGGGGTGGACCAGCTCGTGGAAGCGGCGGAGATCGGCCATGACGCGATCGCGCGGCTCGCCGAAGACGCGCTCGAAGGCGGGCGAGAGGTATTCGAGCCGCTTGCCCGCCCGATCGGTGATCCAGAGCACATCGGCCGAATTCTCGGCGAAGTCGCGGAAGCGACCCTCGCTCTCGCGCAGCCTCTCGTCCACCTGCAGGCGCTCGACCAGGTCGGCCGCGAGGCGGGCCAGCACGTCGAAGGCGCGCAACTCCGCCGCGCAGGGCGTGTGGCGGTCGCGCCAATGCGTCGAGAGCATGCCGACCACCCGTCCGCTCCGCGCACGCAGCGGCGTGGACTGGAAGGAGAGGATGCCGGACCGGCGGAAGGCCTCCCGGTCTTCGGCGTCCCGGTCGGTCGCGTCGAGATCGGGCACGACGATGCGCGCGTCGCCCGCCAGGGCGCGTCCGCAGACGCTGCCCGTGTCGGCGCGCACCTGGTCCCAATGGGCCGCGGCGGCGGGATCGAGGCCCCGCCAGGCCACGAGCTTCAGCCGCCCCGCGGCCGTGTCGAGCGCCTGCATGCAGGCCGCATCGGCCCGCATGAGGGCAGCGGCCGCCTCGACGATGCGCGCGTAGAGGGATGCGGGATCGCGCTCGCCCACCAGCTCGCCGCTGATCCGCTGCAGCGCTTCCATCGCGGCGAGATCGGCGGCGAGCCGCGCCTGGCTCGCGCGGAGCGCGAGCTGGGCATCGAGCAGGTCCGTGACGTCGAGCGAGCAGCCGACGAAGCGGGCCTCGCCCACCGGCCCTCCGGTGTTGCGAAGCCAGCGGTACTGGCCGTCGGCGCGGCGGAAGCGGGCCTCGAGCGCGCAGGGACGGCGGGCGGAGGAGGCGTCGCGGTATTCGGCGACGTAGCGCTCCGCGTCGTCCGGGTGCAGGAAATCCGTCCATCCCATGCCGCGGACCGCGTCGAATGCCACGCCGAAGAAGGCCAGGTAGTGGCCATTCACGAAGGTCACGCCGGTCTCGTCGGACTCCCAGATCAGGACCGGGGCGGTGTCGGCCATGGCCCGGAAGCGCGCCTCGGCCTCGCGGCGCGCCGCCTCGGCGCGCGCCTGCTCGACCGCCGCCCAGGTGCGCTCGGCGACCTCGTGCTGGAGCGCCTTCTCGGCCTCGGTCCAGCGTCGCGGCTCCGGATGCGCGGTGGTGAAGATGGCGACGAGGCGACCGTCCCGCAGCAGCGGGACGGCGGAGCCGGCGCGGACGCCGAAGGCCCGCGACGCCACGGCGTCCGCCGCCGGCCGGGCTTCGTGGTCGTCGCAGAACACCGCCTCGCCGCGGCGGAACTGTTCCCCCCATCCCGGGCCATGATCGGTGATCCGACCGGACCTCGCGAGCGCGGCGGGCAGCCGGCCATCGCCGCAGGACGCGACGACGTCGAAGCCATCCCCGTCCGGATGGATGACGAGGTACTGGGCCAGGGCCAGGCCCAGCCGGCGCGCGAACAGGCCGGCGGCGGCGGCCATGGCGGCCTGCGGACCGGCCGCCGACCGCAGCGCGTCGCTGAGCGCGAGCAGGAAGGCCCCGCGTGCCGCGTTCTCGCGCAGCACCTCCTCCGCGCGCCATTCCGCCGTGCGGTCGCGCAGCACCTTGAGGTAGCCGCGCGGGCGCCCGTTGCGCAGCGGCGTCAGGTGGCCCGACCCCCAGAACCGCGTCCCGTCGCGCTTCACGTGCCAGCGATCCCCGGCCGCGCTGCCGGCCGTGTCCGCCAGGCGCCGCTCGCGTTGCGGCAGCCCCGCCGCGCAATCCTCGGGCGTCCAGATGATCGCGCCGTCCTGGCCGATGGCCTCGGCCGCGCTCCAGCCGAGCACGCGCTCGGCGCCCGGGCTCCAGCCGGTGATCCGGCCGTCGAAATCCATCTGGATGATGGCGTTGTCGGTCGCGCTCTCGACCACGGCGTCGAGGCGCTCCTCGCTGGCCCGCAGCGCGGCGTTCAGGTCCCGCAGCCGCGCGTTGAGCGCGGCGGCGTCCGCCAGGTCGGCCCTGCCCTCCGCCATCGAGCGGGCATGCCGGGTCGCGGCCGCCGCCGCGTCGGTTCGCGCTTCGCGCGTGGCGTCCAGGGCGATGGCGGTCACTGCCTGCGCGCCCCGGGTCTCCAGCCTCGCCGCCGCGAGAGCCGCCCGCAGCCGCGTGATCTCCGCCTCCAGCGCCGCGAGGCGCCGATGGACGTCCGAACCGGGTTCGGCGCCGTTCCTCGGACTCATCGATCCTCGGGTCTGTCGCGCGTGGCGCCGGGCGGCCCGGCGAGGGGCTCGTCCCGTTGCAGCAGCCGCGGCGCGGCCCGGATCACTTCGGATGCGCTGCGGTCGCGCGCGGTGGCGACCTGCGCCGCGACGTAGCGGGTCAAATCCGGCGACAGGGCGACGCTACGGGCAGAGCGTGACGGCATGATCGGATGCCAACCGGGCCGTGGGGCGTAATGCTTGAGCCCCGTCTCACGCGATGTCCCCCCGGCAGTCAAGACCATCGCGGTGCCAAAGGACGTGGTTGTCGGCATTGTGAACGGGAGCGGCGCCAACCGTCACGGTGTCGTGCTCCGGCAGGTGGGGCCTGCGCGAAATCGCCCGCACCCCTTTCGCCCAGGGCGCGCGGCGGGCCGAACGCGGCCGCCCGGGCCGGCGGCGGCCCCGCAGGGGGGGACCAGCCGGCATCCGGTTCGGGGCATGCGGATGGCAGCGGCGCGCTGGAAGGCGCCGCCGCCGCGATCGCCACGCGCTCGGCCAACGCGGCACGGGCGGGGCGGCGCCGCGCCCCGTGCCGCCACCGCCGCGGCGTCGTCCCGCGTTGCCGAGGCGAGCGCCCGAAGCGCCACCACGCGATCCAAGCCGATGGTCGTGCCGACGTGGTGGAGGAACCGGATCAGCGTGCCGAGGCCGGCGAAGGCCAGGAGCAATCCCATCGAGACGGCGAGCTGCGGCACGAAGACGCCAACCGCGCCCTCATGCATCCCGCACAGCGCGACGAGCGAACAGGCGAAGGTCGCGACGAAGGCGGCGAGGAGACCCGCCCAGCGCCGGCGCGGCTGCGCGCCCGTCATCCCGCGCCCTGCCCCGCCATCGCTCGCCGCCTGCCCATCGCCGCCGCCTCGTGCGCGGCGCGGGGGCGCAACGGCGGCGCGGGCGCGCGGGTTCCTGGCCGATCATCCCGGATCCGCGCCGGGCCGCCGCACGCCTTCGAGTTCGGGCGCGGCAGTGTCATCCGGCGCCGCGGAGCCCGGCACCGCCGCCCCGCGCTGCGGCACGACGCTGATTGTGCCATCGGTCTCGAGCACCACGGCGGCCGTATCCCCGGGCCGCGCCACGCCGGCGGCGCGCAGCGCCGCGATCACCTCGTCCCGCGTCACGCGCTGGTCGCGCATCGCGCGCTCGAGGAAGGCGCCGCGATGCAGCAGCAGCGTCGGCTCCGACTTCACCAGCGAATCGAAGCGGCGGGAGCGGACGGACAGGAAGGCGACGACGTATTGCAGCCCCGCCAGCAGCGCGAAGGCGACGATGCCGTCCAGCAGGGCGACGGATTTCGTCAGCAGCACGGTCGCCAGGGTGGAGCCCAGCGCGACGGTGACCACCAGGTCGAAGGCGTTGAGCTTCGCCAGCGTCCGCTTGCCGGAAAAGCGCAGCAGCACGACCAGCGCGCCATAGGCGAGCGTGCCGACGACCAGCACGCGCAGCAGGGAGAACCAGGATTCGAAGAACATGCTCAGCCTCGCCTGCGGGGGCGGGTGCGCCGCTGCCCGCCCCCGGGCGCGTCAACCCTCACGCCAGGGCCGGTGGGGGTTGTCGGTCTCCGCGCGGCGCCGGCCCTCGGCATGGTCCTCGTCACGCGTTCCACGCCTGCGGGACCGGGACGCGCGCGCGTCGCGGCCCAGGGCGGGACCCGCGAGAGGGCCCCGCCCGCGCCGGTCAGCGCGTCGACGAGGAAGAGGAGCCGCTGCCCGAGGACGCGCCGCCGCTCGAGCCGGAGGCCCCCGCATTGCCGCCGGTCGCCGAGGAAGACCCGCTGCCGGAGGTGCCGGCGCCCTGCGTCCTTCCGTCGGGCGGGTTGATCGTCATCAGGACAGTGTTGCCGTCCTGCGTGCGCGCCCGGACGAGGTAGGCGGCGTCGATCACCTGCACCTCGCGGAAGCCGGCCTGCTCGAGCTGGCGGCGCAGCTGCGCCTGACCCATCAGCTGCGACTGGCCCTGGGCCTGGCCCTGGCCACCCTGCATCTGCGCGCCCTGCGACGCGCTGCCGGAGCGGCTTCCCGACTGGCTCCCGGACTGGTTGCCGGACTGGCCGGCCTGCGGCTGGTTGCCCGGGGTGCTGCCGGAACCCTGCGCGAAGGCGGGCGCGGTGAGCGCCGCGCCGATCAGGGCGGCGAGCATCAGCTTGCCATGCATGTGAGGTCTCCTCGGATGTGGTTCGTGTCGCCCCGGCCTCGCGCGGGCCGGATCGGGGCGGCGGCGCCGGGGCCTGCCGCCGCCCGCCGGCCCGTCCCTCAGCGAATGAGCCGCAGCCCTTCGCCCCAGCCACGCTCGCGCCCATACGCGCCGATGCGGTCGCGGTCGTAGCGGGGCAGGGCCTCGAGCTCCTCGCGCGTCATGGCAAGCTGCGCGCGCTCATTGCCCTGGCCGACGCGGATGCGCTCGATCGGCACCATGGCCTGGCGCTCGCCGATGCCGAGGAAGCCGCCCCATTCCACGACGGCCGCGCGCACGCGGCCCTGGCTGTCCACCAGCAGGTTGCGCACCTCGCCGGCCTCGCGGCCATTGCTGCCGACCACGTTGGTGCCGACCAGGCCCTCGACGCTTTGCAGCGGCATGCCGGAGGCATCGGATGTGGCGGCAGTCGCGCCGGATGTCGCGCCGCTCCGCTGGTCCGGATTCGCCCCAGCGCCGTCGCGGCGCTGGCCGTCCCGGTCCTGCCCCGCCGCCCGCGGGTCGTCCTGGCGCTGCACCGTGACCTGGGGCTGGCCCTGCTGCTGCACGGTGACCTGCGGCTCCGCCTGCTGCACGCGCACCTGCGGCTGGGCCTGCTGCACCGTGACGCGGGGCTCGGGCTGCTGGACGTTCACCTGCGGCGGCGGCTGCTGGATCACCACCTGCGGCGGCGGCTGGTTCACGGTGATCCGCGGATCCTGCTGCTGCACCGTGATCTGCGGCGCCGGCTGCTGGACGTTCACCTGCGGCCGGGCTTGCGCGGCGTCCGCCCGCTGCTGCCCCGCGCCGCCGGCGGCATCGGCGCTGCCGCCCATCTGCCGGGCGAGCGCGCCGACCGCATCCGCGGCCTCGCGCAGCCGGGTGGCGGCCTGCTGCCGGTCGGGCTGGTCGGCCCGCATGGCCTTGCCGGCCTCATCCAGCTCGCGCTGCGCGGTGCGCCAGGACTCCTGGCCCTGCATCTGCTGCGGCACGCGGCCGAGCACGTTCTTCCCGCCATCGATGGCGTTCCGCGCCTGCGCGAAATTCGGCTGCTGCCCGTCGGAAAGCTGCCCATGCGCCTGGCGCAGCGCCTGCTCCGCCGTGCGGAGCTGGCCGACCACCACGGGCAGCTGGCTGCCCGCCTGCTGGGACGGCGCCTGGCCCGGCTGCGCCTGGGCGCGCTGGCCCTGCTGGCCGCCGGATGCGCCGTCCTGCTGCTGCGCCATCGCCGGGCAGCCGAGGCCGAGCGCCGCCACCGCCGCGCCGGCGAGAAGCCCGATGCGCCAAGTGGGTGTGGCGAGATATCGCGGATGGATCATGCCGTGAGTCCTCCTGCTGGAATTCAGGGCGCTTCGCACCCAGGCCCGCACCCCGAGGTGGCGCAGGCCAGCCGCCGCTTTGACTCCGTGCTGCTACCTAGCCGATGCGCGGAAACCGATGCGGATGGGGGCGTTGCCTCGGACAGCAACCGCCGGAGGCTGGCGCAGGTGCGGCGTGCGGAGGCATCGGATGCGCGACGCGGCAGCGGACCGATCCGCGGACGGCCGCTCGCCTGGCATCTCGGCCTGCTCTGCGCCGCGCTGCTGCTGCCCGTGCTCGCCCTCGAAACCTTCCTCCTGTTCGCCATCGCCGCGGACGAGCGCGCACGGCATGAGGCGGTGGCCCGCGACGAGGCCAGGCGGATCGCCGTCTCGCTCGACCGCGGCCTCGCCACGCTGGGCGCGGTCGCGCAGGTGCTCGCCACCTCCGACCACCTGCTGGGCAACGACCTCGAGGCGTTCCGGCGCCGCCTGCGTCAGATGCCGCGGATCAGCGATGCCGGCGTGGTGCTGCGGGGATCCGACGGAACGGTGCTGCTCGCCGAGGGCGCGGTGCCGCCGGGCGAGCGCGACCTCGCGGCCGAGACCGGTGCGCTGGCGACCGGGCGGCCACAATTCTCCGGGCTCCTGCGCGGCCCGCCCGATGGCGCGCCGGGCTTCGCCGTCCTGGTGCCCGTGGAGAGCGCCCCGGCGACCGGCGCGCGCGTGCTGAGCCTGCGCATCCCCGTCGCCGAATTGCAGGAGATGCTGGCGCGCGAGGGCGTGCCGGAGGGGATGACGGCGAGCATCACCGATCGCGCCGGCACCGTCCTGGCGCGCACGCGCGACGCCCCGCGACTGGTCGGCACGAGGCCCGGGCGCGGCCATCCCGCGGCCGACATGGAAGGCTGGCGCCGCGGCATGGACGCCGATGGCGCGCCGGTCGTGCTCGCCTTCGCACGCAGCGAGATCGCGGGGTGGACGGCCTGGGTGCTGATGCCGGAGCGCGACTTCGCCGCGCCGCTGCGCCGCTCTTTCGCGGCGACGGTCGCGCTGGCCATCCTCTTCACCGGCCTCGCCACGATCCTCGCGGCCTCCTTCGCGCGCCGCATCGCGCGCCCGATCACCGAGCTCGCGCAGGCCGTCAAGGCTGGCGAGGACACCGCGCCGGCGACGCCGATCCGCGAGGTGAACGCGCTCGCCGACGCCTATGCGGCGGCGCGCGCCAAGGCGCAGCGGCTGCGCGACGCGCAGACGGAGGTGCGCCGGACCGCGCGGATCAACGAGATGGGCGCGCTGGCGGCCGCGCTGGCGCATGAGATCAACCAGCCGCTCACCGCCGCCGCCACCTTCGCGGAAGGCGCGCTGCGGCTGATGCCCGACGCGTCGCGCAATGCGCGCCTCGCCGCCGCGGGCGAGGCGATGCGCGAGGCCGCGGACCAGGCCGTGCATGCCGGACGCATCGTCGGCCGGCTGCGCGCCTTCCTCGCCGCCTCCGACGGTGAGCGGCTTCCGACGGACCTCAACGAGCTGCTGCGGGAGGCGGTCAGGCTGGCCCTGGCCGATGGACGGCAGCGCGGCATCACGCTGCGGCTCGAGCTGGAGCCCGGGCTGCCGCCGCTCTGCCTCGACCGCGTGCAGATCGGCCAGGTCGCGGTGAACCTGGTCCGCAACGCCGTCGAGGCGATGAGCGCCAGCGCGCTGAGGGAACTTCTCATCGTCACCCGGCGATGTGGCGCGGACCGGGTGGAGGTGTCCGTGGCCGATACCGGCCCCGGCGTCGCGGCGGAGATCCGCGCCCGCCTGTTCTCCGCCTTCGTCACCACCAAGCCGGACGGCATGGGCGTCGGCCTGGCGATCTCGCGCGGGATCGTCGAGGACCATGGCGGGCGGCTCGACTGGGCGCCGAGGCGCGCGGACGGCCGGGACGGCGCGGTGTTCCGCTTCACCCTGCCGCTGCAGGCCGGCGCCTGCCAGGAGATGGAGGCCGGATCGGATGTCGGCTGAGCGCGGCGTCGTCTATGTCGTGGATGACGAGAGCGTGGTGCGCCAGTCGCTCGGCCTGCTGCTCGGCGCCGAGGGCTACGGCGTGCGCGGCTTCGCCTGCGGCGAGAGCTTCCTCGCGGCGGCGGGGGCGCTGCCCTTCGGCTGCGTGCTGCTCGATCTGCGCATGCCCGGGCTCGACGGGCTGGCGGTGCAGCGCGCGCTGGCCGAGCGCCGGATCGGCCATCCCGTGGTGCTCGTCAGCGCGCATGGCGACGTGCCGGCGGCGGTGCAGGCGATGAAGGTCGGAGCCTGCGACTTCATCGAGAAGCCCTTCACCGGCGAGGAGATCCTGCGCGCCGTGGCCGGCGCGCTGGATCGGGGACGCGCCTCGCGCGACGAGGCGAAGGATGCGGCGGAAGCCGCCGAGCGGGTGGCGTCGCTGTCGGCGCGGGAAGCCGACGTGCTGCGCCGGCTGGTCGCGGGCTGGCAGAACAAGGTGATCGCCATCGATCTCGGGATCAGCCCGCGCACGGTCGAGATCCACCGCGGCAACCTGATGGCGAAGCTCGGGGTGCGCAGCCTGCCCGAAGCGGTCCGCCTGGCGCTCGCCGCGGGCATCCGGCCCGCGGACGAGCACCAGGGTGGCGCGCGGGGCCGGCGTTAGGCGAGGCCGCGGCGGGCTGGCGCCATCGTCGCGACGGCGCCGATGGCGGGCGGGTTCGTGTTGACAGGCGCGCCGGGCCGTCGGCTTAATGATACGATCATACCAATAACGGAGGGCTCCATGCCGCTTCGCCTGACGGATGCGCAGGTCGCGCAGTACCGCGAGGAGGGCTTCACCGCCCCCATCCCCGTGCTGACCGCCGAGGAGGTGCGCGAGGCCCGCGCCGAGCTCGAGGCCTATGAGGCGACGATCGGCAAGCCGCTCGGCTTCCCCGAGAAGTCGAAATGCCACCTGCTGTTCGGCTGGGCCGACCGCATCGTGCACCACCCGGCCGTGCTCGACGCGGTCGAGGACGTCATCGGCCCCGACATCCTGCTGTTCCACTTCACGCTCCAGACGAAGGAGGCGCGGACGCCGACCTTCGCCGAGTGGCACCAGGACGACGCCTATTTCCACCTGCGCCCCGCCGCGCAGGTCACCGCCTGGGTCGCGCTGTCCGAGGCGTCGGAGGCATCGGGCTGCATGCGCATGATCCCGGGCAGCCACAAGCCCGGCATCGCCGATCACTTCGAGAACTGGACGGAGCAGAACCTGATCCGCCGCGGCCTGACGGTCGCCGGCTATGGCCCGACGGATGGCGTGCTGGCGCCGCTCGGGGCCGGCCAGATGTCGCTGCACCACACGCATTGCATCCATTCCTCCGGGCCGAACCGCAGCGACGACCGGCGCATCGGGCTGACGCTCAGCTACGTGCCGACGCAGGTGAAGCCGATGAACCAGGGCCATCGCCCGACCGCGCTGCTGGTGCGCGGCACCGACCGCCATGGCCATTTCGAGCCGGAGGCGCGGCTGAAGGTGCCGCTGAGCCCGGAGGCGCGGCTGGCGCATCGCCGCGCCACCGGCCTCTATGTCAGCAATGCCGGGATCGCGGCGTGATCCGCCGGGCGCTGCTCGCCGCCGCCCTCGCCCTCGGCGGCGCGGGGGTGGCCGATGCGCAGCCCGAGCAGGTGCTGCGCATCGGCATGACGGCGTCGAACGTGCCGACCACCAGCGGCATGCCGGACAATGGCTTCGAGGGCATGCGCTGGCTGGGCTACCCGGTGTTCGAGGGGCTGGTGCTCTGGGACCTGTCAAACCCCGATCTGCGCGCCGGGCTGCGCCCGGGCCTCGCCGAGCGGTGGGAGCAGGACCGGGCGGACCCGAAGACCTGGATCTTCCACCTGCGCCGCGGCGTGAAATTCCATGACGGCACGGCGTTCACGGCCGATGCCGTCACCTGGAACCTGACGCGCTTCTACCGCACGGATTCGCCGCAGGCCGACCTGAATGGCGGCGCCATCGTCCGCGGCCGCGTGCCCGTCATCGCGTCGTGGCGGAAGATCGACGACCACACTGTCTCGATCACCACGACCCGCCCGCTCTCCTACTTCCCCTACATGGCGGTCTACGTCCTGATCACCTCGCCGGCCTCGTGGGAGAACAACGGGCGCGACTGGGCGAAGGTGGCGCAGGCGCTGCCCGCCGGCACCGGACCCTTCCGCCTGTCGCGCTTCAACCCGCGCGTCTCGGCCGAGATCGCGCGCAACCCCGGCTACTGGGACCCGGCGCGGATCCCGAAGCTCGACCGCATCCAGTTCCTGCCCATCCCCGATCCGCTGACCCGCATCGCCGCGCTGCGCTCCGGCCAGGTGGACTGGATCGAGAATCCCTCGCCCGACAGCATCCCCGCGCTGCGCCAGGCCGGCTTCCGGATCGTCACCCATCCCTACCCCCACACCTGGTCCTGGCTGCTGCAGACCGACGCGCCCAACTCCCCCTTCGGCGACCTCCGCGTGCGCCAGGCGCTGAACTACTGCGTGGACCGCCCCGGCCTGGTCGCGCTGCTGAACAACACCGCCGAGGCCGCGTCCGGCGTGTTCCGCACCGCCGATGCCATCTTCGGCACGCCCGAGAACCGCTACCGCCTGGATCCCGCCCGCGGCCGCGCGCTGCTGGCCGAGGCCGGCTACGGGCCGCAGCGGCCGCTGCGCTTCAAGGTGCTGATCTCCAACTCCGGCTCCGGCCACATGCTGCCGCTGCCGATGAACGAGTTCCTGCAGGCCCGCCTGAAGGAGACCTGCGGGGTCGAGACCGAGTTCGAGGTGGTGGAGTTCAACACCGTCCTCCAGCTCAACCGCTCACCCCCCGACGCGCCGGGCCTGCGCGGATCGATGGCGATCAACACCGCGCCGCCGACCTCCGACCCGGCGGTGGTGATGCGCTACACCGCCGCCTCCTTCATGCCGCCGAACGGCTTCAACTGGCCGCGCTTCAACGACCCCGTCTATGAGCGCGAGATCCAGGTGATGGAGACGACGCTCGATGCGGCCGAGGCCGAGGCGGCGCTGACGCGCGCCCATGCGCGGCTGGTGGACCAGGCGCCCTGGGTGTTCATCGTGCACGACCTGAACGCGCGCGCGATGACGCCGAAGGTCCGCGGCTTCACGCAGGTGCAGTCCTGGTTCCAGGATCTCGTGCCGATCTCGATGGCGCCGTGACGGCGGCGCGGCTCAGCCGCCCGGCGCGCGCCGCGGCAGCTTGCGCGGCGGCTGGCGGGCGGGATGCAGCACGGCCTCCATCAGCGCGAGCGCGGCGCCTGGATCCGGGGCGCCGACATCGAAGAGGAAGCGGTACCACACCGCGCCGTAGAGCATGTCGTGCAGCCGCTCCGCCTCGATCCCGCGCACGGTGAAGCTGCCATCGGCGAGTCCCTGGGCGATGATGCGGATCGCCAGGTCGCGGCGGAGGCCGAGATAGCGATCGCGCAGCACCGCCCCGGCGGCCGGATCGGACAGGCATTCGCCGATCACCGCGCGCGCGAAGGCACCGGTCCCGCCGCCCAGCGCGCGGGCCATGCTGCGCAGATGGCCGGCGATGGCGATCGCCGGCGGCAGGGTCTCGTCGAGCGGCATCGTCGCCGCGATCCGGCGCATCAGCGCATCGGCCAGCAGCGCGGCGCGGGTCGGCCAGCGGCGATAGAGCGTGACCTTGCTGACCCCGGCGCGCTGCGCGACCTGCTCCATGGTGAGCTCGCGCGCCGGCGTGCCCCCGGCCAGCAGCGCCTCGACGGCGGCAAGGGCTTCCGCCTCGGCCTCCTGCAGACGGGGGCGGCCGCGTGGCCGCGGCGGCGGGCGGCGCCCGCGGGGATCGTCGGGCAGGGCTTCGGCTGTCACGGGCGTTCTTCTCCAGAATCGGCTTCTGACAGCAGGCGAGCGGGGGGATCAAGCCCATGGACGTGACGAAGGATGGCGCCGCCGGCGAGCTGGCGGGGCGGCGGATTCTGGTGGTGGGGGGCGGCTCGGGCATCGGCCGGGCCATCCGCCGGATCGCGCTCGAACGCGGGGCGAGGGTGGCGACGACGGTGCTCGACGCGGCGGAGGAAGCGGCGGTCGCGGCGGAATCGCCCGCCATCGCGTCCGTCCGGCCCCTCGACCTGCGGCAGCGGGAAGCGGTGGGGCCGGCGCTCTCCGCCATGGCCGAATCGCTCGGCGGCGCGCTCGACGCGCTGGTCTACTGCGCCGGCATCCTGATCCGCACGCCGACCGAGGCGATGCCGGAGGAGGAATGGGACCGGCTGATGGACATCAACCTGAATGGCTGCTTCCGCGCGATCCGCGCCGCGCTGCCGGCGCTGCGCGCGTCGCGGGCGACGCCCGGGATCGTCGCGATCTCCTCCCAGCTCGGCATCGTCGGCTTCCGCCAGGGCGCGGCCTATGCCGCGAGCAAGTCCGGGATCAACGGGCTGGTGCGCTCGCTCGCCCTCGAATACGCGGCCGAGGGGATCCGCGTGAACGCGGTCGGGCCCGGGCCGACCGCGACGCCGATGACGGTCGCCAGCCGCGCCGACCCGGCGCGCTTCGCCGAGATGGTCGGCGCCATCCCGATGGGCCGCTATGGCGAGCCGGAGGAGATCGCCGAGGTCGCGCTGTTCCTCGCCTCGGCCCGGGCGAGCTTCGTCACGGGCCAGCTCTGGTGCGCCGACGGGGGCTATGTGGCGCGCTGAGGCGCCGGCGGAGGCTCACGGAGATCCGTGCGCGGAGGCAGGCGCCGCGGCATCGGCCGGGGGTCGATCGCCGAGGGCCAGCGCCAGCGCCCGCCGCAGCGCCCCGATCGGGTCGCGCCCCGCCCCGGTCGCCACCAGCGCGACATGCCCGCCGCGCTCCACCATGTGCCGCGCCGCGCCCGGCAGGACGGTGGAGGCGAGCGGCACCAGCCCGTCATTCGGCCCGGCCTGCCGCTCGATCAGCCGCACCGCCAGCGCATAGGCCCGGTCGCGCGGATCCTCGGCATGCGCGGGATCGAGCGCGGTGCCCGCCGTCACCACCGGAAGCCGCGCGGTCAGCGCCACGACCGCCTCCCCATGCTGGCGCATCCAGGCCCGCCGCGCGGCGACCGTCAGGTCCCGGAGCCCCGCCCCGTCGCCGCAGCGCAGAAGCTGCAGGCCAGCCGTCGCCAGCCCGTGCAGCACGCGGTGCCCGGCCACCGCATCGGCGACCGGCGTGCCGTGGAAGGGCGACTGGAAGGCGATGAAGGCGGCGCAGCGCGCCGCCGCGGCCGGATCGAGCAGCGCGGCCAGCGATTCCAGCCCGCCCTTGCTGTGCGCCAGCAGCAGCGCCGGGGCCGCCCCCTCGGGCAGGCCGAGCAGCGCCGTGCGGATGCGCTCCGCATTCACCGCGACCGGGGCGGCGGTCGGCACGCGCACCACCTCGGGGGCCGCGCCCACCTCGCGCAGCCAGCGCTGCTGCGCGCCCATGTAGTCGATTCCCATCGGGGCGAGCCGTGCCGTCGCCTCCCCCATCAGACCATAGGCCAGCAGCACGCGCCGCCCGGCGAGCCAGGCGGCAAGCCCCGCCTCGGTCACAGCGCGGCGCAGGCCAGGCGCAGCCAGGACGCGACCTCGGGCCAGGGGGCGAGGGCGGGCCCCACCGCGTCCAGCACCCGGGCGTGGTAGGCATCGACCCAGGCGCGCTCGGCCGGCGTCAGCAAATCGGTCGCGATCAGCGCGCGGGCATAGGGCGCCAGGGTCAGGGTCTCGAAGTCGAGGAAGGGCTTGGCCTGGTCCGGCAGCTCCGGAGCCTCCCGCACCAGCAGCAGGTTCTCGATGCGGATGCCGTAATGGCCCGGCAGGTAGTAGCCCGGCTCGTCCGACAGGATCATCCCCGGCGCGAGCGGCACCGGGCGCGCCGCCCGGCTGAAGGCCGCCGGCCCCTCATGGACCGAGAGGTAGCTGCCGACGCCATGGCCGGTGCCATGGTCGTAGTCGAGCCCGGCATCCCAGAGCGCGCGGCGCGCCAGGCTGTCGAGATGCGGCCCGGCCACGCCCTTGGGGAAGCGCAGGGTGGCCAGAGCGATGTGGCCCTGCAGCACGCGGGTGTAGCGCTGCCGCAAGGTCGCCGGCGCCGGGCCTGGCCCGGTCCAGAGGGTGCGGGTGATGTCGGTGGTGCCGTCCAGGTACTGCGCGCCGGAATCGATCAGGTAGCACTCATCGGCGCGGATCGGCCGGTCCGTCTCGGGTGTCACGCGGTAATGCACGATCGCGCCATTCTCCCCGGCGCCGCTGATGGCGGGGAAGCTCTCGGCGCGGAACAGCGTCACCTCGCGGCGGAACGCGAGCAGGCGGTCGGCGGCGGACATCTCCGTCTCGCCGCCGCGTGGCGCCGCCTCGGCGAACCAGGCGAGGAAGCGGGCCATGGCGACGGCATCCCGGGCATGGGCGGCCCGCGCCCCCTCCTGCTCGACCGGGTTCTTGCAGGCGCGCGGCAGGCGGCAGGGATCCTCGCCCGCCACCACCTCGGCGCCCGCCGCGCGCAGCGTCTGGGCGAACCAGGCGGGGGTCGCATCCGCGTCGACCCGCACCCGCTGGCCCTTCAGCGCCTGGAGCGCCTCGGCCAGCGCCTCCCGCGGGCGGATGACGACGGCGTTGCCGAGATGGGCGCGCACCGCGCCCGGCATCCTGGCCGGATCGACGAAGAGCTCGGCCGAGCCGTCCGCGCGCAGCAGCGCGAAGGAGAGGATGAGCGGCGTATGCTCGAGATCGCCGCCGCGCAGGTTCAGCAGCCACGCCACGGAATGCGCATCGGCGAGCACCGCCGCGTCCTCGCCGGCCTCGCGCAGCGCGGCCGCGGCCTCGGCGCGCTTCTCCGCGGCAGGCTTGCCGGCATGAATGAGCGGGTGCGCGGTCGCCTCCGCCCGCGGCGGCTCGGGGCGGTCGCGCCAGATGCGGTCCACCGGATTCGGCGCGACCGGCACCAGATCCACGCCGGCTTCGGCCAGGCGCTTCAGCGAAGCCTCCGGGTGCAGCCAGGGATCGTAGCCGATGCGCTTTCCCTTGGCGTGGGCCTGCAGCCATTCGCCCGGCGGCTGCTCGGTGATGTGGCGCCGCTCCCAGGCCGCCGGATCGGTCTGCTGGGCGACCTGGGTGGTGTAGCGCCCATCCGTGAACACCGCGGCGCGGTCGGCGAGCACCACGGCGAGGCCGGCGCTGCCGGTGAAGCCGCTGATCCAGGCCAGTCTTTCGCCGGAGGCCGGGACGTATTCGCCCAGATGCTCATCCGCGCGCGGGATGAGGAAGCCATCGACGCCGTGGCGGGTGAGTTCGGCACGGAGGGCGGCGATGCGGTCGGCGGATGTCACGGATCGATGAATCCCTTATCAAACGCCTAACACTTTAGCGCCTATCCACAGGGAGCCGCGCGGTCTCCGCATGGCTCCGCCGCCGCTTTCGCGCAGGTTGAGAACCACGGACAGTCCCATTTCGCAGTTGCGAAGCACGGGCGCGATCCCAGGCCGGCCCCGGCCCAGGACACGATCCCGCGCCGCCCGCCCGCCCCACCGCCCGGATGAAGGACGGGGTGCAGGCGGCAACCGGGACACGCTAACGATGGATACCGTCTTCACCAAGTCCGACCTCCACCGCCTGATGGCCAGCGCCCACGGCCCCGATGTCGCCCAGGCCGAAGGCCGCTTCCTCTCGGCGCTGCGCGCGCGTGACGCGATCCTCGCGCTCGGCCGGCTGATCGCCGAGCCCCTCGCGGGCTGGACCGCCCGCCGGCAGGCGGCGGCCGAGCTGAATGCGCTGACCGACCGGGATCTCGCCGATATCGGCCTGACCCGCGGCGAGATCGAGCACGTCGCCTCCGGCGCCGTCACCCGTGAAGCGACGACCGTGCCGGGGAAGGTGCCGGCGCCGCGGCTGCACGTCCACGCCGCGCGCAACGTCATGGCGATCTGACGCCGGCCCCGCGTCCCGCGCCTCCCCGCCAGGGGGGCGCGGGGCGCGGGAGGCCGGATCGGCGCCGCGGGAAGCGGATCCGCGAAGGCGGAGCCTTCGAGCCCCCGGGCGGACCGCCTCCGCGACCGCTGCTGACGGGCCTGATGGCGCGGACGGTCAGCCGGCGCGGCGCAGCACCAGCGTTGTCCAGCGACCGACCGCGACGCGTGCTTCCAGCACCAGCCCCCGCCGCCGGTGCGCCGCCAGCACCATCGCCGCCTGGCTGTCGAGCAGCCCCGCCAGGATCGCCGTGCCCCCCGGCGCCAGATGCGCCGCCAGGTCGCGCGCCATGGCGCAGAGCGGACGCGCCAGGATGTTGGCGAAGACGAGGTCATAGGTCCCGCCGCGCACCGCGCGGTGCCGCCAGCCATCGGCCAGCCGTGCCGCGACCAGGCGCTGCACGCCGTTCATCCGCATGTTGTCGGCCGCGACCCGGACCGACCAGGGCTCGATGTCGGTCGCCAGCACCGGCCGGCGCAGCCGCTTCGCCGCGGCCATCGCCAGGATGCCGGAGCCCGTGCCGATGTCGAGGATCCGCCGGGGCCGGCGATGCGCGATCCGCTCGAAGGCCATCAGGCAGCCGCGCGTCGAGCCATGCTCGCCGCTGCCGAAGGCGAGGCCGGCATCCAGCCGCAGCACGATGCGGCCATGGGTGACGGGATCGGGCAGATGCGTCGGGCGCACCAGGAAGCGCCGGCCGATCGGCTGTTCGGGGAAGCTCTCGATCGTGCGCTCCAGCCAGCCTTCGGCCTCGACCGGCGCGCGGAGCAGGGCGGGCGGCAGGTCGAGCCCGGCGACCAGGGCGGCGATGGCGAGCGCCCCGGCCAGCTCGGCCTCGCCCGCGCCCGCCTCCCGCACACCCTCGACGCGCCAGGTGTCGGTCGCCTCGTCGCGGAAATAGCCGGTGGTGCCGCAGATGGTGGCCAGCGCCGCCTCGAAGGCCGGCACGGCGGATTCGGGCAGGCCTTCGATCGCCAGGGCTTCGAGCTTCTCCGCGCGGCGCTTCATGCCTTCTCCACGAAGCGGTCCAGCACGCGCTTGCGCCCCGCCTTCTCGAACGCGATGTCGAGCTTGTCGTCGTCGACGGCCTCGACCGTGCCGTAGCCGAATTTCTGGTGGAACACCCGGGCGCCGACGGCGATCGGGTCGGGCCGCGCGGGGCGCGCCTGCACCTCCCAGGCGCCGGCCTCGATCACGCGCTGGCGCCGCGCCGCGCCGCCATGGGCGCCGAGCGGGCCACGGTCGAAGACGCTGGGGAGGTCGGCGATGCGCTGGCGGGCCATGCCGGCGCTGCCCTCGCGCTCGACATGCTCCTCGGGCAGCTCGTCGAGGAAGCGGGACGGGATGGCCGGGCCCCAATTGCCGTAGACGCGGCGATTGGCGGCGCAGCTCACGATGGCTTCCCTGCGCGCCCGCGTCAGGCCGACATAGGCCAGCCGCCGCTCCTCCTCGAGCGCCTTCTCGCCGCCCTCGT